>JBJONT010000234.1:0-36322 GCA_046051705.1 Planctomycetota bacterium | reverse complement strand
TGAATCGATCTACGGGTAGGCTTGCGTCTTTGTAAGCGACTTTGACTGGGGTGGGTGTGGAGGGATCGAAGCGTAGGGCGTTGTTCAGGTCGTTGTCCAAATCACCGCCACCTGGAACGAGACCAGCTTGGGTGCTGGCCGACAAAGTGCAACAGCACGCCAGAGCGAGGATGCTCATTGAGAACCGCAGAGAGTTCAGTGGTGAAGGGAGTTTTCCAAGACGAGAGGAATTCAAAGCCAGTAAATGCAACATGATGACAGTCCGGTGCACGAAGGAAGAAAGGATGGATCGGCGTGGTTGTTAAACTGCGTAAGTTTTGCGGGCTGTGCGTGTAACTTTATTGTCCGAAATTCATCGATTCAACAAGCAAAATCCTCAATTCCTGCATATTCGGTGCAGCTTGCACTTCCAGAGAGGGGGACGGCACCCCTAGGGGGTGAATTCCGCTTGCGTCGCGATCATTCTCTATCGCGATCGGGGCGGCTTGGATCAAAACGTTCAGCGAATTGAGCCGGGAAGAAAGCCAAGTTTGCCACCATCATCATGGTTCCAAAAGTGATCATTCCAAGAAACAGTGCGATTCCTGCATGGACTAGCATTGCTATGAATACGACAACCGGTCTGGTCGTTTTTGGCCAAACCAACGCCGCATACGATAACTCCCACAACAACGTCGCATGCGTCAAGATGGAGCCCAGAAGTGGATATCTACCGATCCATGTAAGGTCCAGAGATTGATATTCATACGAGGCGGCTGCAAACCACATCGCGCTGCCGTCCCACCACATCCAACCTCGGGCTTTGCCAAGCCCACCGAAGAAATAAATCACACATAGATGGATTTGAATCAAACGTGTTGCGACGGTATTGCGCCAAGAGTCGCTCGGGTTTGTGATCCAACCAAATTTGCGGTCTAAGCTCCATGCATCTCCGCATCGCGATAATGAAAGAGCTAGGCTGAGCATCAACACGATTTGATCGAGACCGAAGAGCATCGGAGTCAAGCGATGCGTCGTCATGAGCGTTAGGAACCATGCTGACGGTGTGGAGAATCGTGTAAGGATTCCCAGGGCCATTGCCACCGAGCAACTCATCGCGGCGATTTCGTGAAGTGTTGCGAAGAGCAATGACTCATTGCCGTTGAGATAAGTCCATTTCCAGCGGCCGGAATGAAGAAGCTGGAGGACTTCTGCGTTGATCAGGGCATCGGGCCCAAAAAAACTTTTCAAATCCATCAACCAAACGAGATGGATGTAGGCAAGCATTGCACCGGTGGCGATGCGGATCAACGCCAACATGTTCGGTGAGGATGGCGCGAAGAAGAACGATTCGAATGCGCGGCAAGCGTTCTTAATGATATGAAGTAATTGCATGGTGATCCCTGACTCTTAAGGCGCGCCGGGTTTCTGGTTTGCCTCAGGCACAACTAACGTGGCAGGATCGGATTGCTCTTCCGTGCTTTTGTCGCTGGTATTCTCTTGAGCCCATCGCACAGGGGAGTCGCTCAGTTCGATCAATCGGCGGGAATCATCCAGGCGTTGTCCTTCGGTGAAGTATTCATCGATGGAAGGGAGCGGACGCTCAAGTCGCACGAGTTGACCAGGTTCAAGAGAGGGCACTCGATTCGGTGTTTGGCTATTCTGGGTCGCTCTGCTGGCTTCCTGACTGCTGGCTTCCGGACTGCTGGCCGAAAAAATGCGATTGATTATGGATCGCTGGAGTGCTTCGTAAAATCTTCGATCGTCCGTCCAACGCTTGTAGAATTCTGGGTTCTGACGATCTTCGGGAAGCAGTTCGGTAGGAGCGAACGAGTTGTTATAGAATTCCGAAAGCATGAAATAGCGGTGGTATCGCAACCGAGGCCATTGTTGACGTCGATCGGGAAATAGGACTTCGGGGAGTTGATCGCTTTTGGCGATATTTGCTTTCCAGCCGACTAAGTGATTTGGGCCGGGGTTGGGAGCAAAAAAGAAGTAGCCATGGTCGAGGTACATCCATTCTGCATAAGGTGCAGCAACTCGTCGAAGGGCTAAAAATTCCGGGGCGACTTGAAAGTCGCTTCGGGAGAAAAAAGCGAGAGGTTCAGCGAGTACTGCCAGCAGGTGAGCGATCACAAGGCAGGAGACAACTCGGCGTAGAAGCGGCGGGCAGGCCCCAGGTGGGCTAGCTTCCTGATGAGTTTCTTTTTTCATACGATTCGCTTCCTTGCATTGCAAATCATCGCGCTGTTTTTCCTGACTTTCTGCTCATCAAGGCAATGATCAGAAATGACAGTAGGCCGATAGAACCTGCTGCAAGCGACCCGATCATCCAAGGTATCTGACGATTGTAGACTTCTGCGAGGACGAAGTACAAAGGGGGATCATGATTGGGAAGTCCTGTCTCAACCAAATACTGCCAGTGATCCCACATGCGTACAGGGGGATCGCTTGCGGATTTCTCTCGCATTTCGGCATAGAGCTCTTCTGCGCTGTGCCCGAATTCGATGGGAGCAGTCCATCGCAAAAAGGCTAGATAGGAACCATACCCAAGACCCATGGTCGCCAGCGCAAGGCATAGACCGGCCAAGAGATTTAGCCCCAGCGATCCTGCTGATTTCGTTTCGGAAGCTGTTCGCTGGGCCTGACTGGATTCATCGATCACGGAGAGACTTCGAAGTCCTTTGGTTCCTGGCACATCGACGTTCGAGCCGCATGCATCGCAGCGGACAGTACTGCCTGCATGTGCGATCCTGACGGGGATCGATTGACCGCATTTGGAACAGGGAAGTGCGTAGGTTGGCATAAGTTTAGTCCGCTTGGGATTTGCGGTGAAATGGTCTGCTCGGCAAGTTGGTATGCTCGGCAACGAGTGATTTGTCGACGAAAATCCTACGCAAGTTAGTGTAGCTTGGTTTAATACTCGTGGAAGCGGGAGCGAGGAATTGGAGAACGGAAAAGGGGTATGACGCGCAGCTAGGGGTGCGATTAGTCGTAAGATGATAAGGCTTAGGATTGAAGATCGTGAAAGTCCGCCAGGAGCTTGTGGAGATGAAAGTGGTGGCGACCTAGTTTGCCTCCGTAGTTCCCGCCGGTAATCGCACGAACTCCGAGCGATTCTCCCACTTGGCAAACGGCCAGGATTCCGGCTCGCATGGCTTGACCAACCCCATCGGCTGAGAGTCCGTCGATCACGAGTTCGAGTACAGCTCCTACTCCGTCAGGTACCGAAGTGGCTTGTTGCGCAAGTCGAGGTGAATCGCGAAGCGTTGGGCAAAAAGCATCGTTGGTTGATGCTCGGAGCGCTGGGTATTTCGAGCCGACTTTTGAGCCGCTACGGGCGACTCCACCTGGAAATGGGGCGATGCATTCGGGGATTTTTCGAATCGCTGCAACGGCGGCATCGCAAGCGTGCAGGGCACCGTGAATGGTCTCGGCTAGGACAAGGAAATTTCCACCGCCGACGGCGCTGGTTCGGTATGCGGTATCTTCGCAGACGAACTCTCCGTCCATTACCGGGATTCGCCAATAGCGGGCTTGACCAATCCGCTTCGAGATTTGATTTCCATCTCCGAAATATCTGATTCGAGATCCGAGTGCTATCTTCTTAGAAGATTTCAATCCTGCGAAGACCGATGTGCTTGGACAGGTCAGAACGCATTGGCCAACTCGGCGAATGAGCTGCTCTTCTAGCTTATCTCCACTCGTACTGAACATCAGAACCGATACCCCAGGCCTACCGTCGGGAGTCTGGTCAGGAGAAAGTTCGCATTCGACACCTGCTTCGACCACACAACCGATGACGCTCGTCGCGAATCCCGTCATGGCTTCGCCCGCGCGAGCGGCCCAAGCTGGCTCAGCGGCGGTAATGATCACGCGTGTAGCGGTCATGTCGAAGGCTTCTGCAAAAGTATCTTCGATTTGGATACCTTGAATTTTCACAAACAAACTCCGGAATGCTTGGGCTGGCAGGGTAGGGGGGCGGAACAGCAAACGCTTTATTCATCCCATTGGATTACTCATCCCATTGGACGCTGATTGGGTTATCGGTTTGCAACCGGACCATCTGTTGGTAAATGCCTTGCTGAGCAAGCAATTCACGGTGGGTTCCTTTTTGCACAATTCTCCCAGCATCTAGCACGAGGATTTGATCTGCTTTCTGGATGGTACTCAGGCGGTGAGCGATGACGAAGGAAGTTCTAGAACCTAGGAGCTTTTCCAAGCTTGCCTGGATGGCTTGTTCGCTCTCGCTATCGAGGTTACTGGTCGCTTCATCAAGGATCAGGATCTTCGGATCTGCGAGGATTGCTCGTGCGATTGCAATGCGTTGTCGCTGGCCGCCACTTAACTTGAATCCTCGTTCACCGATTTTGGTTTGGTATCCGTTCGGTGAACTCATGATAAATGTATGTGCGGCGGCTGCTCGAGCTGCTTGCTCAATCTCTTCAAAGGTTGCCGTTCGATTGCCGTAAGCAATATTCTCTGCGATGCTACCGTCGAATAAAAACACATCTTGTTCGACCATTCCAAGCCATTGGCGGTAGCTGCTCAGTTCGATATCGTCCGAAGCGATACCGTCGATTCGAATAGCGCCAGAGGAGGGAGAGAAGAATCGTGCGATCAGATTGCAAAGGGTTGTTTTCCCAGCACCACTGCGACCGACGATCGCGATCGTCTGGCCAGGCTCGGCGACAAAGGAGATTTCAGAGAGTACATCGTTTTGACTCTCTGGGTAGCGATACGAAACATTGACAAAGGAGACTTCTCCGCGAATCTGATCTTTATCGATTCGTCGTGGTTGTGAATCATTGCCAACTCGTCGGCTTGCAATTTCCTGTGCTTCTGTTGGCGAAGCTAACAAGTCGAGGATTCGGTCGAGTCCGGCGAGGTTGTTTTGGAATTGCACAGCGCTTCCGGTGAGCGTTGCGATCGGTCCGAGTAGCATCGTCAGATAGACCAAGAACATCATCAAATCACCGAGTGTCAGCGAGCCTTGGAGGATCTGCCACCCACCGTAGACCAGGAGTAGTGTCGAAGCGAGTGGAATGAGGATTTCCCAAATCACCTCGATCAATCGAGTTCGCCACCAGACCAGAAGTGTTTGCCGCACTGCGTAGTGATTACCCCGAACATAGCGTTGTGACTCGCTTCGTTCTCGCCCAAAGGTTCTCACCACACGAATTCCAGAGAACGTCTCTGTAGCGTTGGCATCCACTTTTTGACGCGTCGAGCGGATGTCGCGATACAGAGGACGAATACGATAGATCCAAGTCCGATGCGTAAGGTAGACGACCGGCAGGACTAGAAGTCCAGCAACAAGAAGTCGCCAATCGACGAAGACTAAAACCAGCAGGCTTCCTACAAGTTGCACGATCGCTTGCCACGGATTATAGAGCATGCTGAAAATCAGATCGGCGATGCCGCCGGCGTCTTCGCGCAAGAGGCTTGCGGAGCCTCCACTTTTGAGTTGTTGCACGCGTTGCAGCGGCATCTGCAACATGTGATCGAAGACTTTCTTGCGCAAAGCCGTTTGCACTTGATTGACCGCTTTGGTGCATTGCCATCTGCCCCAAAGGTGGATCAGTGTGCGAACTAACGTGATCGAGGTTACCGCCACGGCAATCCAAATCAGGAGTTGCAGGGGTGTTGAACCAGATAACCACGACGGTGTCCACGAGGGGAGTGGCTCTGGACGCTCGCTCAATGCGCTGTCGATAGCTAGTTTAGTACCTAGGGGCGGAATCAAACTCAGCAAGGTTGAAACGGTTAAAGTCATCAAGCCGACGAGGATTTGATGGTGGTGTCCACGAATCAAATTCAAGAACTCTTTGAATAAGGTCCAAAACGACCGGTGCGTTCGCGAAACGAGTTTGTCTTTCTCTTCGCGACTCATCGATGAGTGGAACGAATCGAATTCATTGCGTTTCGACTTAGGATCTTTGGTTTGGATCTCTCGAACGTATGCGTTGAATTCGTGTCGGCTGGTCGGCATGGCGGTCCAATAATTGTGAAGCTTGGCGATTGCTTACCGATCGCTTGAGAGCGACCAGCTCGGCCGGGAAGTTATCTGAGATCAGGAAAACAAACGGAGATCAGGTGAGGATAATCGTTTCATTGTAACCGCTGGAATGAAGTCGCGATCCAGTCAGTCAATAGGTATGATAGAATTCCGCTGCGAAATAGAATCCCGCGCTGAAGCAGTTCCGCGAAACAGTTCCCTAGATCCGTTTGGCGAATCCGTTTTGCGAATCCGCTGAAGAGCGTTGCCTACCTATCCTCTCCCCTCCACACCACGGATTATTAATCCACATAATTTCATGATCCCGCACTTGAACCTAGGTCTTTCTCCGGTTGCATCTTCCCTATCTGGTTGCAGTAGCACTGGTTGCAGTAGCAAGGGCATACTCTCGAACTTGTTGCGGTCGGGATTCGCTTGTGCGATGACCTCGATCGCAATGTCGCTTGGAATGACCATCAGCTTAGCCCAAGAGACGAAAACGGGACTGGCGGAGGATTCGGCAGACGCATGGCACCGATACAAGATCAGCAAGCTTTTTCACGGTGAGGGAGGGACGCTTGCGGATCTCGATGCCGATGGGCATTGCGATGTCGTATCGGGGTATCAAGTATTTTTCGGCCCCGATTTTCAGCAAACGGCAAAGCTCTTCGATTCGAATCCTTACAACATCAACGGTTACTCCGAGTACTTCTTCGATTTCCATTACGACATCGATGCTGATGGGGATCAGGATATCTTGGTCGTTGGATTTCCAGGGGCTGCATCGCATTGGTACCGGAATCCCGGAAAGGATGCGGCACGCCGAGGACTTTGGGAGCGATTCACGGTATTGGAAGTCACCGACAACGAGTCCCCGATGTTCGAGGATATCACAGGGGATGGCCGACCGGAGCTTCTTTGCTGCAACGGTGGACATTTTGGATATGCTGAAATACCTGAGAATCCCACAACCGCTTGGACTTTTCACGCCGTAAGCGAATCCGGACCATATCAACGCTTCACGCATGGAATCGGTTTCGGCGATGTCAATGATGATGGCTTCAAAGACATGCTCTCCAAAGATGGTTGGTGGCAGAACCCCGGACGCGATGGATCAAATCTTCCTAGCAAGTCATGGGAGTTTCACCCAGCTGCCTTTTCGGGACCTGGAGGTGCTCAAATGCACGCCGTAGATCTCGAAGGTGACGGAGTCACTGAAGTCATCACCTCGCTCGCGGCGCATGCCTATGGGTTGGCGGTCTACAAGAAGACCAAAGGGGACTCGGATTACCGTTGGGATAGAATTGATGTGATGACTGATCGGATAGAGAATTCGCCAACAGGTTTGGCGATTTCACAACTGCATGCTGTCGCAGTCGCGGATATCGACGGGGATGGCAAGTTAGACATCGTTACCGGGAAGCGATTTTGGGCGCATAACGGCAACGATCCCGGTGAGAATGAGCTACCAATGCTTGTTTGGTTCAAACCGATCGCAGTCTCCGGAGGGCTGAAATTCGAGCCGCATGTAATCGATCAAGACAGTGGTGTTGGTACGCAAGTGACGGTCGAAGACGCGGATGGAGATGGGAAGTTAGACATACTGTGTTCAAGCAAACGCGGGGTTGTTTTGATGACACAGGCAGCACTGAAATCGGATACTGCGGGTGCGTCGCGCAAGGCGTTGCATGAGAGAGACAAGCAAGACGCGGTAGCGGAATCTTTGATTGCTATTGCCGACGATTTCGGTGGACATCGTCCCGCTTGGTCATCGACCGAATCGATGAACTTTGACTTCGAGACAGGCGATCTTCGTGATTGGCAAGCTTTCGGCGGCGCGTTTTTTAATCAGCCGGTCCAGGGAGATACGGTGGCGGTGCGAAGTAAGGGGCAGGTCTCCGGTCATCAAGGTGAGTATTGGATCGGGACTTCGGAAATTGGAACCGATGTCGCGATGGGGACGATGACTAGCAAGCCATTCCGAATAACGAAGCCGTTTCTTTCGTTTTTAATCGGAGGTGGAGAGTCCACGCTTACACGCCTTGAGATTGTCGATAGCCAGTCACACAAGGTGCTTCACACCGAACATGGACGCAATAGTGACACGATGCATCGTGTCGTGGTCGAATCCAAAGATTGGGTTGGGAAAGCGATTGAAGTTCGACTTGTCGACGAGAGCAGGGAAGGTTGGGGGCATATTCAGTTCGATGACCTTCGCTTGCACGATGCAACCCCAAGTCCGTAAGTTTTGATTACTTTGTTTTCAGCATAGCTCTTATTGTTTGCAGTACTGCCAGTATTTTCATCCACATTTCGAATTTGAATAGCAATGCGATATACCCGAAGAACAGTTACGAATTTCTTGGTCGCTACCGGTGGTCTGCTAGGGGCATACCATCCAACTGCAGTGAGTCCTGTGGCGCTCTATGCTCAGGAATCCGCTCAGCCGAACGGGAGATTACCCAAGGCTGAGTCGGCTTCAAGCGGACATTCCCAAATCGAAAAGTCTCGCATTGATGAAGCGTTAACGGTCGCGGGAGAAAACCGTGGGGAGCTTGAAAAGGTTCTCGCGCAGGTATCAGCCGAGCACCGCCATTCTGCGGAGTTCTTAGTGGCGAATATGCCTCCGAGGGATTTGAAGTCGCTCAAGGCGGATTTTCTTCTCGAAGAAATACGCATTGCACACGAATCGCTGGACGCTTCTCCTTGGAAGGATCAAATTCCTCAAGATATCTTCTTGAACAACATCCTTCCGTATGTGAACATCAACGAGCGCAGGGATGCTTGGCGGAAGGATTTCCGAGAGAAGTTTCTGCCTTTGATTTCCGAGGCGAAGACGCCTGGGCAAGCCGCAGCGTTGCTTAACCAGCGATTGTTTCCGTTGGTGAAGGTCAAGTATTCCACCAAGCGGGCGAAAGCGGATCAGAGTCCGTATGAATCCATGCAGTCGGGATTGGCTTCGTGCACCGGACTATCGGTGTTATTGATCGATGCGTGCCGAGCGTTGGCCATCCCGGCCCGTTTTGTCGGGACGCCGTTGTGGTCGGACAACAGCGGCAATCATTCTTGGATTGAAGTTTGGGATCAAGGGTGGCATTTTACAGGTGCAGCGGAGCCATCTGGCGACAAGTTGGATCAAGCTTGGTTTATCGGAAGGGCATCGACAGCGCAGCGAGATGATCGAAGGCATGCGATTTATGCGGTGAGTTTCCAGAAAACTCCATTGAAGTTTCCGATGGTCTGGGATCCGTCGATCGATTACATCAGCGCGGTGAATGTCACGGATCGTTACACGAATCTTGGTTTCAAGGTTCCTGAGGGGACTCAGATGGTATCGATTCGCGCGGTGGATGCAGGAAAACGATCGCGTGTGGTGGCCAATGCCAAGGTGTTTGATGCAAATGGTGAGGTTGCTTCAGGTACGACGCGAGACGAATCATTTGATTCAAACGATCATTTGCATTACTACCTAAAGGAAGGTCAGACGTACCGCGTTGTTATCGAGAATAAAGGGCGATCTTTTGAAAGGATTTTTATCGTCGGTAGTAAGCCAGAGCTTATTACGTGGGAATTCGATAGCGAAGATGGAAACGCAGTCGGGACGACTACGGACGCATCGACGAAGGATTCCGGGGATACTCCTGAGAAAAGCATGCGTAAGAGCGATGCAACGATTGACGATGCTCAAGCAGACAAAAAGACCGATGAGAAAAGTGCAACGGAAGTAATTCGTGATCTACAAGGATATTTAAAGCTGCCTGCTGACTCGCGTGGGGATATCGCGGAGCAAGCATTTGCTAAGGTCGCTTTGAGTCGCGAGGAAGCTTCACTTGCTGGGGAATTACTAGTCGAGGAGTTTCGCCAACGGATGCGTGCGGAAAGGGAAAAGGAGGTTCAAGCAAAGTTGCTTGAGAAAGGCGAATTGAAGATGCCTTTCTTTTACAAGGTATTTGGCGATAAGCCACAGGCAGGTCGTGCGTTGTTTATTAGCATGCATGGAGGGGGTGGAGCTCCGGCGGCCGTCAACGATGGGCAGTATGAGAATCAGAAGCGACTGTATCAACCAAAAGAAGGAGTGTATTTAGCTCCACGTGCACCGACGAACACTTGGAATCTCTGGCACGAAGGGCATATCGATGGATTTTTCGATCGTTTGATCGCGGACATGATACTCTTCGAGGATGTTGATTCGGACCGCGTGTATTTGATGGGTTATTCGGCTGGCGGGGATGGAGTGTATCAGCTTGCTCCCCGCATGGCGGATCGGTTTGCAGCTGCATCCATGATGGCTGGTCACCCTAATGAGACTTCTCCGCTCGGACTTCGCAACCTTCCGTTCACGATCCACATGGGAGAGAAAGATGGTGCTTATAACCGAAACAAGATCGCTGAATCATGGAAAGGTCTTTTAGGGGAATTGCGTCAGAAGGACGAATCAGGATACGAGCATTTCGTCAAGATTCATGCGGGTAAGGGGCATTGGATGGATCGGCAGGATGCTGAGGCATTGGAATGGATGACCCAATACACGCGAAACCGGTATCCAACCAAGATTGTTTGGAAGCAGGACGATATTGTAGGCAAGCGGTTCTATTGGCTGGGGGCCGAAGGGCAAGTACCAGACAGAAGCTTAAGTGTCGTTGAGCGTGAGAACCAAGAGATCCGAATCACGGAGAGTGACTTGCAAGAGTTGACCATCTATTTGAGCGATGCATTTATCGATTGCGATAAGGAAGTTCGTGTTCAATGGGGGGGAACCCAAGTGCATGTTGGGGTGCCGCAGCGAACGATCGCGACTTTATCGCAGACGCTCCAAGAGCGAGGGGATCCGAAGGGCTTGTTTTCGTGCAAGCTTCAAGTCACGCGACCAGCCGTTGGTCAGTAATGAGTTGAAACCTAACGCCTTGATCACTGAAGCGAAGGGGCCATAACTTGATTTATGGCTCCGGCATAACATGTACGGATCAAGACGAAACGCTGTTTACGGATTTCGATGGACTACTTCGTCTTTTCTCAGGGTTTTAGGCTCGCATCATTTCTTGACGATTACTTCTACAGGCTGGTCGGCTTGAAGATTCGACGCGCGGATCAGCACGACGATATCGCTCTCTTCGAGTCCTGAAAGGATTTGAACATCGTCACCTACACGCAATCCGAGCTTGATCGGTCGATGTTGAATTTTTCCATCTCGGACGACGCAGCATATTGTTCCTTCAGGCTTTTTTACGATTGCGGAAATTGGAAGAGTTAGGGCGTCCGGGCGCTCTTCAAGTAGAATCTTTGCGGTGAGGAAAGTACCTGGGAGTAATTTGGTTTCTTTGTTTTCTATGTCCATTTCAGCCGTCATACTGCGGCTTTGAGGATCCAGTTGATAACTCGTTCGGGTTACTTTCGTATCGATCGATTTCGGAGTTGGACCACCCATCATGAGTTGAGCGGCGTCTCCGAGTTGTTCATTCTCGAACCCGGCATCCAGCCATACCGCATCTGTTTCGGGAACGCTCACAAAGACACGTACTTTGTCGATATTGGCGATTGTTAGAAGTGGCACAGCATTGGTGCTTCCAGCGGAATGTACATAATGTCCCGTATCGACATTGCGACTTGTTACGATCCCATCGAATGGACTGACGAGTTTTGCATACGAGAGCATCGTTTCGGCTTGCTCGATATCGGCTTGCATCACCCTGCAACGCGCTTTAGCTGCTTCGATGTCAGCCTTTGCTGTTCCTACCTTTGCAAGTGCTTCTTGTTCGCGAGCCATTGCGGAATCGATCGTTGCTATGGTTTCGTTTCGGGCACCTTGGGCGGCTTGTAGTTGACTGGCTGTCTCTTCGGCGGCTTTGTTGGTCACCGATCCCTTTGCGACAAGCTGCTCCATCCGTTGGTTTTCGGAATTCCTTCGTTGCACATCGGCTTGTGCCCGTTCCAACCCTGCTCGAGCTTGAGCAACCAATGCCTTCGCGGAATTTGCAGCGGCGTCGGCGGCAATCAATGCCGCTTGAGCTTGTTGAACTTGGGCCTGTGCTTGGGCAAGTAGCTCTGTGCGTTGTTTTACTTGGTCGTGGTACTCCGGTGCGAGTATCTCGATAAGACAATCCCCCTTGGCGACTTTGTCTCCAAGATCGACATTCACGGATTCAATATAACCGGAAAGTTTCGAGAAGATGGGGGCTTGTGAATAAGCTTCTACTCTCGCCGGTTGCTCCGTGAAGAGCTTGAGGGTTTTCCTCACCGGAGGTCCAGCCGTAACGCGATCGAGCGTTGTTGTGGCATTGGATGGTTTGGTGGATGACTCGACCGGCACACTTTTCAATTCACAACCGCAAGACGTTCCCAACAATGCAAGCAGGGATAGAGTGCGAGTAGATTTGCTTGAAGCGAAATGGAGAATGAGGATTGGCTTATTGGAGATTCTCATGATCGACCTATAGGTCATTTCATTGGGTTAGTTTGAAAAGTGTCTGCTGGCTGGGTCGGATGGATCCATCGAAGCGGATTGATGTTTTGCGCCAGACTGGAGTATTGCGAAGATCTGCGGGAGGAGGAATAAGGTCGCGATGGTGGCGGCGATCAAGCCGCCGAGTACGGCTCGGCCCAAGGGAGCGTTCTGCTGACCAGCTTCTCCATAAGCGAGTGCCATTGGGAGCATTCCTGCAATCATGGCAAAACTAGTCATTAAAATGGCTCTTAAGCGACTTCCCGCACCTCGGATAGCACCTTGCTTCGCATCATGAGACTCCATGCGTTGTTTTTCCGCGAAGGTAACCAGCAAAATGGCGTTTGCCATCGCAACACCAACGGCCATGATCGCTCCGATAAAGGACTGAATATTGATAGTTGTATTTGTTAGGTACAAAGCGAGGATCACACCAAGAAGGACAGCAGGGATCGTGGAAATGGCAACCAGAGCAAGCCGAAGAGATTGAAAGTTAGCTGTTAGTAGAAGAAAAACCGCGAAGATGGCGAGGATTAGTCCGATTGCCAATCCGGATTGAATTTCTTGCATGGGAGGAATCTGGCCTCGGATCTCGATCAAACTTCCTTTGGGTGGTTCCCCTGTTTGCGCAATGGCTTTGTTGAGCTGTGCAGTAACCGAGCCGAGGTCAGTACCGGAGATATTGGCAGTGATCGTAACTTGCCGTTTCATGTTGTAACGATCGAATTGGCCCGGCATGGTTCCTTTATCGATGGTCGCGACATCACGAATAAGGATTTGACCATCATCTGTTTTTCGAAGGGGGACTCGACCGAGTTGTTCGATCGATCCAACGGTTTCTATATCGTATGGTGAGCGCACTATGGGGCGAGGAATCTCTACTTGGACTTGATAAGCAACGCCGCTTTTGGGATCTGCCCAGTAATTTGGAACCACGAAGCGACTCGATGAGGTTGCGGTCACAAGAGCGCGAGATACATCGAGGGGTGTTAAGCCGGCGAGCCCAGCTTTTTCGCGATCTACGTTGATTTGCACGGTTGGATAGTCCATAGATTGACCGAGTTGGACATCGCGCAAAGTGGGGATGTTAGCAAGCTGTTGGCGTAGTTTATCTGCAAATTCGCGGTTCTTCGCGAATTCGGTTCCGCTGATAACGACTTCTATGGGCGTTGGAGAGCCGAAGCTCATCACTTCATTGATGATATCCGAAGGTTCAAAGGAGAATCGAACGTCGGGCATCGATTCAGCAAGTCTCTGTCGAATCCTCGCTTTTAGTTTTTCGTCAGTGATATTTTCTTTGTTGATTTGTAGGTTGTGCTTGAAATCAATGTACAGAATGGCCTCTTCGGGGCCACGCGACCACTGATATACGGCATTGACGGGGAAGTTCGAGTGGATCATTCCAACGTAGCCGAGACTAAGCTCGATATTCTCCGGTCCAAGCTCCTCTGAGACTATTTGAAGAGCTTGCTTTGCAAGCGCTTCTGATTTTTCGATGTGGGTACCATCGGCGGCTCGCATACGGAGTCGGAACTGTCCGGCATCAACGGTTGGAAATACCGATTGACCAAGTTTGGGTGCTAACCAGATTGCCGCACCAATACAAGTTATTAGATAGGCGGGAACGAGCATCCAGCGGAGATGCATTAGTCCCCCTAGCAGGTGTTCGTAGAGGCGTCGAAAAGCTTGAAAGCCGGATTTCGCAGATTCATGGTTCGTTGCGGTTGGGGACTTCAAAAGCCAGACAGCCAGTACTGGAACGAGCGTGCTTGAGAGTATGTAGGAGGCAATCATTGAAAAGCCTACAGCGAGCGAGAGGGGGACGAAGAGTGCTTTAGCTGCACCTTGCATAAAGAAGGAAGATACAAAAACGGCGAGAATAGATAACATCGCCATCAATCGTGGAGTCACGGTTTCTTGTGAGCCATTTAGGACAGCATGGGCAAGGGGTTCGTTGCGATGCAAATGGGCATGAATGTTTTCGACGCAGACGGTTGCTTCATCGACAAGAATTCCGATCGCTAGTGCAAGACCACCGAGAGTCATGAGATTGATCGTTTGCCCTGTTAGCCATAGCGCAAAAATCGCAGCGAAGATGGATAGCGGGATGTTGACGATGACGATCAATGCAGTGCGCCAATCGCGGAGGAAAACCAGAATCATCAACGCAACCAGCCCTGCTCCCAGAAGGCCTTCGTTTAGGACGCCGCCGACTGCTTTTGTCACATAGGGTGATTGATCGAATTCGAAACGTACGTCAATCCCTTCTCCATCTGCCCCTAAAGCATCTTTCATCTTTGGAAGAGCTTCTTTGATGTTGTTGATAACCGATAGCGTGGAGGCATCTGCGCGTTTTGTGGCGAGAATGTATACAGCTCGGCGACCGTTGACCAACGCATACCCGGCAGGCGCATCCGCACCGTCTTGAATTGTACCGATATCCCTCAAATAAACTGGATTCGGACCGAGCCGCACAGGAATCGTACCTAGTTGCTGAGGATCTTTGACGACAGAGTTGACCGGTACGATCGGGTACGAATCTCCGATTGGGATATTACCAGATGGGCTAAGCGTATTGCCTTTGGTAAGAGCAAGGATTACTTCATCTGGGGACATGCTATGCGATTGAAGTTTCCTCGGATCGACCGTGATTACGATCGATCGAGCACTTCCTCCGAAGGGAGGTGGAGCCGACACACCGGGCAGCGAGGAAAACATCGGGCGGACACGAAACAGAGCAAGGTCTTGAATTTCCGCGATACTTCGCGTATCGCTGGAGAGAACCAAGTAGCCAACAGGAACGCTTCCTGTATCGAAACGCATCACAAATGGGGAGACCGTTCCCGGAGGCATGAAGGCTTGAGAGCGATTGACGTAGTTGATCGTCTCCGCCATGGCTTGCGCCATGTTGGTCTCGGGATGAAAATACAATTTCATCAATGCCGTTCCTTGGACGTTTCGCGATTCTACGTGGTGAATCCCACTGATATACAAGAAGTGGTATTCGTAGTAATTCGTCAGAAAGCCTTCCATCTGGGCTGGATCCATCCCGCCGTAGGGTTGGCACACATAGATCACCGGAAGGTTCAGCTTAGGAAATACGTCGACTTCCATTCCCTTCGGAAGTCCAGCTGGATAAGCGATCTTGTACTGCTGGAATAGAGCCGGGCCGACCGCAAGAAAGGATCCGATCGCGACGCTGAGAACCAAGACTATGACGGTCGCAGGGCGACGCATCGCAGAGGATATCAGGTGCATAAGTCACTTTTAAAGCGAGGAAGGGGAATGAGGATTCGGTGAATCGACGCGGAAGGGGAACGTAGCTGTAGCTGAGTGCCGAGGAAACTTTAGCGTATCGGGAAGCTTTGCGCAGACGGAAAAGCTTACCAGATTGTACATCTCTTTTTAATCCATCCATAAGGAATGCTTTGGCTGTTAGAAACACAGATCCGCATTGCTATCGCTACAAACGGTATCGCCGTTTTAATCGTTTGCCGAAAAAGAATTGGGAGAATCGCTACGGAGTGATCCCCCCTCCGCACCAAACAAGGTATTGGAAGATTTCAAATGCGATTGCGCGAAATACCAAGCAAGTGGTCGTCGAGGTTTTTACTTCGAAAAACGACGGCATGTCTTGCTTGCTTGGGATTGCTTTTTGTCGTTGGTTGCAGTGCAGGGAAATCGCTTCGCAATAAGCCAGTTCCTCATTCCGCTACACAAACTTCGATCAGCACTCAGCCTGCTCATGAAGAAGTCAATAGAGTTGAACTCGCATCGCATCAAGTCAATACAAAGGAACAGGTTTCCGCAAATCAAGTCTCCGCGGACGTTGAAGAAGTAGGTTCGATTCCCATCAACCTGCCAACAGCACTTTCGATGATAGGAGGGGAGCATCCTGTCGTCGAGTTAGCCCGGTGGAGGGTTCAGGAAGCTTACGCTCAGTTGGAGCGAGCTAATGCAATGTGGCTTCCGAGTATCCAGTCGGGGATGAATTACCGTAGAAGGGACGGAAACTACCAAGACGTACAAGGATCCATTGTTGACGTTGATCTTAACTCGATGAATTACGGTTTGGGGGCAGGGGCGGTAGGGGCAGGCTCACCGACGCAACCGGGTGTGGTTGCACGCTTCCATTTGGCAGATGCTATATTTTTACCACGATCCGCTGAGAATATTGCGAAAGCGCGAGATCATGCAGCGACCGCTGTTTTCAACCATCAACTCCTTCAAGGCTCCGTTGCTTACGTCGAATTGCTAGAGGCGTATCAAGACCTTGCGATTATGGAAGAATCCGTAGGTAGGACTCAGGAGTTAGTCAAGCTGACGCAAGACTACGCTCAAGCAGGAGAAGGTTTACAGTCCGATGCAGACCGGGCCGCTACCGAGTTAGCATTATTAAAAACTAGGCGTCTTTCCGCTCAAGAACGACAACGGGTTGCTTCTACTAGATTAGCAAGAACGTTGAGTATGCCGATGACTTCATCGTTGGTACCACAGGATGTGACAGTTGTTCCATTGGATTTAACGCCAGTGGAGTCCGAAGAAGGTTTTTTGATTACTACGGCTCTCTCGATGCGGCCAGAACTCAAAGAGTCGCAGAGTCTTGTCGCTGCGGCTTGTCAAGCTTACAAGCGTGAGAAGAATGCGCCGTTTGTTCCGAGCGTTTTGTTGGGATTTAGCACAACAAGTTTCGGAGGAGGGCTTGGAAGCGATTCTGCAAATTTCGCCGGAAGATATGACGTCGATGCGATGATGGTCTGGGAAATGCGAAATCTCGGTGTCGGTGAAAGATCGGCCAGACGGGAGAAGAACGCTCAAGTGCAGCAAGCGATCTATACGAAGCTGCGCCTCATGGATCAAGTCGCACAAGAGGTTGCCGAAGCAAACGTGCAGGTTGGAGCAAGACGCGAGCAAGTTGAGATGGCTAGAGTGGCAATCGAGAGCGCAAAAGAGTCTTATCGCAGAAATCTAGAACGGATCCGCGAGGCAGAAGGACTGCCGATTGAGGTATTGCAGTCGATCCAGGCGCTGGAAGCTTCACAGCGAGCTTATTTGAGAGCGGTTGCGGATTACAACCGCTCTCAATTGCAGCTTCAATGGGCTCTCGGTTGGAGCACTCAACCCGTCGAGCTATAAACGGGGCTCAACGAGATCAAGGTACCTTAAACCAAGTTGTCTCTACGATCTGGAGCGCCGCCGGTACCGAGGAAATCATTCAAGAGATCGTTCGAGCTTGCGAAGAACCAATCTTGATTGAGTCCACCGGTCAGCGTGTCGACATCCGAGTCTGCGAATACGGTATCGGTGATCGCATCCGAAGCACTGCTATTGAGGAACGTCTCGCCGTTGGCTCGCGTTCCAGTTCCGTTGCCCCAAATGTTGGCGGTACGCTGTGCAAACGTTCGTGTCGAGATCCATTCCGCATAGATCCTAAACAACGCTTCTCGGTTGGTGTCGAAGCTCGTCGTTCCGGAGATAAGCAGATCGTCTCCGTTACCGGCTGAAAGAGTATCCGCACCTGTTCCACCGAAGAGAAGGTCGCGTTGGGATCCACCGGTCAAGGTGTCGTTTCCACCGCGTCCAACTAAGATCGTCGATTTCCCTGCTTGACCCGTCAGCACGTCATTTCCTGCTCCGCCTGTGACCATTTGGATGTTGGTCAGCGCTCCGGTAATGGCGGTCGCATTAGCTGCCGTCGTTACTGCGAGGTTAACCGTCACACCCGTTGTCCATTGTGCGTAGCTAATGGAGTTGAGCCCAGTTCCTACACCGGCATTCAAAGCACCTGGAACGGAGCCGGCTGGAAGGATTTCGAAGGCATCAGCTCCGGTACCGCCAGAAAGGTTGTTCATTCCAGAGAAAGCCAGGGTTGTCGCTGGTATCGCAAGGGTTCCACCACCGACGGAGTCGATGGTCCATTGAGCCACATCGGTACCGGTAAGAGCCGGCCCGGTTAAAGTATCAACGCCGATCCCTCCTACAATGCCTTTGACGCCGCTGTAGGTAACCAAGCTCACGATAACTTGTCCCGAACCGTTTACAGCCCAAGCCGTTGTCGTGTTATTGACTCGGGTTACTTGGGTGCCAGTAAGGTTGTTACCGACGAGTAGTTCGAGGCCTGTGTAGCCCCCAAGGGTTCCAGGTACGCTGCTTGTTGTCGCATCGAGTCGGAAATCCAAGGCTGATGTTTTCGCAGACAAGTCCAATGTATCGATAACGCCAGTAGCAGTTCCACCCGTGAGTGTTCGGGACAAGCTTCCGCTGTTGGTAAACGTAAAAGCATCCACCGCAGTACCACCGGTGAGGCTTTCGAAACCGCTGAAGCTAACCGAGTTTGTCGCTGGGCTTGTTAGAGTCCCTGCATTCGCACCGTTGATCAGCCAATTCGTTGCGCTGTTTGCTCCGATCAAGACATCGATGATCGAAGCGCTATTCCCACCGATAAACGACTCAATCCCGCCGATCCCGCCCGTAGATGTGGCAGTGTTGGTTTGAAGATTGATGGTGTGAGCTACAGTTTTCGCGGAGAGGTTCAATGTGTCGGAACCATCTCCCCCAAGAACCGTTCCGGTCACTTTACCGTTGACTCCCAAAACAAATTGATCGTCCCCAGATCCGCCTTGAATCGATTCAATCGCCAAGTACGAGAATGAGGTGTTAAGGGTTCCGATCCCAGTGCCAGTGAGGTTCCATGCGTTTGCGCCTGCAAGGGTCCGAACCGTATCTGTTCCTGCACCTCCATCAAACGAAGCCGAAACGCCGGCTGGGGCGGCAGCTAGTACGGTCATCACGTCATTTCCAAGACCACCGATGGGTTTGACGTTTTCCATTCGCGTAAACTGCACATCGGCAGTATTGAGTACGACGCGGCTTGAATCGAGCGAAAAAGCGTCATCAACCGCGCGCCCAACGATCTGCAATGTATCGGTACCCGCGAGGCCATCGACTACCAAGTTCCCTGTGGCATTGTAGGCTGATGCGGTGTTGATTTTGATGCTCCAAGTGTGAACCACTCCATCACCAAGGTATGTTGCGATAATCGTGTCGTTACCGGCTGTGCCGTTGACAGTTACCCCTTCTGGTACGTCGGTTACGCTGATCGTGAATTGCTTCTCGGTGGTCAATCCACCTTGGTCGGTGGACTTGATGCGAACGGTGTAGCTGGATTTCGTTTCGAAATCGAAGCTGCTTGTTGCGCGCAAGTTGTTGCCGTCGATGTTGAATGCAGCGTTATCGGCATCGCCAGTCCCAGCAACGAAGGAGTAGGTGAAGGTGTTTCCGCTGTCGACATCGGTGGACGAAAGAGAGCCGATGACGGTGTTTGCCGGTGCGTTCTCAGCGATCGTATTCGCGGAGAGCGAAATATCCGTTGGGGCTTCGTTAACGTTCTCGACGCTGATTGTGAATTGTTTCTCGGTGGTCAATCCACCCTGGTCGGTGGACTTGATGCGAACGGTGTAGCTGGATTTCGTTTCGAAATCGAAGCTGCTCGTTGCACGCAGGTTGTTGCCATCAATGTTGAAAGCAGCGTTGTCGGTATCACCCGAGCCGGCGACGAGGGAGTAGGTGAATGTGTCATCGCTGTCGACATCGGTGGTCGAAAGAGCACCGATGACGGTGTTTGCCGGTGCGTTCTCAGCGATCGTATTCGCGGAGAGCAAAATGTCCGTCGGGGCTTCGTTGACGTTCTCAACGGTGATGGTGAATTGCTTCTCGGTGGTCAATCCACCTTGGTCGGTGGACTTGATGCGAACGGTGTAGCTGGATTTCGTTTCGAAATCGAAGCTGCTCGTTGCACGCAAGTTGTTGCCATCGATGTTGAATGCAGCGTTGTCGGCATCACCGGTCCCGGCGACGAGGGAGTAGGTGAAGGTGTTTCCGTTGTCGACATCGGTGGTCGACAGAGAGCCGACGACGGTGTTTGCCGGTGCGTTCTCAGCGATCGTATTCGCGGAGAGCGAAATATCCGTTGGGGCTTCGTTGACGTTCTCAACGGTGATGGTGAATTGCTTCTCGGTGGTCAATCCATCTTGGTCGGTGGACTTGATGCGAACGGTGTAGCTGGATTTCGTTTCGAAATCGAAGCTGCTTGTTGCACGTAAGTTGTTGCCATCGATATTGAATGCAGCGTTATCGGCATCACCGGTCCCTGCGACGAGGGAGTAGGTGAAGGTGTTTCCAGAATTAGGATCTGTCGTCGTAAGGGTTCCGACGAGAGTGTTCGCTGAAGCATTCTCTAGAATGGTGTTCGACGAGAGAGCGATATCGGTTGGAGGTTGATTTCCAGGGCCAAAATCGTTGACCGCTCCGATGTCATCCAGTGGGGCTCCACCGTATACGGTTGGTCGAGAGAAACCGCCAGTGGCCAGCGATACGCTTGGCATTTGTCCCGAGAGTTCTCCGACCACCCAGTCGGTTGTCGAGTTGTTTACAAGGTTGTAACCGGTTGAAAGACCGTTGCGAGCCATGTAATCGGGATGATAGCCACTTAGGTTGATCAACGTCGATCCGGCAGGTACCAAACCATTTCCGTTCCCAGTTGTATTGAGGATACCGTACGCGGTGTCGAATTCTCCGCCGTCGATATTGCCAATCCGATCGCGGATTACCCATTGCGATGCGGCCCCATCGAGTTCTCCGTTGTTATCGCTATCGACATCACTATCGACCAACGGCACGGTTGTCGCAAGAACTACAAGAACGGTAACGCTACCGTTTTCAATATCGGTAGAGCGACTTGACCAAGTTGCACCCCAGCCTTCTGACGTAGCAGTCACCAAGGTCGATTGGCCATCGGTAACGTAAGTGCTACCGAATTGTCGCAGGACTAAGAATCCATTGGCACCGAATTGCATTCCACCGAGATAGATTCGGTGATCGATGTTACCTGGTCCGTCTTCGTTGTCACCTTCGAGCAAGAGCAGGTATGCCGTTCCTGGTAGGTAAGCGTTCGCTTGGCCTCTTAATTCGATGTACTCTTCGCCCGTGTCCAGATTAGCAACGGGATCGAATGTGATTTCGCTGAGGAAGACTTCTGAAGAAACATTGACGAGGTTGAAGTTGGTCGGCGAGATTGGCCCTGGAGCATTGTTGGTAGTCCAGTTCGCAACGTTATTGACGACAGATCGGATTTCATTTACCGAACCTGTGAAGGATGGTGTTTGGTAGGCACCGTTATCGATATCGGTGGCAGTGGATGATAATTGAATGGCGCTGACGCCGAGGGTCAAAGCTGTTGGCAATTCCGATTCGTTGTTCGTAGCTCCACTAGACCAATTGCGAGTGTTGATTCCTGCAATCCAAGCTGCGGACGATCCGTCTGTGGGAACCGAGGGGCCTTGGTAAGCAAGGATTGAATCGCCGGATGTCGCAAGGCCGCTGATTGAACCGGATACTAATCCTGCAGAGAGTTCGGTTCCTACGACGCGGAAGGCAGGTGCCGTTCCTCCATTGACATTGACGAAGTGAGTACCGGCACTCCAACCTGAACCGTTGTTGGCAAAGGTTAAGATGAGGGTGTTTTCGTTTGTCGCAAGCGTAGAAGTTGAGTTGCTCCAGCGGTTATCGGTGAAGCGAATTTGCGATCCATCTACGACATCCTTAAGTAGCACGAAGGAGAACGTGTCCGGGTCATCGGTTTGGATGCCGGTAAAGGCGATATCACCGGCGGTCAATGTGGTGACTGGATTGACAGTAATGGTGTTATCGTCCAGGACGGGTGGCACGAGCGCATTGTTCGAGGTGTCGAGGATTGTTGCTCCTTCGGGGATCCGAAGTTGCAGTGTGCCGGCTGAAGTTGGGGTAACCACCACGGTAATTACACCGGGGGTTGGTTCCAAGATAGTCCCGATCGAGATGCTTGCGGTGCCAGCGTTATCGAAGTCGGTAGGATTGACACTTGCGAGCAGCACGTCTTCGCTGAAAGTGATCGTGTAGGTAACGCGGAAGTTCGCGTTGATCGCCGCACCGCTGCGATCGTCTTCGATCGATACCACTGTCGGTGGTGTAATGTCTGGCTCGGTGACGGTGAGCGTGTCGTTGTCCTGGACGGGTACTGCGAGCAAGTTGCCTTCGGTGTCACGGATCTCGGCACCTTGTGGAAGTCTAAGAACAATCGTTCCGGCTGTCGTCGGCGTAACTTGGACGGTAAACACACCTGGAGACGTTTCTGAGATCGTTCCTATGGTTAGTGTGGATGTACCCGCATTATCGAAGTCAGCACTGGTTACGCTGGTCTCGTCAATATCTTCGCTGAACACCAACGTATAGGTAAGTGTGGTGTTGGTAAGGACAGCATTGTCCGCGTCGCCATCATCGATGGAGAGAACATTAGGAGGAACGCTTTCGGGCAGCGTCGTGAAGTTCCAAAGGTCTTTGTTGGCAATTCCTGTGAAGAAGTTATTCGATGCGTCCGCGAATGCAGTCGCAGGAATTTCAACGTAGTAGCCAAAGTTGTGGGTGAAGTCCGACGAAGGATTGATGGTTACTTGTGTTCCAGAGACGACCACAAGTCCCGATGCAACGTCGATGGTATGAACAACGGAATCGTCAAGCGTTCGCTTGATGAGAATGTTGCCTGTGCCTTTCACAACGTTTTCATTGAAATTGATCACCAAATCGGTGTTCAGTGCAACATCGGCTGCATTGTCCGCAGGGGAAAGGCTTGTTATCGATGGAGGATTCGTGTCCCCCAAGGAGATCGTTTCGAAATTCCAAGTCGTTGTGTCGGAGATGCCAGCGAAGAAGTTCCCTGCGATATCGCGAACAGCGGTCGATGGGATTTGGACGTAGTAACCAACCCCATTCTCCAAGTCGCTCGGCGGATCGATCGTGAGGGTTGCTCCAGATACGCTGACTTGAGCTCCCGCGACATCGATCTCGAATGCCGTCGAGTTGTCGCTGGTACGTTTGATCAGAATGCTGCCCGTACCCTTGGCGATTGTTTCATTAAAGGTCGCGACAAGGTTTGTTCCGATCGCCACGCCGGTTGCTTCATCGGCTGGATTCACCGACGAGATGGTGGGGGCAGTCTTATCAGGGGAGACTGGAGAGAAGTCTGTGCCTCGGAAAACGTAGTTTGTACCGGCGGATGCCAACAACGTAGCGGAGGTTGGAGTTGTTCCTGAATCGACGATCGAAATCAACCGATTGTTCGAAGTTTCCGAGGCAGTGGTTGCGTAGAGCGTTGCGGTACCGTTCGCAAAGCTACCGGTAAGACCTCGCAGACCTGCGTATCCTGCTGCAGCCGTTGTGCTCAGTTGGTTCGAACCGTTGACTAGCAACGCCCAACTTCGAGTCCAGGTTGTGCCATTGAAGGTCCACTTTTGAAGTCCACCACCAGCGGCCGTTCGGTCGTCGGCGATGTAAGCCAAGTCCAACGTTCCGTTGGTATCCGTGTCGAATAGAACGAATCCATATGGGCTTGCACCGGTTCCCATATCGATTGCGACATTTACGGTTTGTCCCGAAGTGGTCGGCATGCCAGTTCCGACGGACGAGATACCTAAGAATGACCCAGAGCTTGATGAAACGTAGAGTTGATTGTTGTAGATCTCTACGTTTCGAATGTTGGTAAGGGCTGTGCTGAGCTGGGTGAAAGCAGATCCGTCGTAGTACCAAACTCCCCCGGTGTTCGGAGTGCCGCTTGCGGTTCCGGTCGCGTAGAAAGTTGACTGTCCAGTGGCGATCATGCTTCGGAAGTTGTTCCCGGAGAACGGGGACGCTGGGGTTGCTGCTGGACCACCGGTTGGGAAGAGAGTTCGGGAAGCCACGTTGCCGTCCGTTCCAAGGACGGTGCCGACCTTTGTGTTCAAACCAGCGACCGACGCGGTTGCTGCCGCAGAGTTGTAACCGGGGAGGGCTAAGACTCCGTTGAACGAGTTTAAAAAACCGTTGGAAGTGGCGGAGCCAGAATCGGTGACTTGATTCGCACCTGAGGATGGAAGTTCGATCGTTTGGACGGCGGACCCACCTGCGGGCAAGTATTCTTGAACCGCCACAGGGAAGGCCGCACTGGAAAGGGCAGTAGCGCCACCGCTTCCGATCCGTTCAACCAGCAAGTTGCCAACGGTAAATCCTGCAAAGACTTCTCGTGATTCGAGAACTTCGACGATCATGCGCCGAAGTTGGGATCTCCCAACTCGACCGCTTGTTTTACGAACTTTGGACACCTTCTCGCTACCCAACCATCGCTTCATCGTCATCGCTACTTCCCTTCAAATCAACCCACGCATCATTCAAACCTGCCGCTAGGATCCTAACGCACTGAAAAATACAGCTTTCGCTAAGTTTCAGAAGACGTTGTCACTCCAGCGTCTGGTTTAGCACAATCGCTAATGCTAAGTGTCAATGTTGTCCCGAATCCGAGTAAAGATTGAATGAAGATCTCTGGACTTTAGCGAATCGTAATGTGTGAGTGCGGCTGCGTAGAGTTTGGTCCGCCAGCTGAGAGGTGCGACAATTTGTCGGGTGGTTGGAAGGTCGAGAAAGACCTTCGACTCGAGAATTTATCCAATATGTATGGGGCTTGTGCGAATTCATTGTTGCTGATTTTGGCGCAATAGACCGACCCAGGAGTTGGGATCAGGAGGGCTAATGAAGCGGTGGTTGAGTCCGCGCAAACCCCCTGGGATTCCCAGATTAGTGGGCTGAACTGACGAAACCTTTAGGTTTAGGGTGGGTTTGCAAGGGGGCTCGGATCCGCCGGATTTTTGATGGCAAACCGGTTATTTGCTATCAAAATCGAACCTTTTGTTGATGAACTGGCCAAACCTTGCGCCGGTGCCGAGCAAAGAACTGGGAAATTGTTGACTTTTAACTACAGTCAGTTGCCTAATCCTATCCACGGTGATCCTGTCAAATGCTTTTCACCCCAAGAACCCGTATGAGTCATCGAACGAAATCCAGAAAAGTAGCCCCTTTGTTTAGGGGATTCTGCTTAGCGTTGTCCCTGACGATTGGGTTCAGTACCCCAATTCTGGCTGATGGAAACCCAGACATTGTCGGTGTTTTGGCGGTTTTGACCGACACTAACACCGCAGCCGACCTCGGACTCAGCGATGAGCAGCTTGAAAAACTCAAAGTCTTGGTCAAGCAGCACGAAGCGAAGGCGATTGAGTTTGCTTCTGAGTTACGGGCTATTGAGGATGTTGCTCAGCGTCGGGAACGATCGCGAGCAATCCTTCGTGGTGTAGAAAACGAAGGGATGGGATTGTTAAATGCCCAGCAGCGTGCTCGCGCTGAGCAACTGAGACTTCAGGGGCTCGGTCTAACAGCAGCACTCGAGCCTGAAATTGCGACAGCATTGACGATTAGCGAAGAGCAAGCTGCGAAGCTTCAAACCATCATTGAAGGCAAACGGGGTTTGATGCGGGAGCTTGGTCCAGAGCGTGGGCCGGTGGAATTTGCAAAGCAGCTCGATGGCTTGCTTGACGATACACAGAGAGCAAAGTGGGCTGAATTGATCGGTCCAGTGGCGGGAAAGGCTTCCGCAGATCCCGCAGATCAGCAGGCCGCACCCGGTGCTTCTGATCCTCTAGCTTCGAACAATCCGTCTGCGATTGCATCGATGCCTCAAGGGGAGCAGCGACCGACACCGATGCCGGAGGGCAAGCCGGGGGAGTATGGTTTGCGATTGAATTTCGTGACCGGTACACCTTGGTCAGACGTTTTGAAGTGGTTGGCGAAAGAAGCAGAGTTAAGTCTTCAGACGGATTTCTTCCCTCCTGGTACGTTTACCTATCGCGACCCGTTCCGTGTTTATAGTGTTCCAGAAGCGATGGACATTATGAACAGCGTGTTGTTAAACAAGGGTTTCACCTTGGTTCGCAAGCAGCGGGTTTTGATGTGCGTGGATCTTGGTGCCGGTGATCCCGAGGTGGTACGCGGATTGATTCGAGAGCTCTCCGAGTTGGTTCCGCCCAAGGAATTGGATTCACGTGGAGAGTATGAAATTTGCAAGTCGGTTTTCAACCTAAGCCGATTGAGTGTCGAAGACGCGGAAAAAGAAGTCAAGCCGTTGCTGGGTCCTCAAGGGTCGATCGTTGCTCTTCCAGCATCAAATCAACTGCTTGTTACCGAGACCGGTGGCAAGTTGCGAATCATCCGCGAGACGATCGAGCGATCCGAGATGCCTGATGCAGGAAGAACCTCGAAGATCGTAGCGATTGCGCTTAAGAATATGAGTTCTGAGGAGTTGCTGGCCATCGCCCGTCCATTGGTAGGGCTCAAAGAAGGGATCAACGTATCGGATGACTTGAGCATCTCGACCGACTCATTCGGAACGACGCTTTATGCAACCGGCACCCCTGATAAGCTTCAGAAATTAAGGGACATCGTTACCCAAGTCGATGTCGAGCAAACGGATTCCAAGGCGGCAACTTCGACGGCTGAGCAAGTAGCCGTTAAGAGCCACAGCATTCGTGGATCTGACCCGCAGACGACGATGGATGTTTTGCAAACGCAATTCTCGGGGCAGACCAACATCAACTTGGCGCTTGATCCAAAGTCGAGCAACATTATCGCTCGTGCTACTCCGAGCGATCACAAGATCATCGACGAGATCATCGAAACGCTCGCTGGTCAAACCAGTGACTTCGAAGTCATTGAGCTCGACAAGATGGATACGCAAGCAGCGATCTTGACCTTAGAGAAGTTCTTTGGGAAATCGAGTTCGAAGGACAAGGATGCGGCAGCGAAGGGCCCGATTTTCTACGGGGATTCCATTTCGCGGCGGATCATGGTCCAAGGATCACCGCAAGAGGTTGCTCAAGTTCGCGAGTTGCTTCGCAAAGTAGAGTCGACTGGTCCAACGCTCGAAGGGCTCTCGAAGAAGGCTCGGTTCTTGCCTTACTCTGGCAAGTCAGCAGATAAGTTCCTCAATCAGATCGATACGCTTTGGGATGCGACCAAGCAGAAGGGGCGTATTCGCAGGATTGAATCCAAAGGAAATAGCGTAACGCCGAGTCTCAAGGAAGAAGATAAACAACCGGATGCAGAGAAGTCGAGCGAACCAAAAGCAAGCAGCGACAAAGCAGCATCGAGCGAGCCAGCGAAGCTCCCGTTCCCGGGTAGTGATGTTGCTGGATTTAGCGGGGCGGCACAGCGTCCAGTAAGACTGACTAGGTGGTCGCAAGATCCTGCTGATCCCAATGCACCGAGTCCGTCGGATCAAATCAAGAGTCCAGCTTCGGTCGCTCAAGATGATGCATCGAGTGGCAGTCAAGAATCTGGCAAATCAGATGCTCCAGCAGAGGGTCAACAAGGTGAAGAAGCGAACGAACTTCGGGTCTTCAAAGGGCCTGCTGGATTGATAGTCACGAGTGATAATCCTGAATTGCTCAACGAGTTCGATGAGATTTCGAGGATTGTTCAAGAGCAACTTGCGGCCGGCCCAACGGAACCGACTGTAGTTTATTTGAAGTATATTCCTGCCCTTGCTGCGGAAGAATTAATCCGTGGAGTGCTCAACGGGACTTCGTCGTCCGGTGGCTCAGGGGGTGGTGGATTACTTGGAGAAGTCGCCTCCGGAGTTCTCGGGGGTGGCGGGTTCTTGGGGAACCTTCTAGGAATGGGAGGAGGCGGGGGATCTTCTACGTCGAGTACTGCGAGCGCCAGCGGAGACGTAACGATCACAGCGGATCCGCGGTTGAACGCGTTGTGGGTGCAAGCCAATCCATTGGACATGCAGTTGATCGAAGAGTTGATCGAGATTATCGATACTCCGGAAAGCCCGGTGGATGTTCAAACCCGTGGTGTTCCAAACATTATTTACCTTGAGAACGCACCGGTAGCTGATGTCGAAGCGATGGTTCGCGGCGTATTCGCTGATCGGATTTCAGGTGCGGCATCGCAGAATGCGCAACGTCAACCGAGTCCACAAGAGTTCATCGAAGCGTTGCGAGGCGGTGGTGGTGGAGGCCGTCGTGGAGGTGCAGCTCCAAAGGAGCTTAAAGAAGCCACGATGACTTTGACAACCGACAAAAAGAACAATGCGTTGATCGTCGTTGCACCGAAGCAACTCTTTGAACAAGTTGAAGAATTGGTCAAGATGTTGGATCAAACAGCGGAGGGGAGCGAAGACAGTGTTGTCGTGGTTCCAATCGGTGGTGATATCAATCCTACGACCGTGAGATCCGCTTTGTCGTCGGTGTTCGGTTCACAAGCGAGAACTTCTACAACATCGAATCCACAGACTAACACTCCGCCTGCGAATAATAACAACAACCCCGCGGCTGCTTTTCAACAGTTCCGGGGGATGAATCCAGGAGCCTTCGGCGGTGGCCAAGGAGGTGGATTCCGTGGCATGCAGATGCAAATTCCTAACGCAGGTGGCGGTGGTGGGGCTGCTTTCGGATTCCCAGGAATGGGAGGTCAAGGTTTCGGCGGCGGAGGATTCGGCGGTAACAACCGAGGTCAAGGAGGCGGAATGGGCGGCTTTGGTGGTTTCGGCGGCGGTAATACCGGCGGGAACCGTGGTGGGAACAACGGTGGGAATCGAACGAACCGCGGTGGGCGATAACGGCTCGGCGAGCGGATAATTCCCCTGGACGAAATGTTGGAATGAAACTGTAAAGCGAGCGCAACGAGCAATGATTTTAGAAGCTGGTGAAATACTGGTTCGACGCGGATTGGTCAATCAATCGCAGTTGGATGAATCGCGCGCCGCGATGAACGGTGGGGGGATCATTGAGAGCGTCGTGCAAAAGGGGTTTGTCAAGGAAGAGGTTGCGCTCAAGGCGATTGCTGATGAGTTCGGAATCGACTACATCGATTTGCGAGAAGCGAATATCGACCTGGAGTTGCTTCAGTCGTTTCCTCAGAAGCTGATTTATCGCCATGCGATCTTGCCAGTTAGGAAAGAAGGCCGGCGGATTTATGTAGCCACCAGCAACCCGCTTGAACTCTATCCGCTTGACGAAGCGGCTTCGGCGATGAACTGCGCCGTTGTCCCGTTAGTGGCAGAGAAGATTG
The DNA here is from genome assembly GCA_046051705.1 of Planctomycetota bacterium. Lineage (GTDB taxonomy): Bacteria > Planctomycetota > Planctomycetia > Pirellulales > Pirellulaceae > JBKCUI01. The sequence continues at coordinate 6,935 of JBJONT010000234.1, read as the reverse complement.
AAATTGCCAAGCTTGTTAAAAAGCACCTTGGGGTCGGCAGCGAAACGATTGAGGGGCTGATCGCGGCGAGAGCCGATGACGATGATGATATTGAATTGCTTGAGAAGTTCGAAGCGGATGGAAGCGAACTTAGCGAGCAGGCTCAAGAGGCCTCGGTGGTGCGGTTGGTCAATGAGATTTTGGTTGAAGCCGTCGATGCAAGGTCTAGCGACGTTCACATCGAATCGCAGGCTAGCGGAATCGTTGTCCGTTATCGGATCGATGGTATCTTGCAAACGCAACCGGTTCCTCCTGAGATCAATCGATTTCAAGCGGCGATCATTTCGCGTTTGAAGATCATGGCCAAGCTCAATATTGCCGAGAAGCGTCTGCCTCAGGACGGCCGGATTAAGCTTCGGGTGCACGGTCGCGAGATCGACATTCGTGTTTCGGTGATTCCAATGATTCACGGCGAAAGCCTTGTTATGCGGATCTTGGATAAGGGGGCGATGAAATTCGACCTTCGCAGCCTTGGGATGGGAGCCGAGACATATCGACTGTTCAGCGAGTTGATCCGAATTCCACACGGAATCATTTTGGTTACAGGGCCTACCGGTTCTGGTAAGACAACGACGCTCTATAGCTCGCTTCTTGAAATCCGCTCGCCTGAGAACAAAATCATCACGACCGAAGACCCGGTCGAATATCAGCTTGATGGAATCAACCAGATCCAAGTCCATCCGAAGATTGGTTTGACCTTTGCTGCTTCGCTCCGAAGTATCTTGCGTCACGACCCCGATATTGTGCTTGTGGGTGAAATTCGGGACGCCGAGACTGCCGAGAATGCGATTCAAGCATCGCTTACGGGCCACACGGTGTTTAGCACCTTGCACACCAACGATGCTGCTGGTGCATTTACCCGGATTGTCGACATGGGGATCGAGCCGTTCTTGGTGGCTAGCACTGTGGAAGGGATCATGGCTCAGCGGCTTGTGCGTCGGTTGTGTCCTGAGTGCAAGAAGCCCTATCATCCGAAGCAAGACGAACTCCCCCGCGATTTTCCTTGGGAGCAACTGCAAGACAAGCCCATCTACATGGCTGAGGGATGTAGGGCCTGTCGCGGGCTTGGATATGCAGGTCGATTCGGCATCTATGAGTTGTTGATCACCAATGAAGCAGTCCGGCAACTGGCACACGACCGCGCGAGCAGTTTTGAAATCAAGCAATTGGCTTTGAAGCACGGGATGTTAACATTGCGGATGGATGCTTTCCGTAAGGTGCTTGAAGGGACCACAAGCATGGACGAAGTCTTGCGGGCTACCAAGGGAGATACCATCGGATGATGACCCGCTCGCGAAGCTTACAACCATTGTTCAGTCGAATTGATTCAGTAAACAGCCAGTCTGCTTTCAGATGCTTTAAAGGGGGAATCTATGCCTGATTTCGCCTATATCGCGAGAGATCTGTCAGGGAAATCGGTGACCGGTTCGGTGTCGGCTGCAAGCGTGCGCGATGCGGCATCGCAGCTTGGAGCGAAGTCGCTGTTTCCTATCTCGATCAAGGTCGACAAGACCAAGCAAGTTCGCAAGACTGGTCGTGTGGGCGGAAGTCAGATGGCTTCTTTCTACGGCCAGCTTGCATCGCTACTTCGAAGTGGCGTGCCATTGCTCAAGGCCCTCAGCGTGCTTTCCCAACAAAGCGGTTCGAGTAGAACGCTTCGCAATGCGATCGCGGAGATCAAGTCCAAGATTGAGGAAGGGGAGTCCCTGCCCGATGCGATGGCGAGATATCCGCGGATATTCAACGACATGGCCGTCAACATGACGCGTGCGGGGAGCGAAGGTGGGTTTCTAGAAGATGCGCTTGAGCGTGTCTCGGGGTTCGTCGAGCAACAAGAAGAGCTCAAGGGTAAGACGATCAGTGCACTGGCTTATCCCGTCTTCGTGATGGGAGTTGGTGTGGTCGTCGTAACCGTCTTGCTGATTTTCTTCGTTCCAAAATTCGAGACGATCTTCCAAAGCATGCGTGCAAAAGGTGGCTTGCCAGCCGCGACGGAATTGCTGCTTGGTATCAGCAAGTTTGTTCAGAATTACTGGTGGGTTGTCCTAGCGTTTATCGCTGGGGTGATTCTGTTTCTTAAGAAGTACTTGGAAACCACCGAGGGTCAATATCGGGCGGACTTGGTCAAGATCAAGACGCCGATGCTCGGTGGAGTTTTTTTGAATTTGGCTGTAGCTCGATTCTGCCGCGTTCTCGGAACTTTGTTGAAGAACGGTGTTCCTATTCTTAAGTCGCTCGACATTAGTCGCAATGCTTCTGGGAATAAGATCCTTTCCGAAGCAGTTTCGAACGCCAGTGCCGAGATTACAGCAGGTCAGCGGTTAGCCAAGCAGTTAGAGAAATCAGGGCATTTTCCTCCAACGGTGGTCGAAATGATTTCTGTTGCGGAAGAGTCCAATACGCTCGATACGGTTTTGGTCAACATTGCCGATAGTCTTGAAAAGACAACTTTTCGCAGACTTGAGACTGTCATTCGGCTGCTCGAACCCGTAATGTTGCTTGTCCTTGCAGGACTCGTAATGTTCGTGGTTTTAGCTTTGATGTTGCCGGTTCTCAACAGTGCCAATACCCTTTAGCCATCAACCTTAGTGTACAAATAATTTTATCAACCCGAGTTGGAAGGAGAATCCAATGAAATTCAGCCGTTCGCAACGTCGCAACCGCCGCGCGTTTACTCTTTTGGAAGTGATGTTGGTGCTGATCATCTTGGTCGTCATCGCAGGTTTCGCGATTCGCAATTTCTCCGGGGTTCTCGAACAAGCGAACAAGCGGGCTGCTACGGCCCAGATCGCACAGTTGTCCTCGGCTGTAAAGCAGTACCAATTGCTAATGCAACAACTTCCACAATCGCTCGACGCGTTGATGACTGCACCTGCGGATTTGGCGAATCCGGGGGATTGGACCAAGCTCCTTGATAAGATCCCTTCCGACCCTTGGAATCGACCTTACGAGTACAAACTCAACGGTTCGACTTTTGAAATAAGAAGTGTTGGAGCGGACGGACAGTCCGGCACCTCCGATGACGTTATCTCGTCGTAGTGGTTTCACGCTCTTTGAGCTGATCCTCGTTCTTATCATCCTTGTGACCCTTGCGGCGATTGCATTTCCAACGCTCGAGGCAATGGTCTCGAGCAGACGCTTGCAACAATCGGCTGAACGACTGCAAAACGAGCTTCTCGAAGCTCGAGTCGAAGCCATGAAGACTGGTCAAGCGCAAGTCTTTCGCGCCACGATCAATGGGAATACTTACACCATCGAACCGTGGCTAAGCGGGAACGAGGATTCGGACGCCTCTGCCGGTGCGACAGTCATGAGCGCTTCGGGTGTTGTAGAAACGGAGAGGACGAGTACTGGCCAAGTTGCTTTAACGAGCATCAGCGCGGACGGTGATGCAAAGCAACTCGATAACGATGTTCAGTTCATGGGAATTGAAACTCTCGTCGATGCACGCAACGCCCTTGAGATTCAGAAGTCGGGTGAAACAGTCCCGATGGCTGGTGTTGGAACCGCAGTCTCTGGCGGGATTTCTTCCCCGCTCCTCGTTTATCCAGATGGATCGTCAACCACCGCACAGATTATTCTTGCGGACAGTCGCGGGCGTCGCATGGCAATTCAGCTCCGAGGCGTTACCGGTCGATCGTCCATTGTGCGGCTCGCAACCGTCGATGCTAGTTCCATTCCGGCGATTGCTAACGCTGCTCCGAGCAAAGGAGGGTGGTAGTCGATGAGATCACGTTTGTACGGTAAAGACACATTAGGGCTCTTGGCACGGACCGGTCGCTCAACGAGAAAATCCCGAGGAGCAAACCGACACGGTATTTCGCTGCTTGAGGTCGTACTTTCGTTGGCGATTCTTGCGATGTCAGCGGCAATCCTCGCGCAGATATCTTGGACCGCCACGGATAACGGATTGATCGCAAATCGATTGGCAACGGCTCAAATTCTCGCTGAATCAAAAATGGCGGAGATCGTCACAGGTGCGATCCCGTTGCAAGGTGCAGTGGGTTGGACTCCGATTACAGATGTGGTCCCGAATGGTAGTTGGTATTACCAAGTTCAAACTGTTACTGCCACTAGGCCGAATATGGTCGGGGTGCGATTAAGCATCACCGACGAGGCTGGAGTAACGGATAATCGGGAGATGTTTTTTGTCGTTCGCTGGATGATCGATCCGAATCTCGGTCTCGATACCCTTCCTGCTTCGACTGGAACAACAGGTTCGACTGGTTCATCAAGCAGCGGTGGAGCATCAGGAAGCGCAGGAGGTACGCAATGATAAGCCCATCGACCAAAACACGGCCCGCAGGGTTTACTTTGTTGGAGTTACTTCTGGCTCTTGCACTGACCGCCGTGGTATCGATCCTTATCGGCGGGCTCGTGCAGTTATTCCTAGTCAATGGCACCCGAGGGCGCGACAGCGTTCGTCAGTCGCAAATGGCTCGGGCAATTTTGAATATGATCTCCGAGGATGTGCGTTCGACGGTTCGCTATTATCCCTACGACACCAGTGGATTGCAGCAGATGCTCGGTGGTGCATTGAACAATGCAGTCGGTGGAGCTCTGGGTGGGGCGCTCGGCGGCGCGGCTGGTGCCGGAGCAACTGGGGGCGGCGGAGCGAGTGGCGGGAACGCAGCGGGTGGAGGTGGAATCGGTGGCGACCCAACTGGGGCAGCCGGGGGACAAATACCTGGTGGAGTGAATCCCGCAACGGGAGGAGGCGGTGGAGGTGGCGGTTTTGCTGCTGGGGGTGGCCAAGGAGGAACAGGTGGTGCCGGTGGCGGGACTGCCGGGGCCGGGATGAGTATGGGTGGGGCTTCGCAAGGAGCTTCAGGGGATGGAGCTTCTGGTAGTGAAGCTGGAGGTGTCGCAAGTGTATCGCCTCCAGGAATCTATGGGTCTACTTCGTCGATCGAAATCGATGTCAGTCGCTTGCCCAGACCCGATGAATACGTCGTTCAGCCGAGCAACCTAAATACCGGTGCTTTGTGAGATATGCCCAGTGATATCAAGACAGTAGGGTATTATGTCCAAGCACCCCGAAGCGACGGGGTTCAAGATCCGCTAGCAAGTTTGACTTCCCAGATCGCTACGGCTTCTAGTGGAGCAAACCAAGGTCTCTCAGGCGGCTTGGTTCGCCGCTCGATCGATCGCGCGGTGACGCAGTACGCTTATGAAATGGGAAACAGTGACCAGTTGATTCGAACCGGAGAGATCATCGCGCCTGAAGTGTTAGGGATTGAGTTTTCTTACTTCGGAAGCAATGGATGGCAATTGGAATGGAATTCGAGCACCATGGGATTGCCTAGCGTGATTAAAGTCACCATCGCCATGCAGCGTGAATCGATCGCTCGTTCCAATCCGATGACCCCCGGTATTTCTCTGCAAAACCTAAATTCATCGATGATGCAAGAATATGGCATAGAGCTTTATTCAACCAACATCTTGATTCCTGGTGCAGCGCTTTTAGCAGCACCAGGATCCTCGTCGTCAACTTCTGGCGGAACCTCTTCGGATGGAATGAGTTCATTAGGATTATGAAAACTACCAAACACCGCAGAGCCACTGCAAACCAAACGAAGTCTAAAAACTTAGTTCGCCAAACGCGTAGTGAAGTTCTGCTGCGCAACCGGCGCGGTTTCCTACTTTTAGCTGTATTATTGGTGGTCTCCGCCGTTACGCTCGCTTCGTTGGCTTTTATGAAGTCGATGTTGTTGGGGCATGAGGAGTCACGCCTGACCGGTCAGAGCATACAAGCCAGATATGCAGCGGATTCAGGCATCGACGCTGCGAGATTATTTGTCGCGTACACAAAAGCACAACGATTGGAGGCTGGTGGAAGCTTCGATAACCCGAATACCTTCCAAGCAATTCCTGTCCTGCAGGGGCCCGATCCTGCGAACCCATGTAACTACTCGCTTGTTGCACCGAGCTTGAATGAAGAAGGAAAGTACTCAGGGGTTCGATTTGGTTTACAAAACGAATCAGCCAAGTTGAACTTGAATGTGTTGCCGATGATCGATTCAGCGCTGAGCATTCCGGCAGCGATGCTCGGAGCCGCTTCCGATTCGATGATGCCCACCGGAGATTCGACTTCGCAACCCACCGGTAGTCCAAGTATTGGTCGGGATTTGTTGATGGCTTTGCCCGCGATGGATGAGTCGATTGCCGATGCAATTCTGGACTTCATCGATCCGGATGATGATCCGCGAGAATTCGGATGCGAGCGAGAATACTACACGCAGTTGCCCAATCCTTATGCCCCCACGAACGGACCTTTATCGTCGATCGAGCAATTGCTTCTCGTTCGTGGCGTGACCCCGTATCTACTTTTCGGGCTTGATCAGAACCGCAACGGTATTCTCGAATCAAGCGAATCGAGCGCGGCGCAAAGCGGGATGCAGCCTGGGGCAAACGGTATGGTTGGTTCATCGAGTCCGATGAACTTGTCCGCAGGATCGGGAACTTCCAGTGGAGCGAAAACCGAGTCTCCTCCAAGCCTTGGTTGGGCAATGTATTTGACTCTTTATTCCAAAGAGCGGAATTTGACTTCTGAAGGTCAACCGCGAGTAAATATCAACAACTCCGATATGACCACATTGCGAACCGATTTGTCGACTGCTCTCGGGGAAGATGTCGCAACGTTTATTCTCGCTTATCGCGCTTTCGGACCCTCTAGTGGCACGGGTAGCACTGGAGGTATTCCAGGTATGAGTGGCGGGGGTGGGAATCCAGGGGGTGGCAACGTTGGAGGCCCTGGCGGTGGGCAAGGTGGCGGTGGAGGTAACGGGCGAGGTCCTGGTGGCCCAGGTGGAAACAATGGTGGCGGGCGACCTGGTGGTGGCGGACCTGGATTCGGACCTGGTGGTGGCGGACCGGGGGGAGGGGGCCCTGGAGGT
>JBJONT010000233.1:0-12756 GCA_046051705.1 Planctomycetota bacterium | reverse complement strand
CAATGGATTTGCCTTCCGCTACCTCTTCTTCCTGCCCCTCTCGCGAACGCTTGCGGAACCATAGTAGACGACTACATGGTTGTGTTCGGTGGACTAGAGCATCCCGACGCGACAAAGTGTTCGAACGTTGGATGGAAGCTAAAGCTCGAAGCGTCGAAATTCGCTGAATTAAAAAATTCACGGGAGCTTGCACAGCACATTACCGACGGTTGGAACTGGGAACCGCTTCCGCAGTTTTCGAACGCTGGACGGATGTTATCCACCGCCGCTTGTGTGGAAGGTCGATTCTGGGTGCTTGGAGGAACCGAATTGGTAGTTGGAGATGATGGTAAACCAAAACGGAGGTACTTGAACGAGTGTTGGAGTTTAAGGATCGTCGAACCTGCGCAAGGGGCGGGGCAAGAGAATTGGGTCAGTGAATTGGATTTGCCAGTGCCGATTGCCGCTAGCCCGTCCCCGGCGTTCGCAACGAAAAGTGGTTTATGGATCCTTGGGGGAGATGATGGATCGCAAGTCGGAAACGAGCCGAGTGCGCATCGAGGGTTTACACACCGAGCGTTTCAGTTACCGCCGATGGATCAACGAACGCTTGGGAATACTCGAGGTTGGCAAGTCCATGAACACGCTGTGGTTGCACCGCGTGTGACCGTTCCAGCGGTTTTGATTGGAAGCGAATACTGGATTATCAGTGGTGAGCAGAGGCCGGGAGTTCGATCTCCGGAAGTTTGGCGAGTGGGTGTAGAAGGTGATTGATTTAGGTCAGAGGCGAGTGCTCACGATGCAGGGCTCGCGGGATAGGAATCCCACGCCACGATAGGCAGCTCACGCGTCGATTGAAAGTGGACCCACCGTCTGGCGACGGGTGGCTACGGTGGGGAGTGGCTACGAGCGGGGACCCACCGTCTGGCGACGGGTGGCTACGATGGGGGGTGGCTACGAGCGGGGAACCACCGTCTGGCGACGGGTGGCTACGATGGGGAGTGGCTACGTAGCAACGGCTACGTGGAGCGGTTGCTACGCGGTATGGGAGATGCTGCGAATTGCAATCATCGTCCGGTTGGGTCCGCTATGCCAACGGAATTGTCTTTCGACTCCGAAGGATTCGAGCTGGCGTTGCTGTTGGACTGCGGATTGGTTTGCAATGCAGATCGCAAGTCAATCTCGCGGCCGATCTGGCTGTGCTCGATAGATCGTTGCAAATACTGGACTGTCTCGTCAATCGAATCGGCTTGAAGCAACATCAAGTCACCGGACTTGATCAAGTTCAATGAGTGCTCTACGGCTTTTTCCCAACCGATGAACTCATAAACTTCTTTCACCCGTTTACCCGAGTCCATTCCTCGTTTGAAAATGGCGGATATCTCTCCAGGCTTGCGGCCTCTCAAGTATTGATCTTCGTAGAGGATTATTCGATCGAAATGATCGGCGAGAATTTCACCTTGGCGAATCATGTCGACGTCTCGGCGATCGCCCGCAGCGGAGTACACAACGGTTCGATGCCCTTGTGGGAATTGACCGAGAGCTTCGATGATTGCCAATAGACTGGAACTATTGTGTCCGTAGTCGGCAACAACGGTTGCACCGTGGAATTCGAGCAAGTTGAATCGGCCAGGGACTTTGTCCATGTGTGCGGAAAACGATTCGAGGCCGCAGGTGATTTGGGATGGGTTTAATCCCAGTCCCCAACAAGCAGCTACCGAAGCTAGGACGTTTTCGACTTGGAACAGGATCTTTCCTTGGTGTGTCAACGGAATTTTCTCGAGTGTCGTCAGGCCGGTTTCTTCCGTTCCTTCGGCCATCACCACAATTCCGTTGCGAACGAAGACGACGCGTTGACCTTGATGGCGATGGTTGGTTAGGACGGGATCGTTCTCGTCGACAGCAAAGAAGATCACGCGGCCTTTGCATTTCTCGGCCATCTCGGCGGTCAGTGGATCGTTTGCTTTGAGCACTCCGTAACCGGTCTTCGATACGGCTTCGATCACGCAACGTTTGACTTTTGCAAGCTGTTCGATGGTCTCGATATCTGCGAGTCCCAAGTGGTCTCCTTCGCCGATATTCGTCACGATGCCGACATCGCAGAAATCGAATCCAAGACCTTCTCGCAGGATCCCACCGCGTGCAGTTTCCAAAACGGCGGCTTCGACAAACGGATTCATCAATACCGATCGAGCGCTTTGCGGGCCGCTGCAATCTCCTGAATCGATCCGACGTCCGGCGACGTAGATGCCATCGGTGCAAGTCATCCCGACTTTCTTGTTGGTGCTTGCGATAATGTGGGAGATCAACCGCGTCGTGGTCGTCTTACCGTTCACTCCGGTGACGCTAACGATGGGGATGCGCCCATTGTTTTGTCCAGGGAACATCATCTCGATGATCGATTCGCCGACAGGTCGAGGCTGACCGGAGGATGGCTCGATGTGCATTCGCAAGCCCGGTCCTGCGTTGACTTCTACGATCACTCCGCGTTGGCCTTGGAGTGGTTGCGAGATGTCTTGTGCGACGATGTCGACTCCTGCGATATCGAGGCCGATGACGCGTGCGGCTTCGATTGCATGCCGAGCAACATCAGGGTGAACCATGTCGGTAACGTCGCTTGCTGTCCCACCTGTGCTCAAGTTCGCATTGCGGCGAATCAGAACTTTCTTGCCCAAGGGTGGAATCGTATCGGGTGTCATCCCTTGTTCGAGCAGCACGCCGAGCGCTACGGCATCGATTTTGATTTTGCTCAAAGAAGTCGAATGGCCATCGCTGCGGCGGGGGTCTTCGTTGACGCGATCAATCAAAGTTTGCACGGTCGATTGACCATCGCCGATCACGTGTGCGGGTTCCCGTCGAGCGGCCGCCACTAGCTTGCCACCAACGACGAGCATCCTATAGTCGTCTCCAGGTGCATGCCGTTCGCAAACAATAGAGCTTCCTTCGTCCCTTGCCGCAGCGTAGGCTGCGAAGACTTGCTCTTTCGTTTGCAGGTTTGTCGCAACTCCGCGACCATGATTTCCGTATTGTGGTTTAATTACAACAGGTAGGCCGATGTCTTCGGCGGCTTCCCAAGCATCCTCGGCGTTCTCCACGGCTCGCCCTTCCGGGGTCGGCACACCGATGGATCGCAGCAACATGCGTGTAAGATCTTTGTCTTGTGCTATCGACTCGGCGATCGCGCTGGTCGAGTCGGACTCTGCGGTGCAGATGCGGCGCTGATGCACGCCGTAGCCGAGCTGTACTAAACTTCCTTCGTTGAGGCGTCTCCAAGGAATGTTCTTGGCTTTGGCCGCATCGACAATCGAACGAGTGCTTGGGCCCAAGCAGACATCGTAGGCGTATTCTTTCAGTTCCTCGACCACTTTAGCTACATCGTATGGTGTATCGCTAATAGCAGCTTGCAGCAGTTCGAAGGCTTTGTCTAAGCAAGCCAAGCCGAGCTTCTCTTCTTTGTAGGCGATAGCGACTTTGTAGATGCCATCGACGTTCGTTTCGCGAGCTCGTCCAAATCCAACCGGGGTGCCGGCAAGGGACTGCAATTCAAGGGTGATGTGCTCGAGGATGTGAGCCATGTAGGTGCCGCGTCGAAGTCGGACGAAAAACCCACCCCGTTCTCCGATGCTGCATCGGTGCTCGACCATCGTCGGCAACCAACCCATCAGCCGTTCGTTAAAGCCAGGGATCATCTCCGAGGAGGTGTCCTTCATCTCTTCTAGGTCTACCCAAGCTTCTAGGACGGGATAATTCGCCCAAATGTTCGGTCCACGAAGCTTGTTCACCTTCAGAATCTTCATAGCGTCCTCTGACGATTGTCATTGAGTGGGTTAGGAGAGGGTCTCCACACAACAGCGGCAACAGGCCGCTTTGGATAAGTCCCTTTCACAACCCGCAAATCCCGAGCCAGAACCGGAAAAACCAGTTTTAGCGATCGGCAATTCTCGAATTTTCAGCGATTTGGCTGAAGTGAAACCGGTCGGCTCGATCCAAGCGTCGTTGACGATAAGTTCGAGTGTATTCGGATTGAATACATTGTGTATCTTTTGGAACGGGATTTTCCGGAGTTTCGGAGAAATTCGAAGTGCCCAGGTCGTGCCGTTCTCGTTGTGGAAGTTTTTCGGATCGGCAAGGTTGGACGCATGACAAAAAGTTTGCCAGCTAAATTGGTCCGCCAAGGGGGGATTTGAAACACAGAGTCACAGAGGCACGGAGGGGGAGGGCGCGGGGGTTCGGAATGTAGCCACCGTCGCCAGACGGTTGGGGGCATTCGATTATAGGCAGCCGTCTCTGTGAACTCTGTGCCTCCGTGTTTCCAAAGTCCGCGCAAGGGATGCTGATCGGTCTGTGACTCTTTTTTTGAAACACAGAGTCACAGAGGCACGGAGGGGGAAGGACGCAGGCAACGGTGGGGTTTTGGATTACTTGAGCGCGGCTTTACTGCTTAGAGTACGGCTGGGGAAGCCGAGCCGAGGTTGACACCTAACTCTTTGAGCCGTGCAACGATTTGCTCGGTGCTAAGCGGTTTGCCGTTGGCGATCGATGCGCGGATCTCGGTGTAGATCGTGCGTACTACTTCGGCATTGATCCCCATGCGGCCCAAGGCTGGAAGGATCTCTCGCAGTGCATCCATCCCAACGGGTCGTGGGCGGCTGGAAGTAGGGGGTTGAGGATGATCAATATCCCATCGTACGCCGAGTTCTTCGAGGCGGCTGCGAACGGCTTGGAGATCCATGGGTGCACCGGCAGCAATCGCGTCGGTGATGTCTTTCCATAGGGTCTCGATGACTTGTTCGTTCACCCCGGCGCGTTGCAAGCGAGCTCGGAGAGCTTCTGCAATCGGTTCGGTAACAAGTACGGTTGGCATGATGGGCCGTTCTGGTTGTTCAGGCCGCTCTGGTCTCTCTGGACGCTCTGGATTTTCAGGGCGCTCAGGATTCTCAGGGCTTTCAGGACGCTCCGGGCGTTCTGGTCGCTCGGGATGCACAGCGCGAGGAAGAATTGCGTTGGCATCGACGCCGAGTTCGACGAGGCGGTTATGGATTTGTGGGAAGTCCATCGGTGTGCCGGCTTGGTGAGCCGCGATGATTTCCGCTGAGATGGTTTGGATGACTTCGGTCGACACCCCAAAGCTTGCGAGTCGCTCAGCGAGGGAATCGGTAAAGCGTTCGAGGCGCTCTAGGAGTTTCGATTCATCGATCACTTGCGCGTCATCGCCAGATTCATGATCGTCACCGGTTGAGTCATCACCGGATGGGTTATCGTCGGATTTCCATTGGAGCAGACCGTTGACGATGCGATCACCGAGTTCGGGGCGACCACCAGCCCTTAGAACATCGAGAACCTGTGTAGCTTGTTCTCGCGTCATGTTCGGGGGCAGAACGTTGTCTTCCAACACCTTTTCGATCCGTTCGATTCGGCGTTCTACTTCGACCATGCTTGGACGGCGAAGGTTGGTTCCAGCCGTGGTGTTTTTGGAGTTGATCTGGTTGATTACGCCGAGGGCATCCAAGGGAGAGAGGGATCCATCTGCGTTGACGTCGACCATTCGGGTGGCCGGTTGGCTGGAGGACGCTTGGTTGCCGGCGGTGTTGGATTGATTGATTTGGTTGATGACGACAAGTGCGTCGAGCGGGGATACATCGCCGCTGCCATCGGTGTCTTCGGGTAGGACAATATTGTGGAAGCAATCCCCGGCGAGGAGTGCTCGGCGCTCAAGGCCTTCGACTCGTAGTTTCCTTTGAAAGCTGACTCGGCGATTGGAAGACTTGCGGTTCGACATGACGGTCTCTCCTGAGCGAAACTTCTTTAACGGAATCGATACAGCGGCATCAGCCTCGGATCGAATGGATGAGCTTCTAAATTTTAAAAGTAGTGTATTTTTGGTGTTCGATGGGTTGAACGTGTGGGAAGTTCCCCAAGGATCTGAAAAAGCTTGTTCGGAACCAAAGCACTTCGGAGCAGTACCCTGGGATGCTTTGGCGCGATGGGCTACACTGCTGATATATTCATATTAAAGCAGATCGAAGGATTTCGATCGATTTGGTCAACTTTTTCTCGATTTTTAATTCGAAAACGACAATGGCTAGCACAAAATCCGCGATTTCCCCGACCCGAGCCGAAGACTATCCCGAATGGTACCAACAGGTCATTAAAGGAGCGGATTTAGCTGAAAACAGTGCGGTTCGCGGTTGCATGGTGATCAAGCCGTGGGGGTATTCCCTTTGGGAGAACATGCAAAAAGGGCTTGATCGGATGTTCAAAGAGACCGGTCACCAGAACGCTTATTTCCCCCTCTTTATTCCGATGAGCTTTTTGGAGAAGGAAGCTCAGCACGTCGAGGGGTTTGCCAAGGAGTGTGCGGTGGTCACCCACCACCGGCTTGAGCCAGACGGGAAGGGTGGATTGCGTCCAGCGGGACCTTTGGAGGAGCCTTTGATTGTCCGTCCGACGAGCGAGACGATCATCGGGGCGACGTATGCAAAGTGGGTGCAGTCCTATCGCGATTTGCCGATTCTGATCAACCAGTGGGCCAACGTGGTGCGGTGGGAGATGCGGACACGGTTGTTCTTGCGGACGGCCGAGTTTCTCTGGCAGGAAGGTCACACGGTGCATGCCACGGCTGAAGAAGCGATGGAGGAGACCCGCAGGATGCTTGATGTCTACACCGACTTCGCAGAGAACCACATGGCGATGCCTGTGATTCGGGGTGAGAAGACACCTGGAGAGCGATTCCCCGGTGCGGTCACGACGTTGTCGATCGAAGCCATGATGCAGGATCGCAAAGCTTTGCAAGCCGGCACATCGCACTTCCTCGGCCAGAACTTTTCCAAGGCTCAAGAGATCAAGTTCCAAAGTCAAGCAGGTCAAATTGAGTACGCTTGGACGACCTCGTGGGGAGTCTCTACACGATTGATCGGAGCGCTCATCATGACTCATAGCGATGACGACGGGTTGGTATTACCACCGCGTTTGGCTCCGACTCAAGTCGTGTTGATGCCTATTTATCGCGACGATGCGCAAAAGGCCGAAGTCATGGCCTACTGCACGGCGCTGCGAGATCGACTTGCAAAGCAAACTTATTGCAACGAAGCGATCCGAGTGGAGATCGATAGTCGAGATATGCGTGGTGGAGAGAAGAAATGGTATCACGTCAAGCGTGGGGTACCGATCCGCGTTGAAGTCGGTCCGAAGGACATGGCAAATCAAGCAGCGTTTGTGGCTCGCCGCGATACGAATCAAAGCAGTTCCATGCCGATCGAGGAACTTGTGCAAAGCATCGGATCGCAGCTTGAGTCGATCCAACGCGATCTGTTTGCCAAAGCCCTTGCGATGCGTGAAGCGAATACCGTGGAGCTTGCGAGCGAAGCGGACTTTAGAAGTTTCTTCCAACCTGATGATGAGCAAGGCCGCAGTCAGGGTGGTGGGTTTGCCAAGTGTTGGTTCTCGAGCGAATCAGAAGTACAACCGCTTCTCGATGAACTTAAAGTCACCATTCGGTGCATCCCGCTTGATGCCCCTAAAGGCCCCGGGAAATGCTTCTTGACCGGCAAGCCGGCTGACTCTCAAGCGATTTTCGCGAAGTCCTACTAAGGCCGGAACACAATAAACTTATGGACAACCCTGAGGTTACCAACCAACCTGAGCCCGATCGTTTCATGCAAGCTCCCGTATCGCAATTGATCGGGTTTCAGGTCTCGGCTCCGAGTCCTGAGGATAAGTTGCTTGGGCGAGCTGAAGTTCGGCTTGATGTCGATGAACGGTTTCACAATCCCATGGGACGCGTTCATGGTGGCATGCTCTCGGCTCTCGCAGATGCAGCGATGGGGATCGCCTTTGGCCGGATGCTCGATGGCAATCAAGACTTCTCGACCGTCGAGCTACATATTCAATACATGCGGCCTGTGAAGAGCCGCACGCTTGTAGCCAAAGCCATCGTGCAGCAACGCGGATTGCGAATCGGCTTCGTCGGTTGCGAGATACGCGACCACCGCGATCGACTGATCGCTACGGCTACTTGCACTTGCACAACGATCGACTTGTAGTTTTCCTGGCGACTGAGGAAAAATAGTGGCCGGTCTGGTTGGGATTCGGGCCTAGTTTCGTGCTCTGTGCTCTGTGCTCGTGCTCGGATAACGCGACCGGTTTTTTCTTCAGTGGTGGGTCGTGTGGTAGGTCGTGTGTTGAACGACCATAAGACCACTACAAGCTGCTTTCGATTACGAGCACCGTTTCACTGAGCACGAGCACCGTTTCACTGAGCACGATTGCAGGGCTGCAAAACCGATACAAATCAATTCCAGGTACTAAAATTCCCGAAGAACCGTATTCCCCAACAGCCAACAGCCAACAGCTGATAGCTGATAGCTGATAGCTGATAGCTGATAACGACAAGAAAGCTCACATCGCAACCGGTGTTGCGATGTGAGCTTCTAGTGCGGGTTTGGTAAGCCTAAGGATGCTCTGCGGTTAGCGAGAGTAGGTCAGGCTTTGGGTAAAGCTGGCTTTAGGCCAAGCAATCTTCAAGATTGCCGAGCTTAGAACACGTCAAGGATGAAGTGATGGCCCCAGTGGTAAGGCCGATTGCTCGGATAGTAATTATGCCATTGGCGGTTGTAGACCGGAATTTGCATTTCCGGAGCGTACCGATGGTACATGCTATCGCTGCTGCGGTAGTATTCGCTACCGTAGAAGTTCTGTGGATAGTACACGTACGGGTAGTGATTGAATCGACTGTAGTCACGGTTGCTCGCGGCTCCTCCCCAAGACCTGCCGTAGGCTTGTTGAGCCTGCTGCGCGTCGGCTTGTGAAGCTGTCGAAAGACTAGCAACCAAGGCGATGGCTGCCACGAAAAGAGCCTTACGTATCATGTTTCCCCCCAAGGATACAATGTTTCTATAGTGTCCTGAGGGCCTATCGCCATCGGACTATGTCGTATCTTCGGCACAGATAGATCCGGAAGTTGAATCAAACTATTCCGAGTCCTCGGCAAAACCGGACTATGCCGGTGGGGAACGGCTTCAAGTTGCTGGGTGTGTTTTACTCCCGTGCGTTACTTTCCGTGCAAGCCGCCCGGGGTTGCGAGGATTGTTGAGTTGTCGGGACTTCCTGGGGGTTTCTCAAGCGATAAGAGGGCGAGCAAATCAGCGAGCTCCGCGTCGCTCAACTGGCTCTCGATCCCTTCGGGCATCAACGACTTCTTGTCTTGCTGGAAGCTTTCGATGTTCTGTGCAAGTACCGTTACTTCCTTGCCTCCTTGTGTCCTGACCACGGTTTTCGTCGCATCGCGGGAAACCAGCAAACCGGTCAGTACAGTATCATCATCAGTGCGAATCGTCACGGAGCGATATGCATCGCCGATCACAAGGCTTGGATTGAAGATGCTTACGAGAAGTTGTTCGAAGTTCCCTCGTCCGTTAGCAGTGATGTTCGGGCCGACTTCTACACCTCGGTTGTGCATGATATGGCATTGCCCGCAAATCCGATCGTAGACGAGCCAACCTCGGGCGGCATCGCCACCTCGCATCTCTTTGGCTTGCTCCGAGATCCGTTTGACCACCCGTTCGCGTTCTGGATCGTCATCGAGTCGAACAGTTCCGTAGATCTTGCTGATGGTTGATTTGGCTTGATCGGAACCATTAGCAGCTAGCAGTCGAATGCGGTTGGGGCTGAGGATCTCTTTGCGTAGTTTCCCATCGCGAATCCATGCGAGCAACCCGGATGCGGCAGGTTCGCGTTGGCTCATCTTCTCCGCTAACGCTGCTTGTTCGCCTGGCGCCAACATCGAGACCTTGGATCCGAGTTGTTCAAGATCCACATCGGTCAACTCGACACCTCCCAATTCGATCGCAAAGTTAAGCCACTTCTTGTCGATCTGTTGTCTATCTTGTTCTTGTTGCTTATCTGGTTTTGTCTTGTCGTTCCCTTTAGGTTGGTTTGCTTCGACGGATTGATCAATCGCGAAGAGCAATGCTTTTGTGGCGAGTTTGCGATCACGGATTGAAACGTAGTTCAAAAGTTCTTGGCGCAGGAGGATGGCGGTCGTTCGATCTAATACGAGTCCTTCTGCAATCTTCTGAGGTTGCTCCTCGCCAGCGATGAGTCCGAGAATCAACTCGGACTTGTTCCATTCTTTTTCATTCGCTGTTAGTTTTTCAGAATTCCATCGCCCCCAATCGGGGCTTGGGTTCTCTGCTCGGAATTTTTTGAGAACAGGTTCGATCGTGGGAAGTGTTAGTTCTTTCGATTGCAAGCGAGCGAAGATGGGTCGCAGTGCGGCAGCGGCATTATCGGGTGAGACTTTTTTCAGCTTGTTTGCTGCATTGAGCAATTCGCTCAATAAGTCTTGGACTTCTTTTTGTGACGAGCGGTTAGCGATAGCATCATCGATCCATTTTCCAGCGAATCGCGGCAGCATCGACCGCAGGAGATCGTCAGGTTGTTCTATTCGATCGGTTAATCGCTTGAGAACTTGTTGGCGAGTGGTTTGTGCGATTGGCAAGCTATTCTGCCATACGACTCGACCGATGATTGGGTCGTCTTGACTATGATTGAGCACGTCGAGTTCCATGTTCATTACATCGGATGCATCGAATTCGCTAGAAGCGAACTTGGGAGCCGCAATAGCGGCTTGCAAACGCACCCTAGCGTCGGAGTCTTTGGCGAGTTGTTCGCAGCGTTGGCGCAATGCTGTATTGGTTGGGAACTGTTCGGCGGTGAGCCGGATACCCCAAGCTCGTATTTCGGGCTCTTCGACATCGAGCAACCACGATACGAATTCTTCGCGGAGTTTATGAGCGCCTGCAAGTGCCCAGATGGCATGAAGCTGCGACTTCAAGGTCGGGCCTTTTAGCCCGATTACTTCGAGCGCGGATATCTCTTGGGAAGTCAACGTCTGAGCGCGTTCAGCAAGTTTTAACTGAGATCGTTGCCGGACGAAGATATTCGGATCGCTCAGAGCGACAATCAACTCTGTATTTGTGAGTTTCGACAAGTCTTGGAAGCGGGGAGTAGGTCTCTCGCCGTGCACGATTCGGTAGAGTCGTCCGTGTCCGCGATCGACACCCTTTGGGTCCGCCGACGCGTCTTGATAACAATGGTATCGATCGTACCAATCCAAAACGTAAAGGCATCCGTCGGGCCCGACCTTTTGTGCTACCGGCATAAACCAGACATCATTGGCAGTAAGGAAGTCAGGCTCGCCGAAGCCTTGGTAGGTTGCACCGAAGCGTTCGATGCGATCGGAATTGATGCAACCACCGTGTATGTTTCCCATGTACAGTCGATCTCGATACGAAGCTGGGTAGGCATCGGAATCGAAGTATTCGATACCGCAATAAGCCGCCATTTGATGTTTATGTTTGACGATCGATTCGGCCCACCAAGTGTGGGGTGGATACGGACCGCCTTGGCGAAGGTAGTAAGCGCTTTGCGTTAAGTGCCACAGGTGATCGATGACACACGCGCTGATGAAGGCGCTGCCGACTGCATCGAAGGCGATCCCCCATGGGTTGCTGGTCCCTTCGCAGAACAATTCAAATCGTTTGGTTCGCGGATCGATCCGAAACATGGCGCAAGTGAATTCGAATCGCTTTCCGTTCTGTTCGACGACAGATGGGTTGAAGACGCCGTTGAGTCCGTAGAGATATCCGTCGGGACCCCAAGTCAGTGCATTGGGTAACTCGTGCGTATCGATACGTCCGAATCCGGTAACGACCACGCTCTGGCGATCTGCAACGTCATCCCCATCGGTGTCTTCTAAAAACAATATGTCTGGTGCATTGGCTACCCAAACACCTCCGTGTCCGACAGCAATCCCCGATGGGATATTGAGTCCTTCTGCGAAGATTTTTACCGAGTCGATTTTTCCATCGCCGTCGGTGTCATGAAGGATTTTTATTCGGTCTCGGCCGGGACCTGGTTCGTGTCGTGGATATTCGAAGCTTTCGGTAACGTAGATTCGGCCGGCATCATCGAAAGCCATTGCGACAGGGTTCATCAAGTCAGGTTCACTGGCGACTAACTCGACATGAAATCCTTCGGGTACTTGCATCTTGGCCAAGGCTTCGGTGGGACTCAATGGCGGTCCGGGTGGCTGGTTCTGTTTGCGAGGGATGAAGTCTTGGGCTTGGAGTTGCATTGAAACCATGAGCAGGGCGGTGAAGCTTAAAGCAGCCAGGCTCACTGCGATCGGTTGCTTGATTTTGTAGGTTGGATTCATGGTTCGTGTGTTAGGTAGATGGAGGGGAGCGGTCGCATATATTGTAAGGTGAAAGTGGCTTGGTTGTTGTGGTGTGGTTAAAACGTGGTGCGGTCCTGTACGTGGTGCGGTCCTGTACGTGGTGCGGTCCTCCGGGCCGCGAAGACGAGCGCAGCGAGACGTGTTTAGCATAGGAAAGGTGCTTGGAAACTCGCGCGGTCAGCGGGCCGGAGCCCCGCTCTACGATAGGCAGGCCAGGAGCCCCGCCCCACGATAAGGAGCCTCGCTGTACGTTGGGAGCTCCGCTGTACGTGGTGCGGTCCTCCGGGCCGCGAAGACGAGCGCAGCGAGGCGTGTTTAGCATAGGAAAGGTGCTTGGAAACTCGCGCGGTCAGCGGGCCGGAGCCCCGCTCTACGATAGGCGGGCCGGAGCCCCGCTCTACGGTAGGCGGGCCAGGAGTCCCGCCCCACGATAGGAGCCCCGCACTACGATAGGTGCCCCGCACTACGATTAAATACAAAAGAAAAAAGAGCTGAGGAGTAACTCCCCAGCTCTTCGTAATTTTTTGTTGTTATCAACG
>JBJONT010000232.1:0-7623 GCA_046051705.1 Planctomycetota bacterium | reverse complement strand
CCTTCCGGATCGTGTGATCCCGATGCTTCCGGAAACGATTAGCAATCACTTAGCATCGCTTCAGCCCGATCGGAATCGATTAGCGAAAACGGTAGCGATGGAATACTCCCCCGAAGGGTTGCTATTGCATGCCGAAGTTTACAACAGCGTGATACGCAATGCTTATCGGTTTAACTACGAGCAGATCGATCAGTACCTCGAAGACCCGTCGGTTTGGCAAGAGCGACTAACGCCGGAGATCTTTCAGTTGGTGCGTGATATGCATTCCTTGGCGATGCAATTGCGGTCGTTGCGTAAGGTCAATGGTTCGATAGAACTGACCCTTCCGGAGGTCAAGGTTGATCTTGACAAGTTGGGGAAGGTTAAGGGTGCTCATGTTGTGCACCATACCCAGAGCCATCAAGTGATCGAAGAGTTTATGTTGGCAGCCAACCAAGCTGTCGCATATTGGCTTGACTCATTGAAGCTACCGTTCCTCAGGCGTGCGCACGCTCCACCAGACCGGTTGAAGATTCGCCGACTGGCCGACTTCATGCGAGCCCTCGGATTGCCTGCGGACGAGATGCAAGACCGTTTTGAGATTCAGCGGGTCATCGATAGCGTGAAGGGAGATACGATGGAATTTGCGGTCAACTACGCGATTCTTAAGAGCATGTCCAAGGCCGTATATCAGTGTGAGTTCGAGAGGCACTACGCTCTAAACATGTCACACTATTGTCATTTCACCAGTCCGATTCGCCGTTATCCAGATCTTGTCGTACATCGAATCGTCGAAAACTTGATACAAGGTCGAACGGCAAATGAGAATACAGAAGTTCTGGAGCGATTAGGGCAGCATTGCAGTTCGACGGAGCAGAATGCGGAAGGTGCTGAACGCGAACTGATCCGTGTGAAACTCCTGCATTTTCTAGAACGGCGAATCGGCGAGATGCTTACCGGGATAGTCTGGGGTGTCAAACCGAACGGGCTTGTAGTTCGTGGGATCGAGATCCCGGTTGACGGTATGGTCACTTTGGAGCGACTCCCGCCAGATCGATATCGCTACGATCGCGATACGCATACGCTTCAAGGTTACAAGGATGAGAATCAATTCCGGCTTGGGGATGAATTGGTCGTCCGCATTGAACGAGTAGATCTTGCTCGCCGGCATTTGGAGTTTAGACTCGAGAAAGTGACCCATCACGATCGAGCGGCGGCGGGCACTGCAGGTTCAGCGAAGAGATCGAGAGATTCAAATCCATCGAAGAGGGATCGGTTTAAACCGAAATCGGGTAAGTCGTCGGCGAAGCCTAGTCCGAAGAGTTCCCATCGAAAAAAGAAACGTCGATGATCGCGGTTTTCGCGGGAGTGGAAATTATATGTTTAGCGAACAGAGTACAAAAAGAGAGCGATCGTCGGGCTTAGGTGAGATTCGAACGCTTGGGTTAATGGTTTTCGCTGGGTTGCTATGCATATGGTTGGTGTTGGTATTTGATCTAGTCGCGTATGCGCAGGATTCGGGATCGGAGGAAGTTTCGAAGACACTGAAGTCTGCATGTGATCAAGCAAGCGAATATTCTGAATCGTTCGATGGTCGAGCTGTCTTAGTGATGCATCGTGGACGAGTTGTTTACGAACGTTACAAAGGCTGGAATAAAGAAACACCACACATGCTTGCCAGTGGGACAAAGAGTTTCACTGGGGTGTTAGCGATGTTTGCGGTCCAAGACAAGTTGCTCAGTCTCGATGAATTGGTCTGCGAAACCATTACTGAATGGAAGAGCGACAAGAGAAAGAATCAGATTACCGTACGTCATCTTTTGACACTTTCCTCTGGGCTAGAACCTGCGGATGCTGCTTTTCCAACGCGTGGTCAAGGCTTGCAGCAACTTCGCGGTGGATTACTAGCGGAGCGTCAGCAGCGTATTCAAAGGCAAGATGAGGATAAGAAGCTGTCGAGTTTGGCAACGGGAAATTGGTTTGCCGATGCGGTCAATGTTCCCTCCAAGGCGAATGCGGGTGAGATCTTCGATTACGGTCCGAGCCATTTCTATGCGTTTGGTGAATTGCTGAACCGCAAGTTGCTAAGACAGACAGAAATTCCCGCAAGGAGTTTTGAAGAATATGCAAAACTCAAACTCTTTGGTCCGATTCGCATATCGATCGGTAGATGGGGAAAAGATTCCGCTGGTAATGTCAACATCCCTGGTGGGCTTTCGCTTACGGCTCGCGAATGGGCGAAGTTTGGTCAGTTCATATTAGATAAGGGGGGCGTGAGGGATTCGAGTGGCAACACCAAGCAATTAGTTCCAGAGGAGCTTTTGCAGCAGTGTTTCGTCCCATCGAGTGCAAATCCTCGATACGGGTTTACATGGTGGCTAAGTGGAGTCGGAGGGGTCGCCGATACGGGAGGTACAGTCAAGGGTGGTGCAGTAAAGGGAGGTACAATCCGGGACCGAATCAAGATGGGAATTCTCAATCGGGAAGCCGAGATTGACGATGATTCGGCGGAGCTTGCGCTAAAGATTTATATTGCGGCTGGGTTGGGTAAGCAGCGATTGTTCGTAGTGCCTGACAAGGATTTAGTCATTGTTCGCTTTGCAGAGCCGACGCGTGCGGGGAATCGTTTCGGTAATGCTTCCTTTCTTAATCCAATTCTCGATGCGGTTGCTCAGAGTCATGTTTCTCCAGCATCAAATGAAACCGAAGATCGTTAATCCAACAGCGATTGCTGCAGTCGTTGCCTGCCTGTTAAGCGTTGTCTGCTCGATCGCGACGGCACAAGAGGCACAAGGTGCAAACGAAACGGAATACTTCCGCGAGTCGGTGCTGCCTATCCTCAAAAGTCGTTGCTACAGTTGTCATTCGCATCAGTCTGGGCAGATGGAAGGTGGATTGGCACTTGATTGGCGGAGCGGCTGGGAGCAGGGTGGGTCGCGTGGCAAAGCAATTGTCCCAAACGATGCGACTGGAAGCCTTTTGATAAGGGCGGTCGAGCATAAGGACTCGGACTTGAAAATGCCCGAGGAGAAGCTTCCGGATGGGGAGATAGAAGTTCTCCGCAAGTGGATTCAAGAGGGAGCATACGATGATCGGGCAGTGCGGCCAGAAGTCAGTGATCCGCTTGATTGGTGGTCGTTGCGGCCGTTGGTTGCTCCGCCGGTTCCAGTGCTTGCTGCCAATCCGGTGAGTGGAGATCTTGTTGCAACAGAGCAACGGTCTAGCAATCCTGTCGATGCATTTCTTCTGGATCGGTTGCAGAAAGAAGGTTTGAGTTTTGCTCCTCGTGCATCATCTAGGGAGTTGGTACGAAGGCTATACGTCGATCTTCATGGGGTACTTCCATCGCCCGAGCAAGTTGCTTCTGTATCCGAGAATCCCAGCGACCAGGAGCTCGAGGAATTGGTCGATCGGTTGCTTGCATCTCCACGCTATGCGGAACGTTGGGCAAGACATTGGCTCGATACCATTCATTTTGCCGATTCCCATGGATACGAACATGATGTGGGTCGGGAGAATGCATGGCCTTACCGCGATTATGTAATTGAAGCGTTAGACCGCGATATTTCGTGGTCGGAGTTTATCCGTCAGCAGCTTGCGATCGATGTCTTTGCGCCTGAGGCTACCGAATTATTACCAGCACTAGGTTTTCTAGGAGCAGGGACGTTTGATCTTAGTACGTATTCGACGGGACCAGTGACGTTTGATTACATGGATCGCGACGATATGTTGACACAGACGATGGCCGCGTTTGTGAGTACGACGGCTAACTGTGCGCGTTGTCATGCGCACAAGTTCGATCCGATTTCGCAGGAGGATTACTATGCATTACAAGCTGTATTTGCCGGGGTAATCAAGGGTGATATCTCTTACGATACGCTGCGCGAAACAGCCAGCAGGCGCGCGGCGCTAGAGAAGCTCAAACAGGCCGTCATTGCGAAGGATCCGGCGGGGCTTGAGTCAGAGCTTGCTCGATCGCTCGTTGCGCAGTGGAGTCGAGAGCATCGCCAAATTGCAACTTGGAAGAAGCTTGATTCGCACTCCTTTATATCGCTTGAAGGTGCAACGCTTACTAAGGAAGCTGAGGAAGTAATTCTGGCAAGTGGGCATAACCCTGATACAGATACATATGTTTTTACAGGGACTGCGGATTTGCCAATGGTCACTGCGATTCGGCTTGATCTGTTCCCCCACGATTCGTTGCCTATGAAGGGGCCAGGTCGATGCCAAAACGGAAACTTGCATTTATCCGAGTTCGTTGTGCAAGTCTTTACACCGGGGGCGACGGCTGCGAAGCAACTCAAGATAGCCAGGGTTACGGCGGATTTTAATCAAGCTGGTTGGGGGATCGAGCGAGCAATCGATGGGGATCCGAAAACGGCTTGGGGGATTCATCCTGCGGTAGGTGTTCCGCACCATGCAGTGTTCGTGTTGGAGGAGCCCGTTGAGTGGAGTATCGGGACGGAGTTGACGGTGACCTTAAAGCAGCTTCATGGGGGCTCACATCTTTTGGGTGCGTTTCGGTTATCGGTAACGGATGCCCCTGGGGGTGATGCCGTGGCGGTACCGGCAGAAGTCGAGACCGTGATGAAGCTTCAGCCGGATGAGAGAAGTGAAGAACAGACGCGATTGCTCGCTTTTCATTTTCTTCAGCAAGCAGTTGATGTGGAGACAAAAAAGCTGCCAGCGGAATCTAAGGTTTACGCGGTTGGTACCAATGTGTCGATACCGACGGGCAATGGTGCGAGGCAACAAGCAAGCGTGGCGAATCCTAAACCGGTTCATTTGCTTCATCGTGGAGAGATCGGTAAGCCAGAGCAATTGGTCCCTCCAGGGGCACTTTCGGTCATGCAGCACTCTCCGGGGCGATTTGTAGATGCAGGGCAAGGTGGCGAGTCCCTG
Source organism: Planctomycetota bacterium (assembly GCA_046051705.1). Classification (GTDB taxonomy): domain Bacteria; phylum Planctomycetota; class Planctomycetia; order Pirellulales; family Pirellulaceae; genus JBKCUI01. The sequence continues at coordinate 2,742 of JBJONT010000232.1, read as the reverse complement.
CGTCGTGCGGCTTTGGCCGATTGGATCGCGCATCGAGATAATGTTTTGACTTGGCGAAGTATCGTTAATCGAGTTTGGCATTATCACTTTGGTCGAGGTATTTGCGATACACCGAGTGATTTCGGGCGGATGGGAGGTGTCCCTTCGCATCCGGAGCTACTTGATTGGCTTGCGGTCTGGTTTCGAGACGATGCAGGTGGCTCATTGAAGAAGCTGCATCGATTGATCGTAACGAGCCAAGCGTATCGTCAGCAATGTTTGCACAATGAACAAGCTCATGCGAAGGATGCAGACAATCGCTGGTTGTGGCGACAGAATCGACTTCGTCTCGATGCCGACTCCTATCGAGATTCACTTTTAGCGATCTCAGGAAGGATCGATTGGAAGATGGGTGGACCGGGGGTTGAGCATTTCACCAAGGAGCCAGGGCCACAATCGACGCCCAAGCTTGATTATGCGGCGTTCGATTGGAATCGTCCGGAGGGGAATCGTCGAAGTATCTATAGGGTAGTTTGGCGAGGAATTCCAGATCCGATGATGGCGGCATTGGACTTTCCGGACTTGGGATTGCTCTCACCTGTTCGAGGATTCACAGCATCTCCATTGCAGTCATTGGTGCTAACCAACAACCCTTTTGTTCTGCATCATTGCAAGTTGTTGGAGGATCGAATGATTGCGAGTGGAAAATCGGTTACCGAGCAGACGCGAGAGTTGTTTCAATTGGCATTACAGCGTGATCCGACACCGAGTGAAATCGAAGTTTTATTGCCTTATGCACAGAGGCATGGGATTGCTGCCTTAGGTCGAGTACTGGTCAATACGAATGAGTTTTTGTTTATCCCTTAGTTGTCCCTTCTTTGTTCATTAGTTGTCCATTAGTTGTCATTTCTTTCCCTTCACCGCAAGCAGCGTATCAGCATGGCAGGAATTCGTACTCGGCGCAGGCAGTTGACGGACGGTGGAGTAGTTGCTGGTGCACTAGGTTCTGATTTGCCGTGTTCACATGCGGAGGGGATTCATCGCCGTGAGTGGTTCAGGCAAGGGGGGGGCGGTTTAGCGGCGATTGCGTTGAGCGATCTTTTGGCGCGTGAGGCAGTCGGAGAGCAGCATCATCGAGCCAAAGTCAAACGGGTAATCCAGTTATTCATGACTGGAGGTGCGAGTCCGATGGACTTGTTTGACTACAAACCGGAGCTTGAGCGATTGCACGGACAGATGCTTGGGCCGAAGGACAAGCCGGAGGGGTTCACGGCTCCGGCTGGTGCGATCATGAAGAGCCCGTTTGCATTTTCGCAACATGGAGAGTCGGGACGCTGGGTTAGTGAGCTATTTCCTGAGCAAGCGAAGCTGGTTGATGAGATGGCGTTTTTGATGGCTATGACGACCAAGACCAACGTGCATGGTCCTGGAACGTACATGATGAACAGCGGTTTTTTGCTACCGGGGTTTCCTTGCCTAGGGGCTTGGGTGTCTTATGCGTTAGGTAATTTGACCGATAACCTACCGACATTTGTTGTTTTGCCAGATGCGCGGGGGTTGCCGTATAACCAGCAAGGATGTTTCAGTGCCGGTTTTCTTCCGGCGGTTCACGAAGGTTTGGTATTAAATGCGACATCGAAGGTACCGATCCCGGATTTGTATCCGGATGCGAAGTATCCATTTGCGCAAGGGGCATCGGATATTGAAGGGCAGTCACTATTGCGGTGGCTTAATGAGCAGTATGGAGAAGGGAAGGTTGGCGATAGCCGACTCGATGCGAGGCTGTCGGGGTATGAGTTAGCTGCGAAGATGCAGTTGTCGGCCCCGGAAGCGTTCGATCTTGGTAGCGAAACGACTCAATGCCATAAAGACTATGGATTAGACAAGCCTGTGACAGAGGATTTTGGTCGAAGGTGTCTTCTGGCAAGGCGTTTAGTCGAGAGGGGTGTACGGTTTTGTCAGGTATGGAGTGGGCCGCAAGGTGCCACGAACAATTGGGATAATCACGGCAATATCCAAACGGAACTTCCCCCGATGACACAGAGTGTGGATCAACCCATTGCGGCTCTGCTCAGGGACTTGAAGGCGCGGGGATTAGATCAAGATACTTTGGTGATTTGGACAACGGAATTCGGCAGGACTCCATTCGCACAGGGGAGTTTAGGTCGGGATCATAACGGGGGTAGCTTTGTCACTTGGTTGTGGGGAGCGGGGGTGAAGGAAGGAGTGTCGTATGGCAAGAGTGACGATTGGGGATATCAAGCGGTTGAGAACAAGACATGGTGTTATGACTTGCATGCGACGATCCTGCATTTGCTCGGCATTGACCATACGCGATTGGTAGTACGGCACAACGGGATCGATCGAAGGTTGACCGACGTGCATGGACATGTGATCCAAGAAATACTCAGTTAGGCAGGTGAGGATTCGCAGGTAGCAAGCAGGCTATGTCCGCCCTATCTATTCGTACTTTCTGGTAATGCTTTCTGCTAGCACTTGGTTCTTCGGGGATTTTAGTGGCTGGAATTGATTGGTAAGGGTTTTTTCAGCGCCGTGCTCGTGCTCAGTGAAACGGCGCTCGTGCTCGTAATCGAAAGCAGCCTGTAGTGGTCATAATTTCGTTGAACTCACGACCTACCTTTGAAGCAAACAAAACAGGTCCCATCAACTTAGCACTAGCACTAGCACGATACTGGGCCCGAATTGCAGCCGGATTGGCCACTACTTTTTCCTTAATAGCACGGCACTTTCAGTTAGCACTGT
>JBJONT010000231.1:0-20895 GCA_046051705.1 Planctomycetota bacterium | reverse complement strand
AAGATTCGCAACGATAAACGAGAATTCACCGATCTGAGCAAAAGCGAATCCCACCCGCAGTGCGCTCTTGAGGGGCAGCCCAAGTCCGAGCATCAGAAGGATGCTCAAAAGAGGCGTGAGTACCATGGCAATCAACAAAGTCCAGACAAACAATCCTGGTGTGAAAAAAAAGACTTGAGGATTAAACAGCATCCCTACCGAGACGAAAAACAATACGGCAAATGCATCGCGCATCGGCAAAGCTTCTGTCGTCGCACGAACCGAAAAGTCCGACTGCCCGATCACTACCCCCGCGAGAAAGGCTCCTAGAGCCATCGATACTCCAAAGACCCTTGCGGAGAGCATGGCAATACCGAGCACCAGGACCAAGACCGTCAAGGTGAACAGTTCTCGAGATCGCGTGGATGCTACCCTATGCAAAATCTTAGGGATAAGCTTCCCACCTAGGAACACGATCGCGATCGCGGCCACCGCTATCTTCAGGGCCGCTATTTCGATGACTGCTATCAAACTGATCCACGAAGTATTCGAACTATCTGCAAGAGAGGGGAGCAAGACCAAAGCTAACACTGCTAAGACGTCTTGGACGATCAACCATCCGATCGCTAGGTTCCCATTCTGTGTCTGCAACTCATTTACGTCCGCGAGAAGCCGTGTCACAACCACTGTACTGGCAAAAGACATCGCGATCCCGAAAACAATTGCCGACGGGACCGATAATCCGCATGAGATTCCAAGCACGAGTGTTGCGAGAAACGAGCCGAAGCATTGCATCAATGCCCCGGGTATCGCAACCCGTCGAACACGCCCAAGCTCTTGCAAGTCAAAGTGCAAGCCGACATCGAAGAGCAGCAATACGACTCCAACCTCGGCAAATTGACTCGCGATTTGCCCATCGGCCTGGAAGCCGGGCGTCGTAGGCCCAACAACAATCCCCGCAATCAAGAAACCGACGATCGGGGAGATGCGAAGCAATAAACAAGCGTACCCGAACAATAATGCGGCAGTAAAGCCACCGACCAACGTAGGTATAATGTCTAACTGATGCATCGAGCCTTTTCGATGGTATGTGTTTCGCAAGCGGATTAGAACCGATTATTGTTGCACTCGAGTGATTCCCACGCAAGGCAACGCGACTTGTTCTGAGCGGTTAGCTCTGATATGCCTAGCTTTGAACCGCTTAGCTTTGATACTTTTTTAATTTGCGATCAAGCGTTGATCGCTCGATTCCAAGTATGCTTGCCGCACGATTCTTCTGACCTTGGGTGTATTTCAAGGTCGCTTGAATATGCTCGCTTTCAATCTCTTCGAGGGTCTGTTCGCGAAAGACTCTCTCTTGCTGGACGCTCTCGCCCGTGCCACCTACTGCCTCTTGGGCTGGTCTTGTGCCGGGTAACTTCAAATGCGAAAGGGCCAAATCCTCTGGTTCCGCGACATCGCTTGTTGCCAATACATGCGCTCGCTCAACGGCATTCTTCAACTCTCGCACGTTACCCGGCCACTGATAAGCTAACATCGCTTCCTTGGCCCGATCGGAAAACTGAGTTGGGCCATGTCCCGAAAAGGCTCGAAATCGACCAAGGAAATGTTCAGCAAGTGGCAGTATGTCCTCGGGACGATTCCTAAGAGGAGGAATCTTCAACTCGATTACTCGCAATCGGAAATACAAATCCGATCGAAATCGCCCGTCCTCTACTGCTTGTTCTAAGTCTCTATTGGTCGCAGCCAATACGCGAACACTCGATCGAATCGGTTTATTGCTCCCCAATCGCTCAAAAGCTTGTCCTTCCAAGACCCGTAAGAATTTCGCTTGGATCTCCAAGCTCATTTCGCCGAGCTCGTCGAGCAGCATCGTCCCACCATCGGCTAACTCGAATTTTCCTATCTTGCGATCTGTCGCTCCTGTAAAGGCTCCTTTTTCATGCCCGAACAATTCACTCTCGAGTAGAGTCGGGGAGAGAGCCGCACAGTTGATCGCTACAAAAGGCTTGCTCGATCGAGAACTCGCATCGTGGATCGCCCTTGCGACGAGTTCTTTGCCCGTGCCACTCTCGCCGCGAATCAAAACAGTTGCTTGTGTCGGAGCGACGCGGCGGACTTGTTCACCAAGAGCCTTTAACGCGGCACTGGCACCTATCCAGTCCGTGTGCCCGATCTGTTTTTCGAGTTCCTCAAGCCGCGTGCTGGTAGACTGCAGTTTCGAGACCAAGGAATGTTGGCGAGTTAAATTGCTCAGCGAAACCGACAAGACCTCTGCAACCGCCAGGGTGACTTCAAGATCCTCCGGAGTTAACTCTGCGCGGCCAACCCTTGAATACAAATGCAGGACGCCAAACAAGCTATCATCAAGACGCAGTGGAGCGGCGATTAAGGAAGTGGTTGTCAGAACATGGCTGCCTGATGATTCAGGTCCTCCAACGAAATTTGGATCGGATAAGACGTTGCGAGCAAGGATCGCTGATGGATCCTTCAAGATGCTTTGGATGACCGAGTCGGAAGGTGGGTGATAAGCTTTACCTGTTACTTCGTGCGCTGCCAATACGGCAATGCTTATCCGATTCGCAGTCGTGTTGCCACGAACTGATCGCCCAAATTTCATACCGTTATCTTCTTTAGTTCCAACTTCTTCTTTGGCGCTGTCTTCTTTGTTACCGTCTTCTTTATTACCGTCTTGCTTATTGCTGCGTGCATCAGATTCGGATTCCAGCGTGCGAAACTCAAATTTGATAATTCCGCCCGCTTCGCAGTGTGTGGCTTTTAGCAGAGAATCGAGTGCCAATTCGCAGGCTTGATCCACCGAATTGAGTTTTGCCAGCTCGAATGCCAATTTGAGGACTTCAAGTCCAGCGCGAGTTCCTTGGCCAAAACCAGCCCCTTGGCCAAAACCAGCAACTTGTGCTGTGCCGGTTCCTTGGGCATTCTCGCGGCGGATCGCATCGGCCCCCTCAAGCATGGCTGCTTTTGACTGCCGGTGGGTGATCGATGGGGGGAGATCCGATTGGGTTTGTGAGGCGGGAGAATCGTTAGTTCCGTCAGGATCGTTCGTCGGAGGCACGTAATCCGTTAAAGACAATACAAACGTCATCCGGCATGAAGCGACAACTATTTGATTTCCTGCGGAAAGTGGGGTCGGAGCGTCGATCTTGGACCCGTTGAGGAGGGTGCCATTACGGGATCCAAGATCCCGGAGGTACCACGTGTCACCCTCGGAATAGATCTCGGCATGCCGTCGACTTGCCCGCTCATCGGCTACTGGGATCTCGTTCGAGGAAGCCCGTCCGATGACTAGGGTTTGCCCCCCCTCCAGCCGGAATACATCCGTCCACCGATTTCCTTGGCGAATAATTAGGTAAGCGGAGTGGCGGTTTGGTTGCATCGCAAAAAGGCTGAAATACACTAAGGTTTGTGGACTGGGACTTTCGGCCGGGTTTTCCGTTCGGAAATTCCCCTTGTCCCCAACATCGTAGACTAACATCGTAGCACAAACTTACAGCAAAGACTTTTCGTGTTCTAACGGAGTATGATCATGCGTTTTCGATTGTCGGGCTTGAACTTGTCGTGGATGCCACGATCTTTAGCCCTCGTGGTGGCTGCGTGTTCGTTTTCCGTCGGGAACGTCAACGCTCAATTCAATGCCTTCAACGGCGGCTCCGGGGTCGGTGGTGTTCTGATCGATGCCGAAGGCGTTCTGCGAACCCTCGCTCCCGAAGAAGAATCGAAGAACCTCGAGCAACTCCGGCAAACTATGGCTGGTGCTCAAGGTGACTTGGCAAAGAAAACTGACTTGCGTCTGATTTCCCTCAAGGGTATTCAGCAGATCTTGGTCGACTCCCAAAAGAATGGACAGGCGATTCCAGAAGAAGTCCACTGCCTCGGTGGTCTTACTCGAATCGACTACGTTTTAGTTTACCCCGAACGTCAAGATATCGTCTTGGCAGGTCCTGCTGAGCCTTGGACAATCGGCCCACAGGGCGCCGTTGTCGGCAAAGTCTCCGGTAACCCAATCGTGAACCTCGACGACTTGGTCACCGCATTTCGATATGTTAGCCAAGCTCGCAACGGTGGCGTCTCGGTTTCCATCGAACCGACCGAGCAAGGTGTACGCCAATTCAACCAAGCTCTCCGCAACCTTGGCGGCAATGCAAGCCCCCAAACTGCTCCAGTGCTTGCTAAAGCCTTCGGCCCTCAGCAGATCAAGCTTTCCGGCATTCCTGCCGACAGCCACATGGCTCGCGTAATCCTTGCAGCAGATTACCGCATGAAACTCTACGGTATGAATCTTGCCAAAGCACCTGTTGCAGGTCTGCCAAGCTACCTTGAGATGATTCAAAACAAAGCGAACGCTTCCACCCAACTCCAAAACCGTTTCTGGATGGCTTGCGATTACGATGCGATCACCCACAGCAAAGATCGACTCGCTTGGAAAATCAGCGGCCAGCGGATTAAGACGTTGACCGAACAAGACGCTTTCGATGCTCAAGGAGCCTCGAAACAAACCGGTAAAGTGGAACCAGTCGCTAAGAAGTGGGCTGATAACTTCACCAAGAAACTCGCAGAACTTTCCGTTAAAGATACGGTCTTCGGCGAACTCCGAAACGTCATGGACCTATGCGTTATCGCTGCTTTGATCGAATCGCAAAACATGCAGTCGCAAGCTGCTTGCGACCTCTCCGCTTTGCTCGGCGAAGCTGCGAACATCTCGACCGTCAAGTTCGATATCCCACAATCGCTTGATCCCCAAGTCAACTTCTTGCAGACCGTCCAAGGCTACATCGTCTCTGCGAGTGGTGGGGTCATGATCGAGTCGTGGCACATCGCTTCGAACATCAAAGAAAACGATGCTGTGTCGCAAACACGGACTTCCGGAATTCAATGGAAGTCAGGCAACAGTTGGTATCAATAACCAGCAACACAACGATTCTTTATCGATAATAAAAGAGGGGGCCATCCGGTCCCCTCTTTTGTTTTCCACTCGGACTCGAATGACGTCGCAACTGCGAGCGTGATCGAACCGGGGGCTTTGTGCGAGACAGGTCAGACAGGTCAGACAGGTCAGACAGGTCAGACAGGTCGGACAAGTCAGACAGGTCAGACAAGTCAGACAGGTCAGACAAGTCAGACAGGTCGGACAAGTCAGACAAGTCAGACAGGTCAGACAGGTCAGACAGGTCAGACAAGTCAGACAAGTCGGTATTGCGAGGCCGATCGGGAGTGAGTCTTGTTGCGAGGAATTTGTTAACTCGCTGCGCCACTTCTCGCGAAAGCGTTTCTGGCGCGAACCAGGGCTTCTATCGCGATGGTATAATGCTTCGAAGTTGCTGTGCTTCGATCGTTCGCCGAATGCGACGCTTCGGCAGATGAATTCGCGTTTGACCTGATATGTTGCTCCTATGACATTGAACTTGCAGAGACTCTGGGTTTTGTTTACGGCCTTAGTGTTGCTCGCTACGCAGAGTCAAACAAGCATCGCGCAGAGTCCGTCCGGTACCGACCAGGTCAAATCAGGTGCCGGTGACACCAAGCTACTCGAAGCCCCTTTCCTGCCTCGAAAACTTCTTTCAACACACTTGCCGAACCTCATTGAAGTCGCTCCTGGAATTTACTCAGGAGGGCTACCGGAGAGTTCAGAGTCATTCGATGAACTGAAGAAGCTCGGTATCAAAACGGTTCTCAGTGTCGATGGAGCCAAGCCGAATGTCGACGCCGCTGACAACGTCGGATTGCGCTATGTGCATATCCCTCACGGTTACGATGGGATTCCAACGCCGACCGTCGAGCGACTCGCAAAAGCGATCTCGGAGCTTCCCGGTCCAATTTACATTCATTGCCACCACGGGAAACACCGCAGCCCCGCTGCCGCTGCCGCCGCTTGTAAAGCTAAAGGGATGATCGATCAATTCCAAGCGGAAGCGGTACTCAAGCTTGCCGGCACGAATCGCAACTATAAAGGTCTCTACCAAGCGGTCAAAGATACCGAACTGATCTCCACAGACCGTCTTGCTGCCGTGCCATCGGATTTTCCATCGGTCGCTCCGATTGCACCATTGGTCGATGCGATGGTTCATCTTGAAGAGACCTTTACGCACCTTCAACAGCTTTCTGAATCGGACTGGAACGTAGCAAAACTGAATTCACCAATGGACTACCCAAATGAGTCTTTGCTTCTGCGCGAACACTATGAGGAAATGCTTCGGCTAGAGGTCACCAAAACATATCCAGGTGAGTTCACTCAGATGCTGCAAGCTTCGCAAATCGCAGCTTGGCGTTTAGAAAATATGCTTCATCAACCCCTCGCAATAAACAGTGAGCAACTGTCGAAAGAGCACATCGAGGCGCTTCGAAACAATTGGGTAATTATCAAATCGCAGTGCATTCAATGCCATCAAGCTTATCGAGATAACCGTTAATCGCCCAAGATAGCACCAAGTCGAGTAACACTATGCAAGAAGCCCAGGAAGTAAAAGATATTCGCCAAGCGTTCTTGAACTCGACCACATTTGCGGTTGCGGGAGCTTCTACGCAACGCGAGAAGTACGGCAACATTATCTATCGTGCGCTTCGCGATTCGGGTCGGAATGTTTATCCGATCAATCCTCGGGCGGAAGAAGTAGAAGGCCAGGTTGCATATCCCGATTTGCTTTCGTTACCTGTCGTTCCTCAAGCTGTATCGATCGTCACTCCACCAGAGGTGACAAGGGATGTTGTCAAACAAGCCATCGCCATCGGAGTCAAGACAGTTTGGATGCAGCCCGGTGCGCAGGACCGTCAAGCCAGTGAGGCGGCGAGGAAAGCGGGACTTGAAGTTATCGATGATGGAAGCTGCATTTTAGTACTGCTCAGTCGCATGCGATGAGCCGTGACGCTATTGAAGATGCAAGCTACAGATCCTGAGATCCCGGTAAACGAGCAGCTTGCTGATTTAGCGAGATTATGCATTCGTGGTGAATCATCGCTCGGTAAACCACAACAGTGCTGCTGCGATGAGCAAACTTAGTAGCAAGAGCATGGATTTCCAGGGAAGGACCATAAGGAGTTCGAACCACCAAGCATCCTGCGGTGCGCGCTCTTCCCAGTCTGAATCCACCCAGTGATTATCGTGAAAGAGAGGTTTCCAATAGGTTGCGATAAAGGATTCTTCGAAGAAGTCGCTGTGATGCAGACCATGAGCACGATCTTGAACGATCGCTCCTCCAAATCCGTAGCGGCCAGTATCTCCATAGCCCCAGCTAAGCTTTCGAGCCATCAGTGGCCAAATATCCCGAGTCCCGTACTCGTTGACGATGCGATTGGTTATCCGGCTTTGGATATTCTCCCAGGGGAACTCACGATCAACGATGCACCCACAAAGAACCAATCGGTGCAAGACCAAATCTCGCGTATCGGACATGACACGTGAAATCGCATACGTACCGAAGCTGTGTGCGACAACCGAGTAACGTTCTGCACGGTGCGTGTTTCGACCGATCTGGATCTCTACCCTGGTTCGATTGATCGGCCCTTGCCGAGTCCAAAACGGTATCCAAAAACGAATCAAATCAAAGTAACCATAACGTATAGGGATGACCTTGATTCCCTCAACTTCTTCAAGCATACGTTTAACCCGAGTCTGCCACCGGGCTCGATCCCGAATTCCGTGAATCAAGAAAACCACTTCTCGCAATTCATTGGTTTCCTTCGCTTCCTCGACGGAAGGAAATGGTACCGTCGCTTGAGGTTCGACATACCGAAGGGTCAATTCGAAGGTTGATGGCATCTCTTCGAACCTGTCCCATCCAGGTGGTAATGCCAAAGGCGATAGCATGGCTTCTACCCGCTCGATACCAGTCTCCCTCGAATCAGTTGCGAGGATTTGCAACGGATAGCTTAGACGTACTTTTTCGATGGCCTCGTTTAGATCTCCTTCGTAGTCCATTGAACCGATCAAGCACGTATCGGAGCCACCTGTGCTTCGTTTGTTATCAACGGAAAATCGAATCGAGCGAACTTGCTTGTCATTCTCGAAGATGACAGAGCGAAGCTGTTGCTGGAGGTTTCTTGCCGCCTCTTGCAGCATGGCGAATCGTACAGAATTTTGGTCGTTGGATTTATTTGACATGACGCGACTTGATACTTTGCCTCTTGACCGTACCCTCAAAACGAATTCGACCAAGCTTCGAATCCAGCTTCACAGATTTTCCTATCTGCTCCCCAGGAGCGGAAACCCAAACCCCCTCTATTGTCTCAAAGACTCTTACCTGAAGCTTAGACTCAAAAAGATCACGATCGATTTGGAAAGAACTGCTGCGCACACTCTCAGGAATAAGATTCAGGAACACTTCTTGGTTTTGATTGTCGAGGAATTGCTCTGCAATTTGTTCAAAGGTCCAAGATTTCTTCGGTGAACGTGGCAAGGCAACAATCGTCGCATAGAGTTGCTCGCGTTGCGAACCTTCGGAGCTTTCAAAAGCATCCTTTAAATACCCAGTCAATTGCGCCGTTGCATTCTTCGGGTCAAGTGCGTAGGTCGCATTGAGGAATAGCTTCAACCAAAAATCTGCAGCCCGATCGTCCGACTTGCGATTCTGTAAATCAATCACTCTTCCTGTGCGAAACCCAGAAGCTTGATCACTGCCAGAGAACATCGCCGCCTTTCGCCATACCGAAGATTTACTGAATACATCTCCTAGTAACGAGAGTTTGCTGCTCCTGCCTCGCACGTCTAACCGGAAAACGTCGTCTTGGGGAAACAGCCAAAGGGTCGTTCGCTGTACGTTACCTGATGGCTCGACGACAATCACCAATAATGAATGTTTCGCTGACCGTTGATCCATCGACATGCTTAGCTTTAATGCAATCTCTTGTGCCGATTCCAATGCTGACTGATCATCTCCGTAAGCTAGCCTCAACAAGTGCTCCCGAAGGACGTTTCGAAACGGCTCGATCGGCTCGTCTTCTGAAAGCAAATGTACTAATGATGCACCTTCCAATTTCGATGAACCCGCCAGATCCGCGAACACACTCCATAGCTCTTCGTTAGGCTCCAATCGCCCGCCTTGAGCTCCTAATATCGGATGAGTTGCTTCCTGCTTACGTTTCTCCAGCTTTAATCCGCCCGGTCGACCCGTTCGACGTGGGGATATTTGAAATGCATACGCTCGATGCATGATTCTCTCGTTGGTCAACTATTGCCATAAATTCTTAGATGCTAGCATCCTAATATCTAGACGTGACACCTCTGGTCACAAGTGGATTCAAGCTCGATAAAAACGGCTTTCGTTGGCCGAAAAACCTGCAAATACCTGAAAAACGGTCCCGCAAGTGGGTTTTCGGTCGATTCGTTACCCTCTACGAGCCACCTTCGGCAGCGATCAAGCCAACGATCGTTACAATAGAGCCTGATGCGTTCGGCAGGCGCGAACTTTCCGTCACTTCCTGCCATCCAATCTTTTTAACCGTACCACTTTCGAACCTATCATCCGTTATGACAACTGCATCTGATCGCGACACTATCCTTGAACTAACCCAAAAGCTTCTCGTTTGCATTATCGACGGCGACTGGGAGACTTATACCGAACTCTGCTGCCCAACCCTTACATGCTTTGAGCCTGAAGCCTTGGGTAACCTCGTCGATGGGTTGGAATTTCACCAGTATTATTTCAATCTTCCATCGACCAATTCCAGCTCCGCCCCTCTTCCTGTCCAAGCCAAGATCGTGGCTCCTCATGTTCGAGTCATGGGAGACGTTGCGATTATCGCGTATGTTCGATTGACTCAAAAAATGGCTGATGGCAAACCGATCACCGTTGCCATGGAAGAGACTCGCGTTTGGCATCGTCAGCAAGGGAAGTGGAAGCATGTTCACTTCCATCGCAGCCCCGCTCGCTAACCCAATACCGACTCGTTACTCACCACCGCCGTTGGCACCAAGGACCGCAATCGTATGCATCCCGCTGGCTTTCTGAGGATCACTGCCTTGTCGATTGCGACTCGGGTTGCGGATCCACGGTCCAATCGACTCGCGATGCAGCAAGCTCTGCAAGCATTCGGAACTTCAGATATCCTTCTGTTCCCCGAACTGGCTCTCAGTGGGTACACCTGCGGAGAGCTGTTCCTGCAACATCGATTACTTCGGGAATGCGAGCAACAGCTCGTCGCGCTAGCGAGCGAAGTGGGTGAGCAATTGGTGGTCGTCGGGTTACCTCTCGCGATCGATTCACGACTGTATAACGTGGCGGCGGTTCTAGGCTCGGGCAAAGTACTTGGTTTTGTCCCGAAAACGCATTTACCAAACTACGGGGAATTCTACGAAGCGCGATGGTTTCAGCCTGGGATCGACGGAGTCCCAGTTGCTCCTTGCGTCCAGCTCGCCGGTTACGGCGAAGTTCCCTTCGGTACGGATTTGCTTTTTCAATGCGGCATGGCTCGCGTTGCGGTGGAGATCTGCGAAGATCTTTGGGTGCCGATTCCTCCGAGCAGTGAGCATGCGATCGCCGGCGCAAATGTCCTTTTAAATCTTTCCGCCAGCAATGAGACGATCGCAAAGGCTGGGTATCGAAAACAGCTTGTTACAACCCAGTCGGCACGTTGCTTAGCTGCATACGCCTATGCGAGTAGCGGCCCAACCGAATCGACTACCGATCTTGTTTTCGGCGGACATTGTATGATCGCTGAGAACGGCACTATGCTTGCTGAATCCCAACGGATCGGAACCGGACTATCCATCCGTCCTGAGGATCAAGCAGACGGTATTACAAGCTTCGCTACCGCCGATATCGATCTTGATCGACTCGACCGAGATCGCAGAGCCTTTCAGACAATGCATCAAATTCCCGATGCGCGATATCGTTCTCGTAACCGTGCTCGAAATGGTCATTCGAAGCCGTATCGCAGCACTCCCTTTGAACTCAATACAGTACCATCGTCACTGATCCGGTTCGTCGACCCTCACCCGTTCGTTCCGAAATCAACGACGGAACTACACCAACGCTGCGCTGAAGTTTTTGAAATCCAATGCGCCTCGCTCGCAAAACGGATCGCTAGATTGCCTGAGTCGCTTCCCTGGACGATCGGTGTCTCCGGCGGACTCGACAGCACGCTCGCTCTACTTGTTGCTGTCTCGATGTGCAAGCAACTTGGATTGCCAACTTCTCGTATCCACGGGCTGACGATGCCCGGTTTCGGGACCACACGCAAATCGCAATCCAATGCGGAACGCTTGATGGAACTCCTCGGTGTAACCTCCGAGACGATTGATATCCGGAGTAATTGCTTCGAGTCGTTCATCGCGCTCAAACACCGCCCCTTCGGGATCGATCTCGGTGGACTTGATCCAGTCTCACTCCAGCGGAAACTTGAACAACTTCCCTCTCATCAACGCAACGATCTGGTCTTCGAGAATGTCCAAGCTCGCATGCGTACGATGCTATTGATGAACCGTGGCTTCGTACTCGGGACCGGCGACATGTCGGAGCTTGCACTCGGCTGGTGTACCTACAATGCAGATCACATGTCGATGTACAACGTGAATTGCTCGATCCCCAAGACTCTGGTGAAATTCCTCGTGGAATACGTTGCCGAGCACCTCGTCGAACCTCCCGTTCGCAAAATTCTAATCGATATCCTTAACACGCCGATCACCCCAGAGCTTCTTCCTCTCTCGGCGGATCAGCAAGCCGTTCAGTCGACGGAAGAGACGATCGGTCCATACGAGCTTCACGATTTCTTCCTCTATCACTTCGTTCGCTCGGGAGCCGAACCGAAACGGATCTTGCTCCTAGCGGATCAAGCAAAGTTCGATCGCCCGTATACCCATGAAGAAATCCGAAAAACGTTGATCGTCTTCCTCAAGCGATTCTTCGCGTCCCAGTTCAAACGTACCTGCGTACCGGATGGCCCGAAGGTTGGCTCGGTTTCGCTTTCTCCTCGAGGGGATTGGCGCATGCCGAGCGATGCGGAAATCGACGCTTGGTTGGCCGACCTTTAAACGATTCTCCTGCGTCTGGGCGAACACCCGGACGCTACACATCTAGTCCTTAAAGCCAAAGATAGAGTACTTGCCGGTGACGAAACATCCTAATCATCGACCAGCATCCGAACATGATCCCGAGTTGCGTGAATTTGTCGGACGCTCGAAAACGGTTATCCTCGGTACGCTATCGAGCCAGGGGCAGCCGAACGCAAGCTATGCTCCGTTCGTTGAATCCAACGGTGATTTCTTTATCCTCATAAGCCAACTTGCAAAGCATACCGCCAACATATTGGCTACCGCGCGCTGCCATGTCATGTTCATCGCTGACGAAAAAGATTCGGTGAACGTCTTCGCTAGGAAACGGCTAAGCTATGATTGCGATGTACACGAGATGCCGCGACAGACGCCGGAGAGCCAAGCGTTGATCGATGCGATGAAAGAACGCTTTGGTCCGACTATCGATATGCTCGCAAGCCTCCCAGATTTTCGACTAATTCGCTTGCACCCTACAACCGGAGTCTGGGTGCGGGGATTTGCCCAGGCGATACCCGTTCAAGGATTCCCAAACTCGGATGGGAATCCAACTGTCTAGTTGCAGCCTGCAATGATCGGATTTGCTAAGACAATTGCTCGATCAGCGATTTGACTTGGCGTTCGATCAAGTCCCGTACACCCCGGAACTCTTCGGGGCTCATGTCGCGTGGGTCTGGTATCTTCCAATCAACGCGTTGTTTGGCCAAGACAAGTGGGCATTCATCACCGCAGCCCATAGTCACTGCAACCTCGACTTCGCTACCATTGAACGAGTCAAGCCCTTTCGATGTATGCTGAGTCAAGTCGTATCCCAACTCATTCATCGCTTCGATTGCCTTAGGGTTAACTCTTCCCGATGGACGCGACCCAGCACTGTGAGCTTCGATCATGTCTCCACCGTGCATGCGAGCGAACGCTTCGGCCATCTGACTACGATTTGAATTTTCCACACACACAAACAAGACTTTTTTGGCCATTTGCTCCCTACCTCGAGACGCTAAAGTTTATCGTACTAAACCGTACTTTTAGACTACACAGTATTTTTGGACGAACGCGTTACTTCATAGTGTTTAAGTAACGTATCGCCACGAACGAATGCAGGCCCGTTCAGCAGCAACCAGATCCCGGTGTGCAGCTTCCAGTGGACAACACTTGTAAGCCCACTCCGCAGCGGTCGGGGGCTAAGCACTCGGTGTGCTTGGGGCTGAGTACCAAGCGGAACATGGGTGTCAGTGAATTCGCGGTGCTCTCTACCCGTTGAAGTGAAAAAAGGGACACTGTCCCGCGATCGATTTCCAGCTCTACCGGAACATCCTTGCTTGGGAACAAGCTGCTGCCGAGTTCAAGTATTTTCACTAACTTGTGACTCGTTAATCGATGGTCGATATCGTCGGCCACCCATGCTTGTAAGACGCAAGCTTCTGTTTGACGAGGTGTACCACCGCAATCGACAAAGTCCTTGCGGACTCGCCCAACTTCGGTGATATGGAAATGTGCTGGTAGCGTTTCTCCACCTGGTAAGGCGATCTCCAAAGCCCCCAATTGTTCCTTTGAGAGATACTCAATCAATTCTTGCATTAACATTTCATCAATTCCCTTTAAGAGTATCTTGTTGAACAACGTCTGTCGGCGGTTTGTTTGGCTCAGCGGTGAGCATCAACAATCGATGTGTCCAAACGGCTACAATCGATCCTATGACCGGTGCGATAAGGTAGATCCACAGATCAAGCATATTTCCACTCACGAGAGCTGGTCCCAAGGATCGGGCTGGGTTCATCGATGCTCCCGATACAGGGCCGCCGAATAGGGCTTCTAAACCTACAAAAGCCCCGATGATGAATCCCGCAAATGATCGATGGGGATTGGTTGGATGAGTGACATTGAGTATCACCAGCATCAACATCCATGTAAGTAGGACTTCAAATAGAAATGCGCTTGATTGACCTGCGGCAGGTAGAGTCATTCCCAACGTGCGATGAGCTGGGAATACCCCTTGTAGCACCATGCTTGCCATCACAGCGCCTGCGCACTGTGCCACGATGTAGCTTGTCACATGCCGAGTATCGAACTTACCCGCAACCCACAAACCGATGCTTACCGCCGGATTTAAGTGACTGCCCGAGATCTCGCCGAAGGTGTAGATCATGGCAAATACGACCAAGCCGAAAGCGGTAGCGATCCCGAGGTGTGTGATTGCGTTTTGGCTGAAGTCATTGACTACGATTGCGCCTGTTCCCGCGAAGACCAGACAAAAGGTACCTAGGAATTCCGCCAGCAACTGCCGCCATGGACTTGGTAACATCGTTTATCTCCGACCTTTGAGTGAAATCGAAGGCGTTGCGACGGCGAGTCTGGCGGCCTTCGGAGGAGATTGCCTATCGTTGACTTCTTCCATCAAGCACATGGCTTGATCGAGAAGCGAACGAACACATAGATCAACAAGACGATAGTAGATGTTGTTGCCGTCGCGACGCGAAGTCAAAATTCCTAGATCCGATAATCGCTGCAACTGATTCGAAACGGCTTGGGCTTTCATCCCTAAGGTTTCAGCTAGTTCTGTGACGCAGAGTTCGTCGGAGCGAACAAGTGCGTGAAGCAATCGTAAGCGGGTGTCATTGGCAAGTACTTTGAAAACCGCTGCAAGGCCTCCCGCTTGGATAGGCGAGAGCAAGGGCCGAGCGTGCAGCCCCTGTCTCTCGCCACAGCAAGCCTCGATTTTTTTCTGGCTTGCAGCCCGAGTCGGTCGCGTGTTGCATACCGGTAAGCCTTTTAAGGACTTTTTCATTCGGAATATGACTTTGAAGGTTGCCGGATGGCTAATACACAAACTTGTGTAATAGTGTAAATCCGTCCGGTCGACACGTCAATGACTACAGCGGCTAAGCAGTTAACCCGTAATCGCAATCGTATAGGCGAAGGGGGGGAAACACAGAGACACAGAGGCACAGAGAGAGACTGGACGATAGAATCGAGGATAGATTGAGGGAGAGATTGACGGAGAAGTTGACAGAGAGATTGGCAGAGAGATTGGCAGAGAGATTGGCAGAGAGATTGGAAGAGAGATTGGAAGAGAGATTGGCAGAGAGATTGGCAGAGTGACTTAAAGGAATCTCGGCAATTAAAAAGGACCCAGTTGCTCCGTGTTCTCTGTGAGCTCTGTGTTTCAAAAAAAGAGCTCAGAGTTTCAGTAATGACCTTAGAACTTGTGGCCAGGTTTTGGGCCGTTGGTTGTGGTGGTAAGAATCTCGGGTCCGGTTTCGGTCATCAAGATAGTGTGTTCGAACTGAGCAGAGAGGCTGCCGTCGCGGGTTCGAACCGTCCAGTTGTCGCGGGTATCGAGTTTCGTAAAGCGTGTACCGGCATTGATCATCGGTTCGACGGTAAAGCACATGCCGGGCAGTAGCGGGTCTTGCCGACTTTTGCGGTCAGGCACATGGGGGACGTTCGGGTACTGGTGGAATCGTCGTCCAAGGCCATGTCCAACGTATTCGCGTACAACAGAAAAGCCCCACTTCTCAGCTTCCGCTACAACATTTTCACCGATCACACTCACTGGGCATCCGGGGGTCAACGCTGCAATT
Organism: Planctomycetota bacterium; assembly: GCA_046051705.1. Taxonomy (GTDB): domain Bacteria; phylum Planctomycetota; class Planctomycetia; order Pirellulales; family Pirellulaceae; genus JBKCUI01. Next base: position 5,334 of record JBJONT010000231.1, on the reverse strand, counting down.
GCGAGGTGCATCGCATCAAAAGCGCACTGCGTGACCGCGCGTGCCGAATCGGTGACTTGTCCTATCAAAAAAGTTTCGCTTTGATCTCCGTGCCAACCATCGACAATGCTTGTGATGTCCACATTGACGATGTCCCCTTCTTTCAGCTCATAGTCGTTTGGGATTCCATGGCAGATCACTTCGTTAACACTCGTGCAGCAACTCTTCGAATACCCTAGGTATCCAAGCGTCGCTGGAGTATGCTTGTGCGAAATCGTGTATTCATGCACAAGCCGATCGATTTCGGAAGTGGTGATACCGGCCCGCACGTGCTCTCGGATGTAATCCATGAGTTGGGCGTTGAACTTGCCGGCAGCACGCATTCCATTTCGCTGCTGCTCGGTGAGTTGAAGTTTGCGGAGATTTTGAAGCATTGCAGGGGTTGCACGTTAGGATCGGTCACGTCAGGGCCGGTGAGGATCCCCTGGCTGATGAAAGGTTACAGAAATCGAGTGGATAGTATGGCTCGATATTCTTCCCTATTTCCAATGAATCTTAACAAAAAATCGGGGAAAATAAAGCGATCCCCATCGGTAACGCACGCCAGAACAGCGATCCTGAGAAAAGCTTGGAGTTTCGATGCAAAGTAGCCAGGATTTTATTGTCGAAGGACTAGAGAGACCGATCGAAGTGATCTATCGCGACGAGGATCTAGTCGCCGTGTTCAAACCTGCTGGACTGATGGTTCACCGCGGCGCGAACACCCTTGAAGACGAACCTGTCCTGCTTCAAGCCCTTCGCGATCAGCTTGGTCAGTTCCTCTACCCCATTCATCGACTTGATCGTCCAACCGCAGGCTTGATCCTCATGGCGACGAACTCCCAAGTCGCATCGAAACTAGGTGAGCAATTTATGGCGCACCGAGTCATCAAGCACTATCAAGCTCTAGTGAGGGGATATATGCCCCTGGAGTTGCGAGTTGATCGGCCGTTGCTACACCCGAAACATTTCGAAGAGCGAGAGAGTGGGCTTCATGAGGGCCAAGAGGCGGTAACTCGTTTTCGTTGTTTAAAGCAGTTCGAAGTCCCTTGGCCCGCCTCTGGTTTCGAAACCTCCCGGTTTGCGTTGCTTGAGATTCGCCCCGAGACCGGCCGGTGGCATCAAATTCGACGACACTTGAACTACATCGGACATCCGATCATCGGCGACCATCGTCATGGTGATCATCGCTGGAATCAGATGTTCTACGAGCGAACTGGCATCTATCGGATGATGCTCACTGCTATGCGTCTCGACTTCAGGCACCCGATCTCTGAGGAACCGATCTCACTGCTCGTCGGTCGCGGAGAAGCGTTCGACAACGCCATCGAGATTTTGCAACGCAACCCGCAACTTGACGGTTGAACTTCTGGTTTACCGATAATGCGTATGCAGTTTGATAGCGTACTAGATCGGCACAATTTGGCGTCCGCGTTGGGTGCGCACAATGAGCCCGCTTCGAAGTAGAAACGGTTCGACTTCGTCTTCGAGTGTGTCAGGGGATACACTCATCGTATGAGCAATCGCTTCAAGACCCGCTGGCCCGCCTCCAAATACTCCTGCTAGTACTTCAAGGTACTTGCGGTCTTGGCGGTCCAAGCCTCGCTCGTCGATTCCGAACATCGCTAAAGCTTTATTCGTAACATCGAGTGTCACTCGACCATCGGATTTGCTCATCGCATAGTCGCGAATCCACAAAAGGCGACTATTCGCTACACGCGGCGTCCCCCGTGACCGCTTCGCAATCGCATGAGATGCGTCTCTTTCAATCTCTACCTTGAGCTTTCTCGCATTACCCTCAAGGATCTGCACCAGATCATCATCGGAGTAATAGCTCAAATGTTGTCGAATGTGAAAGCGATCCCGTAACGGTGCACTCAACATCCCCGCTCGCGTCGTTGCACCTATCAAAGTAAAAGGCTGCAGTTTTAAATTCAACGTCCGCGCATTGACTCCTTCACCCAACACAATGTCGATCCGAAAATCCTCCATCGCCGTATACAGAAACTCTTCTACCGGCTTGGGCAATCGATGAATCTCATCGATGAACAAAACCGAACCACGCCGAATGTTGGTCAAATAAGGCAACAACTCCTTGGGCGCCTTCAAACTCGGTCCGCTTGCCATCTCAACCGGCACACCCATCGCACTCGGAATGCAAACGGCGAATGTGGTCTTTCCAAGTCCGGGAGGGCCATCGAGCAAGATGTGCCCAAGTGGCTCCTCACGCTTCTTCGCGGCATGAATTGCAATCTCTAAAACATCCATCACCTCCCGTTGCCCGACCATCTCCGACATCTGTTTCGGTCGCAGCACCACGTCACTATCGGACTTGAGCCCACCTGCTGGAGACTTTGCCGTCGAAGGCATTGAGGAGGCTTGCGGAGAATCCGTCGACGGAGCTGGTGCAGAAGACTCGCTGTCGAATTCATCGCCCGAATCCTCAAGGTTATCTCGGGACTTCCCTGGATCCTGCTTGCCGTGATTCGGTCCGATCTTCTTTTCCCTCGCCATGCAATTCCCTCTGGCCTTCCGATTTTGCCGTCCCTACGAGTCCGTCTGCCAAGTGCGTCCGTTTGCCAAGTAGCGTTTGTCTGACAAGAACCAATTGCATTTGATAGCGCAAGGTCTTTGCGGGATTGATTTTACGCTGATCTGCATCTCCGCAAAACCCTGCCGACACCTTTGGAAAGTCGGTGAGATCCGTCCGTTTCTTGAAACTCTTCGCATTTTAGCGCATCTTTGATTCATGCAAGCCTTAAAATTCTGTGTATATTCGAAAGTTGCGATTCCGATAACCAACATTGATACGGCTATTGCTAAGCAACAAGGCTACTCGACGGTTTCCACTACTCGGTTTTCATTAACCTGGGATCAAACAATGCCTCGAAGTTCTTCGCCCCGAGAAAATTCCCTCCGCAGTGTCATCAATCATTCGCACAAAAATGCACATCGCGGAAAGAAAAAGGTGAGTTCCCATCGCTGTTTGCAACTCGAGTCCCTGGCGTCTCGCCAACTCTTCGCCGCCGATCTCCCTGTTGCCACCGACTTACCGATGGTCATCGAGTGTTTCGGATTCCCTGCTGATACTGCCGCTGAAGTTTCGATGCACAATGTTTCGAAGCCTGCGGATGTCGATCGCAACGGAAAGGTCAATCCAGTAGATGCCCTGCGAATCATCGACTCTCTGAATCGCTTCGGTGCGATGTCCGTTCATGAGTTCTCGGCTCGACAAAGCTCTAGCAATGCGAACAACCCAACTGCCGGCGCTCGCGGTGAAGGAGAAGCCGCAGACGAATCCAAAGTGTCTGAAATAACTCCGACGAGCTTCGATGGCCTTGATGCAAACAACGATGGTTCGATCAACCCTATCGATGTGCTTGTTGTTATCGACGCGTTGAATGAAATCGTGATGGCCAGCGCCTCGGAACCTAGTCCCTTTGCTGTCGCTGCATTCTCCGAGTCTACCGTCGAAGATAATGAGTTCCAAATCGCGATGAGCGTCGGTAGTGAGTCCTCGGAATTTCAACCCATAGCCTACGAGACGGAAATCTCGGAGGAAAAAGATCCTTGGATGACCACCGGGGTTCCCGACGGAGCTTGGGTCCGCTTCGGCAGCGAATCCGAAGACGAGACTCCTTCGTTCTATACAAGCCTAGAGGCATGGCCGGTTCTCGGTAGCGAAGAAGAAGTCTCTATCCTTGCGACGGGAACTTCCTCGCAATCGAATGCGGTTCCTGTCTTCTCTCAAGATGGGCCGCTTTATCGCGTATTTGAATCGCAGTCTAAATTAGGTGAGAACCCAAATAACAGTCCTGCCGTCACTGCAATGGTTTACTTCTCAAGTAACTTTCTCAAGTCGAGAAGCTAAGTCTTCATCGCTATAGGGACTTCAAATACTCCAGTAGATCATCCTTTTGCGACTCCGTTAGCGCATTAGGATAATCGTGCCCTGCCGCAGACTTGCCAGTAACCTGGGTGTCGAAGTACCAACGCTTCTCACCCTTGGACAACTTCTTAGGTACTTGGTCGAGGGCTTCAACGACCAATCCGACTTGCTCCTCGTCGCATGCCATCGCAATGCGACGCCATACCGCTGGACGCTTGTCTGGATGAAGCAGATGCCACAGGGTCGGGACACTTCCGTTGTGCAAGTAGGGGGCGGAAGCCCAGATGCCATCAAGCGGAGGAGCGACGTACCCAGTCGCATGTGCAATTGTGTCCTGCTTGCCGTAGTCGGCAAACCAACTATCGCCATAGGCTTGACGATGCTCAGGGGTCAATGCGTCGAATCGCACCCGATCGGTGTTGATCTCATCGATAGGAATCATCCTCTCAGGATACTCTGCTTGGTTATCGCCATAAGTTCCGTGGCACTCGGCACAGTGATGTTCGAAGACTTCTTGGCCTCGCTTTGCTTTGGGCTTGTCGATCGCTAACGGGTATTTTGGCGGACGCAATTCTTCAAGGAACTGATAGACATCTCGGAACTCTGATTCCCATGCCCGGAACTTCTCGGGTCCGTTCTGTCGCACGAGCATAAATTGCATCAATCCTTTGTGCCCTTTTTCCGCAAAGCCATCGATGTACAGATGGGACTTGCGATGGAAGTTCCACCAAGGTGGCGCATCCATGTCGTGGTGAGTCATTGCGGCAGGGAGTTTATCCGCTAAGAAGTTCAGGTCAGCATCTCGGAAATTCATCAAGGCAACACCGAACATCACAGCGTTGCTTGTGCCATTGGTTGTACCCAATGGCATCACCAGCAAACCCATATCCATGTGCGTAAGCGGTTTGCCGAGTTGCAGCTTGGTTTTTCGGACCACCTCAGTGAAAGATTCAAGGGCATAGGTCGTGTTTGGCGAACCGGGGTAAGTCGTCCCGTATAAGGTTCCGCCGTGGCAGGCAAAGCAGTTCATCACATACTGGCCTTTGCTCTGCACGTATTGCAAAGGAAGGCTTGCGTCATCTGGTCTGCTTGCCAAACCGTGCGCTAACCACGTACCTTTTCGGTCCGCCTTAGGGAGCTTTTCGTCAAGAAAGGGCCATGAGAATTCGAGGGTATCTAGTTTTCGAAAGACAGTCTCATCGAAGTCCGCAGGCAGGTAAACATTCTGCGTCAGATTACGGTAACCAGATTTTGCAGCCGGGCTCATTCCAGCAAATAACGCAGCGAATTGATCTTGAAGGTCGCGTTGTATTTCTTCGCGATGGGCAGTGCGTTGCTCCACCAAGGCTTGCGGGTCTTCACCATGGGCGTTCTGAACGCCAGAGAATCCGCTGATGCTGGAGACCAATAGACAGATCGCCACGATT
>JBJONT010000230.1:0-19913 GCA_046051705.1 Planctomycetota bacterium | reverse complement strand
CGGAAACTTCCTCGATGGCAAACCAGGCAACGCTGGATTCAAAACCCACGAAGCCTTCTGCCTCGAAACACAACACTATCCAGATTCCCCTAACCAACCAAGCTTCCCTAGCACGGTTCTGCGACCAGGGGAAAAATTCCACCAAGTGACAACCTTCACGTTCGGCAAATAGCCGCACGTTGCACTTCAATCCCAAGTGGCGTTGATCAGCTTGCTCAACGCCACTGTGCCCGTCTCGGGTTTAAATCTCTTTTGCTGAACTTGCAAGCAATCTCTACACACGGCAGTTCAGCCCGCCAACGAATGACTTGTTCTCCGCGCGGATCTTCTTGCTTAAAAAATCTCGTAAAACCCAATTGAATCGTCTCCTCGTGACCAGAGGTGTCACAGCCCCAGGCAATGCTATGAGTTACCAAAAACGCACTCATGCCTTTTCTGCGGAGCGACATCGAAATGAACGACACAGAAGAATGCGAACTCGATCCACTTGAAATCAACGAAACCCTTTCGGCACTACCCGAGTCGGAACAATTCGCTTTTCTGCAACTCTCCCTCGTCGATGGGGTAGGCACCCGCATCATGGCCCGGCTAATCCACCGCTTCGGGGCCCCTTCAACCGTTCTCTCCGCTACCCTTCGAGACCTTGGCGAAGTCCCAAGAGTCGGGCCGAAACTCGCAAGTAACATTCGCAATCCGGCACTTGTGCAACGCACCGAAGAAGTCCTCGAGATTTGCCGACAAGAAAAGATCGAGATCCTTTATCCCGCCGACCCACGCATCCCGTCGCTCCTAAGCGAAATCCCAGACCCGCCGGTACTGCTGTACATGAAAGGTACCTTTACCCCAGAAGACCAACTTTCTATCGGCATGGTTGGCACCCGGCACGCGACAGCTTACGGCCGATACATGGCCGAGCGTCTTACCAAAGGCTTGTGCTCCTACGGATGCACCATCGTCAGCGGTCTTGCCCGTGGCATCGATGGGGTCTGCCACAGAAAAGCCCTCGAGAACGGCGGTAGGACCATCGCTGTCCTGGGCAGCAGCCTTACAGAGATCTACCCTCCCGAACATAAAGACCTTGCTCAGCGAATCGCTGATCAAGGAGTCTTATTGAGCGAAACGCCACCGAAAGCAAAGCCGAAGGCAGGGGTATTTCCGCAACGAAACCGCATCATCAGCGGCTTGAGCTTGGGTATCGTGGTCGTCGAAGCTGCCGATCGCTCCGGATCCTTGATCACCGCCCGGCACGCAGGAGAACAAGGCCGCGATGTATTTGCAGTGCCAGGACAAGCAAGTGCACCGACCTCGCGTGGTAGCAACCGGTTGATTCGCGACGGAGCAATCTTGGTCCAAGACGCCGAAGACATCATGGAGCATCTCGGCCCCCTCACGCAAACGGTTGAGATATCCACCGGCGAGAATATTCAACAACCCAATGAACTAACCCTCAACGACGTCGAACGGCAGGTCCTGCAAGCCATCGAAGGACATGCGAGCGACATCGACCAAATCGTCCTTCACTCCGGCCTTCCCGTCTCTCGTGTCCTCAGCACACTTAGCGTACTTGAAATCCAAGGCTTCATCCTCCGCACGGGCGGAAGAAGCTATTCAAGAAAATACCCTCTGCACGCTAAACGCTCAGCGCCTACGCAAAAGATCGAATGAGTCGATTGCACTTGGGATTACCTTGTAACCCACCAATCATTCGAGCTTACCGATCACTTCAGCTTACCGATACACTAGCGGATGTTAACACGAGTGTATCGAACAAGGTCACCAAATACAGTGATGCTTAGAACAAACAAGCTTGGCAACTATCACTGCTGATCCTCTTTGGTTTGCTGCGCCCAGAACGCTGCGAGAATCGATCCGGTTACGTTCATCACCGGTGCAAACAACGCAGGTGCAATTGCCGCAGATGCATTTTTAAGCACGTCCGTCGCCAGATTCGCTGCCATCCCGCCATTCTGCAAACCCACCTCGATCGCAACTGTACGACTGTCCTGCTCATCCATCCCCACAATCCGACTTCCCCAATACCCAAGCAAGTAACCAAAGATGTTGTGCAGCGTAACTCCCACCAACAACACCAACCCAACCTTGGCAATCTGCCCCTGACTCTTCGCACATATCAGTCCACAAATCAAACAGATTGCTATCATCGAAACAATCGCCAACCAACCCTCGGCCTTCGCCGTATCAACCTTCTTCCATTTCATCAATCCGTTGAAGACCAACCCCAATACTACTGGCACGACAACCGTCGCCAAAATACTCCAAAACATCCCAACGTAATCGACATCAATGTTTTGTCTTGCGTACAAGTACACCATCAACGGCGTCATCACAGGCGCAAGTAACGTCGAGACGGCCGTCATCGTGACCGATAAAGCAACGTTACCCTTCGCCAAATACGTAATGACATTTGAAGATATCCCGCCTGGACTTGCACCGAGCAAAATCATCCCCAAAGCTAATTCCGGAGGCAAACCCAACATTTTCGACACGCCCCACCCCAAAAACGGCATCACAGAAAACTGCAGCACCGCTCCGACCAATACCCCCTTGGGCAGTTTCAATATCCGAACGAAATCATCGACCGTAAGCGTCGCCCCCATCCCAAACATAGCAATCTGCAACAGCACATTCAGAAACTTCGAATAGTCCAACGGCAAGTTGTTCAGATACAACCCAGGATCGATCAACCCCGCCAAAACCGCGACCACAACCCAACTGGCAAACGCGTACACACGCGACTTCGGATGCCAAGCAATGAAAATCGCAACACCCAGCAGAGCAATCACACCCATTTCAGCCATACTAATCATCATCACACCTATTCCGCTTGCCCTGTCTGACGCTGATAGATCGCGTGAATCATCGCTTCAGAGTCTTTGAACTTCTTACCTCCCGATGCCGCTTGCTCAATCAATCTCCTCGCATCGGACTCCGTATGTCCTAATACCAACAGAGCTTGATACGTCTCCTCAACGACCCCAGACTTCTGCGTCTGAACACTCGGCTCCTCACGACGTACAAGCAATGCGAAACGAGGCATCTTGCGCCGCAACGTAGCGATAATCTTTTCCGCAGTCGCAGGCCCAACACCGGGAAGACTCGACAATCCCTTAGCATCCTGCTGCTCAATCAACACGGCCGTATCTTGAACCGGACGGGTCATGGCACGCAACGCTTTCTTGACCCCCACCCCATCCACCGAACAAAACAACTCAAAGAAATCACGCTCCGCAGTCGTTAAAAAACCAACTAACTTGGGTGTCAGCCGACTTCCTTGCGCAGCATTCCCCTCAATGTAGTGAATCGTATGCAACGAAATCACCTCTCCAATAAGTCCCTGCAACTGTCGCCGCGTAAACTCCGGGATCGATATCTCATACTCAAACGGTGGATTGGCCAACGTTACCCTATCGTCTCCAAGTGCCAGCAACTCCCCAGATATTTTTGTGATCAAAGGTCTCTTCCTTGTTTTCTAAATTGCTTTATTTCTAAATGGCTTATTCATCGAGTAATTGCGTATGCGTTTGCTTCGAAAAATGATGGCACAACGCGATCGCTAAAGCATCGGCGACGTCCGGAGGATCCGGGGGCTCTGCCAAGTCCAACTGCAACCGAATCGCTTGCTGCATCTGACTCTTCGGCGCTCGACCGTTACCGGTCAGCATCCGCTTGACCTTCGTCGCTTCATACGAATGCACAGGTATACCCGCAATCGCAGACGCAAGACAGAGCACCCCGCGTGCATGCCCCATCAAGATCGCTGTCCGAGGTCGCTCGTAATGAGAATACAACTGCTCGATCGCAACGGCCCCTACCGTAAATGATCCCAACACATCGACGATCCCCTCATGCAGCTCCTTCAATCGCTCAGGCAATGAACGATCTCGCCGCATCTTCAAGATCCCAGCCTCAACCAATTCCGGCTTCGTCTCCCCCACCCGGATCACGCCATAACCCGTTATCGACAAGCCTGGGTCAAGCCCTAGAATCAATTCGCTCGAGCCCATCATTTGCCTCCCTGCAGGCTTTCCCCCGCTGCAGAACGCAAACAAACCGCTTGCGTGCCGTTCCTTACCAACATATAAGGCCCCGCAACTGCAAACGTATTCCAAGTTATCCCCTCAAGCACTTCCTTCTGTGCAATCAACTTACCGTTCTGCTTGTCTACCACCACAATGCGCCCATCTTCACTCAACACCACCAACGAACCATTGACAAGCAATAACTGCCCTTGGCCAAATCGTCCCCCCTTCCATACTCGCTCGCCACTATCCGCGATAACACATTCGAGTATCCCATCACTCAACGCATAAAGCTTCCCGTCCTCATGAATCGCACTGGTTAACTTGGTTTTTAACACTCTTACATTGACCCAATCATCCTCTGCTTTCCATCCTGCTCCCTCTCCCCCCTGCCCTTCACCCTCTGTGGTCTCTGTTGTGTTACCCGCTGAATTACCCGCGTTGTTGCTCGCAGTTCGAGTGACCTTCACCAATTTCGAACCCTGCGCATACCCCTTACCAAACAGTATCCGATCGCTACCGACTTGCACCGGTTGCGAAGAACAAGCGTCCGCATCCGATTTGCTCGCCCAAGGTGAACGCCACAATTCTCGTCCATCATCCAAAGCATGCCCGGTGACAACCCCTTCATTGACGCTGACAACTTGCTCTACACCTTCAATTTGCATCAAGACAGGCGAAGCATACGAAACCTGCTCTTTACCTGACTTCCACCTCACCGAGCCATCCGCCAAATCAAACGCCATCAACGAACAACGCGTCGACTCGTCTCTCGTCCCACCCACCGGCACAATCACGGTCCCTTCAACAACCAACGGTGAGGCACTTCGCCCCCAAAAAACTACCTGCTCAAACGCCTCTTTGCTGACACCTGTTATCTCCGGCAGAAAAAGCTCCCAGCGGACAGCCCCCTGGGTCAATTCCGCACAAATCAAATGCCCTGTAGCCGTCAGCGCAACAATCAACCACTCTCCATCGCGTTGTACTAGCGTCGGAGTGGAACGCGGCCCCAGTCCACCAAGGGGATGAAAATGCCTTCCAGACCTCTTAATCTGCCATAAAGTTGCTCCATCGGATAATCGCATCGCAGTGAGCGACTCCTCTTGATCGACTTGCTCAAGAGTCACTGCAATCCCTTGGGCTACACTAAATCCAGACCAACCTGCACCTATCTCTCGCCTCCATACCTCCTCCGGCAAACGTTGATCCCAAGCCGTAGAAAACAAAGGCTCTTGCACCTTACCCGTTCGATCGTTTCCTAGGTACTGCGTAAACTCAAATCCCTTATACGCATCTTCGATAGCAAGAGACTCGCTGAGCTCCGGTCGCTGCGGCCGAACAATCTTCTCCCCTCGCCATGAAGAACGCAGCCGAAACTGTGGTAAGACTTCTCCACTGACGCCGGTGTACTCGTAAAACAGACTAAACACACCCCACACTAAAATCGGCGATAAGGTAATCAATACCTTCAATGGCAAAAACCAACCTCGCGTGCGCCATGTTGCAATCAAAGCAAAAATCCACGCCAACAATCCCCAACCAATCCCAACGAAATTCGCAATCTGATGGTCAATCTCACTGACCAACCCTCGCCCAACGAAAATCATCACTACGCAAAAACAAACGCCCCACCACCACTTACTAAATCCTCCGCGACTCTTCGATGCTTCACTCGCAGATGCAGCCGCGTCACTCGATTCGATACTCATCGCCATGCCAATCGGTGGAACAAGAAAAAGACCCAAGCATAAAAGGAGGTCGGCGGTGTAGCAATCTTTAGATTTCTACACCGCCGACTCATCATTCGCAGTACTTTTGAACTAGCCTGTCAACTCAATCGCGAAGCCGCGTCGAATGAAAACGCTTTACTTCGTCACTAGCTTATTTTCGGATTGCAAAGCCTTGACGTAATCAATCGCGACATTGAGCAACTCTTCGTTGTAGAAGTCGCTCAAATAAACCTTGTCACGCTCCGCTTTCCCATCAAGCTGCTTCTCTTCTTCCTTCTCCATGCTGGTCTCTTTACGACGAGCCATGTAATCCGATTCCTTCAAAGGAACCTTCGTCTCAGCCTTCTGCTTGCGATACGCCTCGATCCGTCCGAGCAACTTGCCAAAGTCTTCGTTCTGTGCAATCCGCTCGCTGGACTTCTGCTGCAACCCTGCCTTCAACGCGCTATCGACCATCGTATAGTGCTTGTGTGGCTGGGCTTTGACGCTATCCATAGGTAACGGATAGTCCAAATCGCTCTCAGAAATATCCATCTCCGCCGTCATTGATGGCAAGACCACGTCCGATGAAACTCCTTCAAGCTGCGTTGAGCGACCATCGGGCAAATAGAACTGTTGAATCGTGAGCTTCAAGGCTCCTTGTGGCTTCGAAGCCCCCAAGCCAAAGGTCGTAGGTGCCAAATCGAGCAACGTTTGAACCGTTCCCTTGCCGTGCGTCTTCGGATCTCCGACGATCAAACCTCGCTCGTAGTCTTGGATCGCTCCTGCGAAAATTTCGCTCGCACTAGCGCTGAGCTGACTGATTTTCACGACCAAAGGCCCCTTCCAAGTAATGCTGCGATTTTCATCGAGCATCGGTGTCACGCGACCATTGGGATCCTTGACTTGCACTACCGGCCCGTAGTCGATGAACAAACCTGTTGCTTGAATCGCCTCAGGAAGCGATCCACCACCGTTGCGACCTAAATCCAAAACAACGACGTCTACATTCGACTCGTTGAATTTGTTCAAAATCACTTCGAGATCCTTCGACGTGCGACGGTAATCTTCCTTCTTGGATCGAGCCCCTTCCATGTCTAGGTAGAAGGAAGGCAGCTTGATAAACCCTACACGGTATGGCGTTCCGTCCGGCTTCTGACCTCGCTCGAGAATCTCACTCTGCGCCGCACTATCCTCCAACTTGATCACCGCACGGGTGATCTCATAAATCTGTCGTTCACCACCCGCCTTTGGTTTGACGTGAAGCTTGACCTTCGTGCCAGCTTCACCTCGGATCATCGATACAACATCGTCAATCTTCATATCGAGCGTCTCAACGGCCGGCGAACCATCGTCTTGCTGAACAGCGACGATATCGTCCCCTATTTTCAATCGCCCATCTTTATCAGCCGCTCCGCCCGGAACAATCATCTCGACAATCGTCGAACCGTCGTCCGCCCGCAGCGTTGCACCAATCCCCTTGAGCTTCAAGGAAATGTGCATATCGAAGTTATCTTTTTCCCGTGGAGCCATATAGCTCGTGTGTGGATCGAGAGCACTGGTCAAAGAAGTCAGATACATCTCTAGCAATTCGTACACATCGGTCTGCGAACGAATCTTGTAGTAGGTGCGATACCGCTTGTGCAGCTTCTCCCTAGTCTCTTCGTCCTTGTCACCGTCGGCTCGAGCGGAAAGGAAGTTCAGCTTGATCGTCTTGCGCCAGCGATCCTTTAACTCCTCCATCGTTTTGGAGTACACCATGTTTTTCGCATCGCTCTCGATGAACTCCTCAGCTTCGTAATCCTGAGGAGCATCGATCAACTCATGAACCATCGGCATGATCTCATTGAGCCGTTGCAGGTATCGCTTGAAGACCGTGTAGGCAAAAGAGACGTTGTTCTTTAGCAACATATCGTCGAGCTTGGTTTCTTGCTCGCGAAACTCGTTGACATCCGCTTCCAAGAAGTAGGACTTCAACGGATCGACTTGCTTGAGAAACAACTCAAACCCTCGCTTCGAGACTTGATCGTCGATCTTGCTCTGAGAGATATGCCCCTCTTCAACCAAATTCCGCACCGTGCGGATAATCATTCGGTTGTCGGCAGGCTGCTCTGACACATTCGCAACGCGAGGTAACTCTTCCCCGTGAAGTATGGGTGCACTCCACGAAAAACAGCTTCCCAACGAAGCCAACATAACGCATCGAACCAACTTCGAACGATCTCGCGGAATTCGCATTTTTGTCTTTTCACTTTCAGGTCAAGAAGTCATAGGACCGTGACAGCACTTCGCTCTGGCACCAATCTCCAGAGTCCCAGCCGACTGTATAGTCGTCCGGGGTGAGCGATCCCCTCAAAATAGTAGGGGATTCCCTATTGCCGATCAACATGGATCGGCACTTGCGACCAGGGATATCCTCCCTAATCTCCGATTTCACCCCCTTCGGGCAAAACCGCTTCTCAACCCCCAAATATCACAAGAATTCCACAGATCGGAGCAGTTTCCCCACCGATTCGTCACGAATCCCGTCTTTCGTTGCACTTTTGAAACAGATAGCCAGAGCAACTATTCCCCAGCGGTTTCGCCTCCCTGGTCCCCAAGTGGAATTGCGTACAATCTGCCCTCTCGATCCACGAGATACAACAAGTCCTCCTCCGGAGAGAGTTTCATCTGCTCTAGATCCCGGCCAAAATCTCCTAACTCCCAATCCACAGTTACTTCCCTAATGTCGGCGTCTATCGTTCTAACAAAACCATCCCGTGCCGCTGTAAGAATCGTCTTACCATCCTTCGACCATACTAAGGAAATCGGATCACCACCAGGAATCTCCATGCGCCAAATGCACTGGCGATCCGATACACTTATGCAAAGAAGCGAATTGTCCTTCAAAACTACCGCCAGGAACTTCTGATCTGGCGAAAAAGCCGATGTCAGCACGGCTGGCCTGTCCTCAGGATTCAAATAAATCTCCGAAACGCTTTGCAACGCGCCTGTCGAGGTATCAAGCAGGTACAACACTTGGTCCATCACAAACGCAAAATATCGCCCCTGACGTGATTGCACTATCGCCCGCGGGTCTTCATTCGGAACGATTACCTCCCAAACGCTCCTGCTTGTCTTCGGATCCCAACAAAGCAAATACGATTTCCCCTCGTTGCTACCGATCGGCACCTCTTTCGATCGATACCGAAGCACCAGTTTCCCATCGGACATCGTACCGAAGAAACGATCTAAGGGTTCATCTCGCTCCGCGATGGATATCTCTTCCTGCTGAAGGTCCCCTAGCGCCCAACGAAATAACTTCGCGGGCAAATGGGAACCATTCATTTGATGGTACCGAAATCCGTAAAACACATCGCTACGACTCGGATCGGTATGAATAGTCTCAAGGTTTTGGGCAACCAGTTTTGTTTGTAGTCTCCCATCCTCTCCAAGCGTCCCCAAATACACCGGGGAGGAAATAGAGTGGATTAATATGTTCCGATTGCTTAGTGGAATGAACTGATCCACATTGGAACTATTAATCACGCTAGCGGTCAAACGATCGACGCTCGTCGAGCAAACCTTTTCATCTTCCGAGAACGACTGAATACTCTTCTCATCTCCACTCCAAACAAGTCCAGAAACTCGCTTTTTATGGGGATTCCAGCTTTGCAACCGCCCTTTCTCTCGAAGCGCATCTTCATCCTTCCACATCCCAAATTTATTGGCGAATTGCAACTCAACACCGTCATCCTTAAGTACCACCATCGAAGGCATCTCGGTCCAATCCGCATATGTCTTTCCCGAATTGTCATACCAAGTGCGTACGTAATAGTCTGAATACTGAACCAATGGAATAGGTTGAGATAACTTTAGAAAGATTCGATCCATGTCCGTGGGAACCCCTTCCCGACTAACCCCAGGAGTGGCACTCTCAACCACATCCCACAAACTCTTGAGTGTTCTCCCACCCCCAATATCGAATTTTGCATGGATACCCAAGTACTCCGACTTCAATTCCAAAGTCGACTTCACTGGCCACTCGGCAGGTAACGTCATTCGATGCACCTTACCCGACTTCTCTCCAACAACCACTTGCGAGTCATCCTTGCTGAAAGCAATCGCCGTTACCGTTGTGGGGAATCGGATCCGCTCAACGGGTTCAAATCGTCCGTTGACCTCCCGTAGCAACACCAAGTAACCGAAATCAAATCCTAACCCCAACATCTTTCCACTCGGAGAATAAACCGCAGTGGAACAAATATTTGCATTGAGAACGCGATACGGAACCAGGGTTAATTCCTCCGTTTCGATAGAATCCCCATCCACCCTTCCAATGCGTACGATTCCATCATTGCTCCCGAAGACCAACTTACCGTCCGGGCCGATATCCATGCACTCAAGCGACTTCCCTCTAGTATCAAAACGCTTGACTTCTTTAAAATCGGGCACCGACCATACCACCGCTGCGTGCTCGTTTCCAACCGTAACGAAATACTTCCCATCAGGCGTCCATTTGCACTGAAACACCTGGCGTTCAGACGCTTGAAAGGCTTTCTCTAGTCTTCCTGTCTCCACGTCCCAGAATTTCACCGAACCGTTGTCCCCTGCGGTTGCGATCCAACGCCCATCGGGACTCAGCGCCAACCCATTGATCTCTTTCTGCTCTGTCTTAATCGCAAGCCTGCAATCTTCTTTCGGACCTAATCGGCTGAAGACTCTTAAAATCGAGGACCTATCTCCCGACGCAACCTCCTCGCGTGAAGGAATCGCTAGTCCAAAATAGATCTTCGCTCCGACATCCTGAATTTCTAACGGTTTCATCGGCAACCGTGCATGCAATAACCGCCAATCAAGCCGTTGAATTCCCTGACCGGTAAGCGTATCTTTGACCATCGCAACAGCGCGATTACGCTCCAATAATTCAGCCACCCTGCCATATTGCGTTTGATCGAAAGCATTTTTCGCTAAAAGCAAATCCGAAGTATACGCGCGCGATATCGCCACCTTCTCGGAACGCTGCGCACGCCAACTTTGAACCAACGCAAGACATAACCCTACTAACAACCCAGCAATCGCCACACCTGCCGCTGCTAATGCTAACCGATGCCGCCGCAAGTACTTCTTCCCACCCTGCAAAACGGTGAGAGGATTCGCACGCACTGGTCGATACTCAAGGTAATTGTTCAAGTCCGATACCAGCTCCCCCACCGACGCGTATCGCATGTCGGAGTCTCGGTGCATGGCCATTCCTATGATCGAATCGAGGTCTCCCTGAAGTTGCCGTTCGAGATGCGGTGCACAGCGACTGGGCAACTTAGGTTCCGACGTCATCGCCGTCACGTAATACGTTCTGATGGTATTCTCTGGCCGATCAACCCAATCGTAAGGCAGCCGATCTGTCAACAATTTGTACAGCAACGCACCGAGTGAATAGATATCGCTGCGAGTGTCGACCAACGCGGGATCCCCGGAGCATTGCTCCGGACTCATGAAGGGAGGAGTACCTGGAGATAAATTCCCCCTTGTTATTGCGTCACTTCCTACGTTACGAACAAAATCGGTAACGTAGCTGGAACTTGTGGAGTGCGACGGCGTTTCACCCGCAATCTCCTGAATCTTGGCGATCCCAAAGTCAATCACTTTGACCGTGGCAACCCCACCGATTTCGGTCACCATCACGTTGCTTGGCTTGATATCCCGATGGATAATCCCCTTCTGATGCGCATGCTCTATCGCTCGACAACACTGCAAGAATAACTCGAGCCGCTTTCGCAATGGCAACGACCTCTCCCGGCAGTAGTGATCTAGGTCCGTTCCTTCAACATGCTCCATGACAATGTAGGAATAACCATTCGGAGACGAACCGGCAGTGAAGATCTGCGCAATGTTCGGATGCTGAAAACCACCCATGATCTGCCGCTCACGCACGAACCGCTTCATATCGGCCTGAAGGTTAACATCTAAGCGAAGCAATTTGATAGCAACAGGTCGAGAGACCGGCTCGCGTTCGTGAGCGAGATAAACATCCCCCATCCCACCACTGCCCAATGGCTTGATCAAGAAATAAGGACCTATCTCCTCCCCGGAAAGATCCCTGATCAATCGACCAGCCTGCAACAATGGCGGATCCGTTTCGTCAAGGATCCCCTTTACTTTACTGCCTTCCAATAACTTCAACACCGCTTCACGCAGTTCGGGCTTATCCCCTAAATTTCCTTCTATCCATCGAGATCGCTCAACATCGCTCCCTAAACCCATGAGGTAAAAATAGACTTCTTCAAGCGAATTCGGAGGCGTGGTCATCATACACTCTGCAAAAGAATCGTTATTCGGGGGTTTTAGCGACCGGTGTTGATTTGTATCGGTTTTACAGTGCCCAGCTCGTGCTCAGTGAAACGGCGCACGTGCTCGCAAGCGCATTGGCCACTATTTTCCTCCATAGCCAAACGAATTACTCCTTACCTAAATCGATGATCTTTGCATTCAACCAAGCCCTCGAGAAGTCCCAACGGCGCTGAATCGTTGATTCGGATTTCCCCAAATGATCCGCACATTCAGGAATGGTCATCCCCCCGAAGTACTTACTCTCAACGACCTTCGCATGCGAAGGATACTCCTTTGCGAATAGTATCATCGCTTCTTCAAGCAACACCAACTGACTCGCCTTGCTCTCTCCTGGAGGAAAAAGGTCAATCGCCTCAAGGAACTTTCCGCCATTCAGCAAACAATTCCTCAATGCTCGCTCCCGCGCCAAACGCCGCCGAGCATGATCGATCAAGATCCGACGCATGGTGATAATGAAAAGCGCCTTCGTGCTTCGCATCTCCTTCGCTAACCCATGCATCCGAGCCCCAAGCCGCACATAGGCTTCGTGAAACAAATCGGTCGGAGATAACGTATGACGACGATACTCTCTCCTGATCAACGAATACGCAATCGATCGCAACTCTTGATAAAAACCTTGTGTAGGCTGTTCCATGATGCAAGCTGAAGTGAAAGTAGAGTTCAAGTGTTAGCTATGGCCTTGACCACGCAACTACAATGCAACAGCACTTAGGTCTAAGTCGGGCTTCCCATGGGGTGCGTTCGCAAGATTATGAAAAACTACTCCCCCGAAAACAAGTAGATTACATGGGGGCGCGTTAGATATTCTCTCATCAAAAACGAACTAATTTCTATCAAGTTCGTGATATTTGAAAATCTTCATAGAATTATGAGGAGACCCGACGAAGTCGTTCGCCTTAGCAACCCGCCCGCATTACTGATTCTCCTCGATCCGCAATACACTACCCAATGCGATCGGACCGGGCACACGCTGTAAACGATCCGCTCGCCCCGCCGGCCACAAAATCTCTATCCCAAGTATCTCCGTCGCCTTTCCCAACCCAATCGTCTGCTCTAACGGATTGGCCCCAAAACTACTCCCCGATGTTACTTGCCGATACACCACCGGCAACTGCGGATCGTCGGTCTCAATCTTGATCCTCGCACCAATCGCCCCGCGATTCGACAAGCCACCCACACACTTCAAACTCACCCAAGAATTCTGATGCCCAGGATTCTCGAAAAGTATGTTGTGGTACTTGTCTCCATTGACCGCCCCACCCATCTCAATGAAGATGTCAACCGCTCCATCTCGATCCCAGTCTCCGCAAGCTACCCCGTGCCCCTTCTGCAAGTTTCCTGTTCGCGATGATGCGGTGATATCCTCAAATCGCTTCCCTCCCAAATTGCGAAACATTCGATTCGGAATCAACGAACTGAAATTCGGATCCCCCGTCCCTAAATAACAGTCCAACCAACCATCACCATCGAAATCCGCGAAATTCGATCCCATCGTGATGTACACTCCATCAAGCCCCACTTCCTGAGCCACATCCACAAATCGCTTCCCTCCCTCGTTCTTATACAACCGGCTCCTAGGCCTATCTGCCCCACCCGCTTCCCGATTCCCCACCATCCACTCAGTGCATAACCCCACATCCCGAGAATAATTGGTGGCGAAAATATCCTGCCATCCATCATTGTTGTAATCCCAAGTCCAACAAGAAAAACCCATCTGCGGCCCATCGATACCAAACTCCCGGGTGACATTCTCAAATGTCCCATCGCGACGATTCCGATACAACTGCCCACCCACTCGCGATAGGTGATTTAAAAACAAATCCGGCCAACCATCATTCTCAATGTCGATCCATGTCGCACCTTTGCATACCATCCCCTCCCCACCCGCTACCCCCGCTCGAACCGCAACGTTTTCAAAGGTCCCATCCCCCCGATTCCGATACAACTTGTTCTCTTGCTGCTCACTGCAAACAAACACATCCACCCATCCATCTAAATCGTAATCGGACCAAGTCGCTGAAATGGAATTCAACGCTTCGGACATCCCCGCAATTTGTGTCACATCGGTAAACGTCATGTTGCCGTTGTTCTTAAGCAAACTCGGACGCATCGCAAGCGAGGATGTCAACCAAGCCCCCCTGACGATCATCACATCCAAATACCCATCGTTGTTGTAGTCGGTCTGTACGCAATTAAGACCACCTAACTGATTCACTACCCCAGCTTCTTTCGTCACATCGGTAAACCGCTTCAAATCCTCGTTGCGATACACCCCCATCATCTGCGTGGGGTCAAACGAAGAGATTACGACGTCAAGATCCCCGTCGTTGTCAAAGTCGTCCATGATCGCACCACCAGCTTGATTAAAGCGATCAATCCCCACACTCGGGCCAATGTCCTTAAAAGCCCCTATGCCATGCTCTTGATGCACATATCGATCAATCGGTATCAAATACTCCGCAGGCACACTTAACGGATGCTCGTCAAGCGTCATATAAGCCACATTCAAGAGCCAACGCGCCTCACCATCCTGAGGAAATTTTGCCAAGTACTCTTTGAAGTGCTTGATCGCTAACCGCGAACCCTCTGGATTCTGATGAACCGCTTCAGACTTGATCGGCAAAACACAAGAACTCTCGCCACGACATGCAATACAGTTCTCATTCTCCCCGCGACGCATCGCGGTGATCCCCTGGTTGTAAATAATGGTGTACAAGAAATCTTTTGCGATCTCCGGATTCTTCTCCACCAACCCCCGAGCAATGGCAAGGTCATCATATGCTTTCTTAGGATCCCCTTCATAATTCAAAAACGTGGAGCGTGAATAGCGAGCCGAAGCGACCTCGTCGGGCGATAACCCTGCATCCATCAAAATTCGATCCAACGACTCAATGCTCTGCCGAACCGCTACACGGAATCGCTCTGCAATATCCTCCAAACTTGCACCTGGATCCCAAGGCTTCACCGCACTCATCACCCAACCATACCCAGACCCGTCCAACACCATCCTGGGCTGATAATCAATCTCTCCAACAACCGGTGAACGCCTATCGCGAGCTCCCTTCTCGGCCTTGCCATCTCGATTTGATCCTTCCCTCGGACCACTCCCCTTTCCGAACTCCTGACCCTCACCTGCTACCCGATCCCCACTTCCACCCGCAGTCTTCCACTTCCCCTCCAACGGAGAAACTTCTTTATCCTCTCCGCAACCAATCAGCAAAGCCACCAGGAGCAAACAACCTAATCCTGCAAAATCCTTGAACATCACAGCAACTCGATTTTTCATATACAAGCTCCCAACGCTTGGATTCCCTCAACCGCAGCTTCGACATCCGATGTACTACTCGTGTGTCCAAAACTCATTCGCAACGCCCCACTCTCCACACTGCTACCAATATGCTTGTGGATCCTACCCGCACAATGCAAACCAGAGCGACACTCAATTCCAAAAACACTATCGAGCATCATCGCCATCTCATGAGAGTCATACTGATCACTCACGAGACTCACAATCGGCACCCGCTTAGCAACCTGATCTGTAACAGTTTTTGGATACCCAACCAATCGCAAACTCGGCTGGCTCTCAATCGCATCAAGCAACCGACTTAGCCAATCCGCGAAATCCACCTTCACCCTCCGACCGGAATCGCTTGAGGCGTACTCGATCCCTTTCCCCATCGCCACGATCGCAGGCGCATTGATGTTCCCCGATTCAATCGATTCTCGCCATCCGAAAGGCCCTTCGAGGGAATCGCTCGACCTACCAGTCCCCCCAATCCACGGCGATCGCATACGTTGAATCATCGGAGCTCTAGCAACAATCATCCCAACCCCAAACGGTCCACACAATCCCTTGTGACCAGGAGACACAACAATATCAACTCCCCAATTCCGCATATCGAAATCGATATACCCCAAACTCTGCGCCCCATCGACCATCAATGCAATACCTTCATCGGTTCGCTTGCCGAAAACCCGCGAATGCACCGATAGCTCTTCAGATATCCCTGCAATATCTTGAACAACCCCAGTCACATTCGATGCATGATTGATCACGACCAACGCGGTATCGGGCCTCAATGCTAAACGAACATCCCGAGGATCAACCCACCCTCTCGCATCGCACCCAACCAAACTATAAGCCAACCCCCGACGCTGATGCAAATCTTCCAAAGTTCGCAACACACTGTTATGCTCGGTCACGCTACTTACGACATGAACTTGCGAAAGATCACTCTGCCACAAAAGGCTTTGGATCGCTCCATGAATTGCCATCGTCCCATTGCTTGTCCAAGCGACCGTGTCGTCTGCACTCGCTCCTACCAATCGAAGCACCTGCGAGCGAACTTGATCAATCCCACGATCAACCTCTTGCGCCCTGCGATAAGCTCCACGGCCAGCGGCAACCCCTAACTCTTGGCAACTCTCTTGATACGCCTCCAACACTATCGCCGGCTTCGGCCAACTCGTGGCCGCATGATCCAAATAAACACGCCGGGGTAAACTCATCGCAACTCGCTGATTCCAATGTGCTTTACGGTTCCGGTGTACGTTATGGAAAGACGTACCGCAAGAAATTACGCACCGGCTGACCATCGACATAAGCCGTCGGCTGCCCATAAAGCCCACGCCCCAACTGGGCGTTAGCCCCTTGGCCAAATCCTACCAATGGTTGGTAACCACCGTTCGCCGGCGCATAGATCGTCTGCGGCGGCATCGCCGCAGGTGGCGCATAAGCAAATGGACTCGCTGTGGTCGAAGGTACCAAACCAGGATTCGGTACCACACCCGTTACTCCGTACTGGCCTGGCACAGCGTACTGGCCCGGCACCACTCCGCTACCCGGTGTACCAGGAGTGCCCTGTGTACCCGGTGGACATGGTGTACCCGGTGGACACGGCGGCACCGCCCCCCCTGCTTGCATCACACCACCTCGGGCACTCTGCTGCCAAACCGCCGGTGATACCATCCACCGCGCATCGACCGATGCCGGCGGAGGACTGACAAAAGGTGCCGAATTGACAAACGTACCCGCTCGCGAATACGTCGGCAAAGGACTTCCAACATAACCAACCGCTCCACCGGGCGGATAAGCCGGTTGCACCGGAACGACATACGACGGAGGCGCAGGCATCACCGTCGTCGGCACACTGCTACTTGGCATCGTCGCAGGGGCTACCCCAATCGCACTGTAAGTGGTTCCTCCAGGCACACTCCCCGGAGGTGGATAACTCTGTGCAGGCACGCTCATACTCGGCACGCTCATATTGGGCACAGTGGCACCGGGCAGACTAGAACCGGGCAGACTAGAACCGGGCAGACTAGAACTGGGCCCCCCCGTTGAAGGATACCCCGTCGCTGGATATCCCGTTGCTGGTATCCCGGATGGGACACCCACCGGTGGCAACCCAGAAGGCACATTCAAAGTCGGTGGAATGTTCGCTTGCGGATCGACTTGACTGTAATTCGCTAACCGAACACCACCCAAGCTGCTCGCTGGAACGAATCCACCAGCAACCGCTACAGCGGTATCGACCGCCGGCCTGAATCCATCGTCGGTCACTACCACCCTCGATAAATCGCCAGTCCATTTCGGAGGAGGCAATAACGTCACAACGTGCAAGTCCTGCGATGACAACGACGCAGTCGCCCCCTGAAGTCGCTTCCTCGCTGCCTCATCAAGCCTCGGCGCTGTGTTGGCTTCATCCAATTTGCTTGCTGTATCCGCCCCAAACTTCACCGGACCATATTCCGCCAACGGATTAATGGGCCCCCGCGCATCGACACTCGCTCGCAGCTCCGCCCGCAAAACTTCTGCGTCGATGGCACCCCAAGCATCCGTACGAGGACGAAACTTCGGTGGCTCTTGCGCCATTGCAAAAACCGGGAGAACAATCGTCGCTACAAAGCTTGCTCGTTGAATGAATCGCATATTGCCTTATTTGACCGGTGGATTAACCCGTGTCCCAACACTCTTCAAACGCTCAAACCAAGCTTGCTTCGCTGCGTCCTTGACGATCGCGTCGTCGACATACAATCGCAAAAATGGCGCAAATCGACGCGCATCCTTGGCATCCGCTTCGCAAGCCTCAATCAACCCGGTCAAATCGACCTCCGGGTTCTCAGTCAAAATCACCAACCGCATCTCACGCATCGACTTGGCAAACTCAAGTCCCTTTACTCCGCAGCCCTTCAAGTTGATCGTTTGCAAACCTCGCAATTCAGCGATCCCCTGCAAATCCTCAACCGGACTCCCAGCAACATCCAACGTCCAGAGCTTCTTCAATCCAAAAACCGGCTCAAGCTTCTTGATCTTGTTGCCAGATGCGTAAAGGGATTGCAGTTTGACCATCCCTTTCAATGGACTGATGTCTTCGATGCCGTTGTTGGCAATATGCAAATACTGAATCGCAACCAATCCTGTCAATGGCTCGAGCGACTGAAGCTTGTTGCTGGCCAAATCGACCGACTGCAACAACTTCAATTCTCGAATTGGCCCTAAATCGGCGATCTCGTTGTTCTCCAAGTCGAGTTTCATCAAGGCCTTGCAGTGTTGCAACCCCTCGAGACTCTTGATCCCTTTGCCCTTCCCCACAACTTGCGAAATGTTCTTGACGTCATCCGCAGTCAACGGTTCGGTGTTGTATCGCTTCTCAAATACCTCTCGACGCACCACAGCTTCAAGCCCCTTATCAGGAAACAAATCCTGAGCTTGGCTGATACTTCCAAACAATGCGACAAAAGCGACAGCTAAAAATCGAGTCCGAGCAGACGAACGACCTACGGGCCGAACCAACCGAGCAACGAAAGGGCTGACGATCGCACGCCATGCGGATTGAGAGAGGAACGCGGTTTCCATCCTGATTGAATTCCTGTTTTCTTCGAGATAGCCCAAGGATAACCTGGGCGAGAGGTAAGGTAGGAACGCTCTACTGTATTCCAACGCCCCGGAAATTTCCAGCATAGCACCCCCGTCGCCACGCTTTTCACTGCCCAAAGGATCGGTTTTCGCTTCTCAACATCCCCGAACCGCATTCCATCGCTACAAATTCAGATATAGTTGTAAAATGCTCTCAGCCGAACAAAGCTAGCCTCGGCTTCCGAATTCCTCACGAAAAACTTTCGACGAAAGCTCGCATGGCGAAGTCCAATAAAGCTCCCGCGTTCCACCAGCCAATGCTGTTCGATACCTCGTCGCCTCAATCAGCTCAAATGGCTGCGGTAACTCCAGATCCGGTAACGCCAGCTGTGCCGGTACCTATCGCTGCGCTCGCCCCCCCATCGACGAACTCCTCACCCAATCCAGGAGACCTTGTTGTACTCGTCGATTCTCATTCGCTGATCTATCAAGTCTTCCACGCTCTGCCACCCATGACCAGTCCGCATGGGGTAGAAGTTGGAGCCGTTCACGGATTCCTCCGCGATGTCTCAACCCTCCTGCAACAATGGAACCCCACCTACCTAATCTGCGCTTTTGACGCTTCCGAAGAAACCTTTAGAAACAAACTCTACCCGGAATACAAAGCACACCGCGAAGGTATGCCCGATGCACTCCGTGGCCAAATCGGACTGATTCAACAAGCCCTCGAACTCTTAGGTATCCCCATCCTCTCCATCGGTGGCTTCGAAGCCGACGATATCCTCGCCACCCTCGCCCACCGAGCATCGAACAATAACGCCCGCGTCCTCTTGGTCACCAGCGACAAAGACTGCCGCCAACTTATCAACCCGCACGTCTCCATGCTAAACATTCGCAAGAATGAACTATTCGGCAAAAAAGAACTGATGGAAACGTGGGCTATTCACCCCGAACAAGTGGTCGATTTCCAAGCCA
>JBJONT010000229.1:0-7826 GCA_046051705.1 Planctomycetota bacterium | reverse complement strand
ACCGCGACCGCTTGCCGATTGTGGATTAACCCAGAATGGGAGTCTCTTGGTTGGAGATTCGTCTAGGTGCAGCGAGCGTTGCTGGATGCGTAGTGCGGTCCTGTGTACGTAGTGCGGTCCTCCGGGCCGCAAAGACGAGCGAAGCGAGGCGTAATCGCTTATAGGTTGCGCGGACAACGGCCCGGAGGACCGTACTACGATTGTGCGGACAACGGCCCGGAGGACCGTACTACGATTGCGCGGACAGCGGCCCGGAGGACCGTACTACGATTGTGCGGACAACGGCCCGGAGGACCGCTCCACGATTTAGCCGTACTACGATTGCGCGGACAGCGGCCCGGAGGACCGCTCCGCGATTTAGACCGCACTACGATTTAGGTCGACTAAGAGGCGATGTGGGGATTAAACTTGGAAGGTATGGCCGTGCTGTTCCATGGAGCCATCTTGAAGCTTCTCGAGGTACGAGCCCATTTTGCGGAACTTCTCGTAACGTTGCTCGATGAGCTCATCGGCTGAGAGTTTGCAGAGTTGGTCGAGGGTTTTCGAAAGGTAACTTTTGACGCGAGAAGCCATTTGGTGGTGATCGCGGTGTGCGCCACCCAAGGGCTCTTCGATGACATCATCGACAACGCCTAGCTTTGGAAGGTATTGCGAAGTGAACCGAAGGACTTCGGCTGCTTTGGGGGCATGCTGGTGGCTCTTCCACAAGATTCCTGCACAGCCTTCAGGGCTGATGACCGAGTAGTAAGCGTATTGCAGCATGGCGATTTTGTCTCCCACGCCGATCCCTAACGCTCCCCCTGAGCCACCTTCGCCAATCACAATGCAAATGATGGGCGTTTGCAATTGGCTCATCATGAACATGCTCTCCGCAATGACTTGGGCTTGTCCTCGCTCTTCGGCTCCGATGCCTGGGTATGCTCCGGGGGTATCGATGAAAGCGATGATCGGGAGTTTGTATTTCTCGGCAAGTTTCATCTTCGACATGGCTTTGCGGTAGCCTTCGGGGTGCGCGCATCCGAAGTGGCATGCGGCGCGTTCTTTGAAGGTACGACCTTTTTGGTGACCTACGACGAGTACTTTTCGTCGCCCGAGTTTCGCGAAGCCGGTGAGCATGGCGCGGTCGTCGCCGAAGAATTTATCGCCGTGGAGTTCGATGAACTCGTCGAAGGCGAGGTTAAGGTAATCGCGGGTGTAGGGGCGGTCTTTGTGCCGGGAGACTTGGACGATTTGCCAAGGGTTCAGCCCTGCGTAGATTTCGCGGGTGGTCTCTGTCCAGCGGCGTCGCAGTTGCCGAATCTCTTCTTGTTCCGTCTCGCTGACCTGCGTTTGGCTTTCGAGCTGACTCAAGCGGGTTTCGATATCGAGCATGGGTTGTTCAAATTCGAAGCCGGGAGGTGTGCTGGACATAGTCGATGCGATTTAAAGCGAGTTAGAGTTCGTAAGGATGAGTTGTTTGAAGTTGATCGGAGATGAGTGCTTTTCCGGACGGCAGTCGATTGGTATCGAAGCGAATCAGGATGGGGCATCGATTCTGCCGCCACCTTGAAAGTCATCAAATGGGTTGATATCCGGGATTCTTGGAGGTTTCTTGAAGATCGGAGTGGCGCGGATCATCTTCAACACATCCCACATATCCTGCGGTCGTTCTTCGGGTTTCTTCGCAAGCATCTTGCGGACGATGTTATTGAATTCGGGAGAAACGTTATCGTTGCCGACGAGAAGCGATGGGATGGACGCCGAGAGGTGCTTCGAGAGAAGTTCGTTGGGGGTGTTGCCCGTGTAGGGAGCTTTGCCAGTAATCAGTTCATAGATCATGCATCCCATGGAGTAGATATCGCTTCGCGGTTCGAGCGTTCCTCCGCGAATTTGCTCTGGGGACATGTACGAGCGGGTTCCCTCGACTTTCGTTTTTCCAGCGAAGAGTTTTCCGAACCCAGTTTTGATTTTCTTGGCGATGGTAAAGTCGATGAGTTTGACTTCCCATTCTCGGCTGAGCAGGACGTTATCGGGTTTGATATCGCAGTGGACGTAGCCTTTGGAGTGCAGATAATAGAGTCCTTCGGAAGCTTGTTCGACGATGCTCGGAAGTTTGTAAGCGATAGGTTCAGGGCCACGTCGCATGGCCATTTTCAAGTTCATTTCGCTGAAGAGTTCTAGAACGATGAACGGAGTCTCCGCATCGGTTCGGTATTCGATCAGTTTGATGATGTTTTTGTGATTGAGTTCTTTTGCGACTTCGAACTCGTGTTTGAGAAACGCGATTTCGTCTTTGTTTCCGCGTTGTTCGGGGCGGAGCACTTTCAACGCGTAGCGTTTGTTGTCTCGATCGAGGATAGCTTCCCACACTTGGCAAGTGCTACCGAGTCGAATGAGGCGAGCCAATCGGTAGGGCCCGAGGAAATCTCGTACTTTGACCATAGGAAGACGTGCCGATGCGAGCAGGAAGCGAACTGGGGGTGGAAGTAACGAACCTACCCCCCTGCCCTGCCCTAAGTTTTCGAAACCGGGGAAGTCGGCGGCTAACCGAATGCTTAGCCGATGGGTGGATAGGAATCGTTCGAATCGTTAGTATAGGCAAATTCATTACAATCCGAAAGGATTGCAGGAATCGGCAGTGGCCCGAGCGGGTCAGCTGACGGGCTTTTTCTTTGTTTCATCAATGATTCTCAAGAGGAGATTGGATATGGCAAGGTCTGGAGTGATTACGTTCAAGGAAATGCCGATGACGTTGGTGGGTGAGGAGCTCAAGGTCGGCAGCAGCCTGCCAGAGTTCACTTTGCACTACTTTGAGGGTGGTTTGAAGACGATTACCCGCGCGGATTTAGTTGGCAAGCCGACGATTTTGTCGATCGTTCCATCCTTGGATACCGGTGTATGTGCCATTCAGACACGCACGTTCAATGGCGAGCTTGCAGCGATGGACGGAAAGATCAATGCTGTGACCGTCAGTCGCGATTTGCCTTTTGCGATGAATCGATTTTGTGGAAGCGAATCGATCAAGAGCATGCGAGTTGGTAGCGATTATCAAAGCGGGGATTTCGGGACCAAGTTTGGATTGACGATCGACGAGTTGAAGTTGCTCACTCGCGCGGTTGTCGTGGCGGATGCGAGCGGCAAGGTCGTCTATGCTGAGATTGTTCCTGAGGTTACTCACGAGCCAAATTATGGTGCTGCGTTGGCAGCGTTGAAGTCGCTTGTTGGCTAGATGCTATTGCTTGGGGCTGTTCCGTGCTGATGCGATACGCATATCGGACGGCAACAACGATGCGAATATCTTTTGTAGAGCTGGGGAGCTGCCATGCCCTCGGCTCTTTTTTGTTTGCTGTTTTAGAGAGACTGATAGAGCAGCGAGCTCTTCAAAGGCCCCCTGCCCCTCTGAAGTGTGATTTGTCAAAAAGATTCTGGAAAGAATCTTGGAGATATTGTTGAATCGCGCGCTTTGATCGGATACAACGACAGGCGTTATCGCTTTTGGCGGTTGCAATGTGCCATCGAAGTGGGAATCGCAGTTGAATTTCAGCAGTGTTTTCCGCAGAGATCGCAGCGCGACCAATCACCCCGGCCGAAGTGATCCTTTCATGCCTTGAAATCAACGTGTCCTGCCTGACCGCACAACGTCTGCTGCTTGTCCTACTGGCCTTCGCGAGTAGATATTGAGTTGTGTCTTGCGCGGGGACGTGCGTCTTGTGCTTGAGAGTCGATCGTTTCCCTCTGAATGGCCGTCGAGCTTCAAGCCATATCCTGATTAGTGGGTTTGGTGTTCTGTGGTCATCGGAGATTTCAGTCCGGATTCTTTAAGGATCCCGAAGTAGAAACTTCGTACTACCATCCTCTTACCACTGCGAGTCTATTTTTGTTGTGATTTAAACATCAAAGTCCTTTTCACGCTCGCCCCAAATATCGCCTTCATGCCTCCGTTCTAGGTCGTTTTCTCAGCGGCTCTCAGGGTTGCTTTGTTTCGATGCTGCGCCGTAATCGAGGGATAACGTCCTTCCAGAGGTATGACGCAATAAAGGTTGTTTAAGTTCCAGCTGTTTTCCAGACACTTGTTCTCGTCATTTTCACGAAAGTTGCCCCGTCTATGTTCAAGTCGCTTTTGTCGTACTTTAGTCGTATTCGTACTGTCCTTTTTGGTCGCAAGGATGGACGCAAGGAAGCTCTCAAGCGGATGGCTTTTGAGCGTAAACGCAATGGGTTGCGTCAGTTCATTCGCAAGGGCTTGCGAGTTGAGGGATTAGAGCCTCGAGCTTTGATGGCCGTCGATTTGAACGTGATCGGCTCACCGTTTGCGGTCGAGATGGATGCAGCGGGTGATGAAGCGACCATTTCGCGACTTCCGGCAGCGTCCCCCTACCCTGCTTCGTTGATGGTGCAGACCAATACACCAGATCCGGATCAGGATGACGCGGATCCCAATGACAATTACCACACCTTTATTCGGACCTCGGGCACCGGTGCTTCGGGCATTACAGTCTCGGACGTCGGTTCGAATGCTGGGCAGACTTTGACAGTCGGCGGAAACCTTGCCATCAGCAACCCAAAGGGTACAGACCGAGCAATAGCAAGCTTCACTGTGTCGGGCATCGAAACAATCAATCTTGATCAATCGATCAATGTCAGCGGAAGCGTCGCTGGGGATGCAGACACGGTGAACGTCAACGCTCCTGCTCAGGTTGCACAGGCGGTAAGTTTGGTGAAGGCAGTCGGTGATGTGAATGTCGCGGCTGGAAGTTACGGCGATGGATCTGTAACGGTTGCCAAGGAGTCTTTGACTGTTGACATTGCGGACGGGGCAAGCGGCTTTTCGCTTGCATTGGGCACAGGTATCGGCGGTATTACTTTGACCGGTGCTGGTGACATGAATGTTACGGGCAATAGCAGCGACAACACCATTGTGGGCAACGATGGTGCGAACGTGATCGATGCTGGAACCGGTAACGATACGCTTACCGGCGGACTTGGAGACGACACGCTGACCGGCGGTGCTGGGGTTGACACAGCAATATATTCTGGGAACTACGCCGACTTCACTGTGGCGATCAGTGGTTCGACGGTAACGGTAACGAAGATTTCCACTGGTGAAGTCGACACGTTGTCCGGAGTGGAAAAGCTTGATTTCAGCGATTTGGATGTGCTGATTGTCGGTAGCGATTTGGCTTACACGACGATCACCGCTGCGATCAATGCAGCAGCTTCAGGAGATGTGGTGCTGATTTCGGCTGGTACCTATAACGAAGCGTTGGAAATTGAAAAAGAGATCCACTTGATTGGGTCGGGTAACGGTACAGATCAGACCGTAGATACGATCATCGATCCGACTTCGAACAACTCCCGTGGTTCGCAAGATGGTATTTGGTTTGGCTTGGATTCCGATGGTTCGTCGATCGCTTCGTTGCGAATCACCGGTGCGACCAACGGTATTCAGATTCAAGAGGCATCGGCTTCGAACGCGGTAGGCAGCTTGACCTTCAAGAGCGTTGCGTTGTCCGGCAACACGACCTATGGGTTGAACTTCCGTAACTCCGTACTTGGCACCACTGGAATGGTGACCATCGAAGATTCTGAATTCTCGGATAACGGGCAAGTTGGTATTCGTTTCCCATCGACTGGGGCGTATGCCGGGATCAGCGTTACAGGAAGTACTTTTGAGAATAACGGCGTTCAAGGGTTCGCAACCCTTGGTGGTTCCGTGGCCTCGGTTTCGATCAGCGACAGCACATTTGCAAACAATGGAACCGGTGCTGTTGCGGGTCATGGCGATTTGATTTTGAATACATTCAGCGGCAATGCGACGCTATCGGGTTTGACGATCACCGGAGACGGTACGGGTGGGAACGGTTTGCAAGTTACTGGCCCGACGAATCCGAACAGCGGAATCGAGCCTGACCCGCGTAAGGCAGTTGTTCCGATCGGAACTGTAAGCTTGTCGGATATCACCATCTCCGGCAGTTACGGCCGCGATGTGGCTTTGATCGGTCGCTATACCGACTTGGTCGGCTTGACGATCAGCGGGCTGACTATTGACGCAACCCAAGGTGTTAATCCGGGGTGGGCGCAGTTTGCGATGGACAATGTTGGCGGTGACATAGATTTGGCGGACTACGGATTGGAGTCCGATGAATTGCGCGTACGAATGTCCACGAACAATGGTGTCGATTTTGCTTCGGCTACAGATTTCACATCCGGAGCAACTTTAACGGGCGGATCTGGAAGCGATGGATTGTTGGGTTACACCTTGAGTGACACCCTAAGCGGGCTTGGTGGAGCCGATTATATCGCTGGTAACGCAGGGGATGATACTCTCATCGGTGGCGCGGGCGATGATACCATCGACGGTGGAACGGGAACTGATACCGCCGATTTCTCCGGCAACTATGCAGACTACACGATTACCTTCAGCGGCGCTAATGTGATCGTAACTGGTACGGATGGCACGGATACGGTAACGAACGTCGAGAAGTTGACGTTTGATGACAAGACCGTATGGGTTGTTGGTTCCGCAGTAGGTAGCTCCTTGACAACCATCAATTCGGCCGTGACCGCATCTGCAAACGGCGATGTGATTTTGGTGGCCACGGGGACCTACACCGAGAATTTGGCTGTTAACAAGGCCCTTTCGATTCTTGGACCGTTCGCAGGCGTTTCGGGTACTGATGTTTCTCGCTCGGCCGTTGACGGAACTGGCGAAGCGACAGTGGTAGGTATGTTCAAAGTAAGCTCGAGCGGATCGGTAACGATCTCCGGCTTGAGATTCTTGAACAACGCCTCTTCCGGTATCACTGGACCAAGCAACCCAGCGTTGCAGCGACAAGCGGCGAGTGCCGGTGGAGATCACACTTATTCGAACAACATTTTCTACAGCACAGAATCTGCTGGTGATAACACGACAGGTGACCGCGCGATTTCGTTCGAAGTTCTCGGATCTGGCAGCACGACTGTCAGCGGTAACTACATCACTGGTAATGGAACGACGAGTGACAAGTACGGCTCAGCTCGTTGGAACCGAGGTATTTGGTCGGACGGTGGTGGAACGAGCAGCATCACGATTTCGAACAACACGATCGAGTATGCACGCAGTGCGATGACGATCGATGTTGCCGGTGATGCGACTTATACGATCACCGACAACACCGCACGCATTTCTGGAACGGGTATTTCGTTCGGTATCAACGCGGCATCGAGCACCGGTAACATCACCGGTATGGTTGTCGATGACGTGGATACGGACTTCAACTTCCAGAACTTGAGCCAAGCGGTGACCTTTAGCTTGGCTACCGCGTTGTCGAACACGACTCTAGAGAGCGACGAGGTAGTGGTTGTCTTGGGCGGATCTGCGGGCGACACCTTGACTGGTGCATCAACGGTCGATTACTTCACTCCGAACGCTGGAGCGGACACGGTCGATCTCGCGGGCGGCAATGACTTTGTCACGGTGTCGAGCGGTAGCCATGTGACTGGCGATTCGCTTGATGGTGGAGACGGATCGGACACGATTTACTTCACGAGCAGCACCGCGTCGGACACGTTGGTATTACCTGCTGGCACATCGAATTTCGAGAGCGCATTGATTTCGAGTGGAACGGGCGCAACGACTGGCACGACGGCATTGAATCTTGATGCATCTGCAGTGACGGGAGCTTTGAGCATCGAAGGTAACGACGGTGCGAACACGCTCAGTGGTGGTTCGGGTGACGATACGATCGATGGCAATGCCGGCAATGATGTGATCCAAGGCAATGCTGGTGATGATACGATCGACGGTGGTGCTGGAACTGACTCGGCTGTATTCAGTGGCAACTACTCTGCGTACACGATCGCCTTCA
>JBJONT010000228.1:0-48940 GCA_046051705.1 Planctomycetota bacterium | reverse complement strand
TCCAACAACCACAACAAACCCTCTTCTAAACCTCCCTCCTGCAACACTAAGTCCGCTTGCCATAAACCTCGCACCCCAGTTTCTTCCGTGACCAATCTCGCAAACTTTAGCAACTGATCTCGGACCCCTTCAGATACAACCCAAGGTGCTATATTCCCTCGGTAAATAAAAGGGAGCGGACCGGGATACTCCGCCGCGACTAAACTTCTGGCTACCCCCAACAACCGTACGCCAAGTTCACCTGAACAAAATGTTGCGCCGATGTTGATGCCTTCGATCCACTCTTGAAGGTATTCACCCTCCTGCAAGCCACCCTGTCGCAACTCTTGCTCTAATGACGATGCACTGCGATGGACGCGGACCCCAAGCCCCCCTGCGCTCGACCTGCTTTTAAGGAGCCACTTTCTCTCTTCGGGTATCACTTGTTCAATCGCTATCGCTGCGTTGACACCGATACTTCTCGGCCATCCTATCCCCGCCCCCTCGCTCCACTTCTCCCAGTTCGCGGGATCTCGAAGCATCCTTAACTGCTCTGTGTTCACCCCACAGACCATCCCAAGTTCCAAATAACGCGCTAAGTCCTCGGGACGATTCTCCATCCCTCCACAAAGCAACAGCGGCACACCTCGATACCGATCTTGCGAACCTTCTTCAAACAATAGTCGGTTCGGCGATAAACCCGTCGCTTGGGCTACTTCTAACAAATCCGCATCGAGAAACTCATCCTGCGCCTCAATCCATCGAACGCCAGCCCTGTAAACGGCTTGCACTGCCGCCCGACAACTCGCTCCGACCACCATCGCTTTGGATGGTGCCACACCCTCCGCGAACACGTCGTTTCTCACACCCTCTACGTTGCTATTCTCGTCGCTCGTTTTCATAGGTTCCGATAAGCTACTGTTGCACGCCGACTTGAAGTTTCCAAACTTCTCCCGAAGATGAGTTCTTTGAACAACCCACAAGGCTTTCAGAATCACCCCCGTAGTGTACCATCGGATCTTTATTCGGTTCACCACCCACCCAACGCATCAATCAACCCACACCCACACTTCGATGGTTATCCTTACGCATCGCTCCTTGATCAGCCTCAGCCACCTCGTTGCACTTCTAATCTTGTGCTCGGTGGCTTGCACCAACCTCGGTTGTATCCAACGCTCGGAACAATCGGCGACGATTTACTGCGCTACAGACCGTGAGTTCGCGATTCCAATTCTCGACGCTTTCGAACGACGCCGCGATCGATCCAACCCAGCCGAGATCGACATCGTGCGAGTCTTCGATGTCGAAGCCTCCAAAACGCTGGGACTCGTCACCCGAATCGAACAAGAAAAACAGAGCCCGAAATGCGATGTCCTTTGGAACAACGAAATCCTGCACACCATCCGGCTTCAAAAAGCCGGACTGCTTGCCCCTCGACGTTGGCCCATACCCGATAACTGGCCAAAAGGATGTGTCGCTTCGGATCGCTCCTGGGTCGGTTTCGCTGCTCGCGCTCGAGTGCTCCTGATCAACACCGAAAAACTCGCTGACCGCGACCAATGGCCATCGAGCGTTCAAGAACTCGCGGATCCTCGCTGGAAAGATCGATGCGGACTAGCAAACCCTGTCTATGGAACCACCGCGACTCACTTCGCTGTGCTAGCTTCGCACCCAACGTCCCTCGGCGAACAAACTTGGGAAACTTGGTACGCCTCCGTCCGCGATAATGCCCTCGTTCTCGCCGGCAACAAACAAGTCGCTTTAGGGGTCGCAAGCGGCGAACTTCATTGGGGACTTACCGACACCGACGACGCTATGGTTGAAATTGCCAAAGGTAGCCCCGTCGCAGTGGTCTTCCCCGATCAAAAAGAAGGTGCCTTCGGAACTCTGTTTATTCCAAACACAGTGGCGATCATCCAAGGTGCTCCGCATCCGATCTTGGCTGCCGAACTGGCTGACTATTTGATCAGCGAGAAGACCGAAGCTCGATTAGCGATGGGTGATTCGGCAAACTACCCACTCTGGCCTGGTGCGACCGAATCCCCTCGACTGGATGCAAAGGATGTTCGGCGAGCTCAAGTCGATTTCGAGCTTGCTGCAGACCGGTGGGATACTCTGCGCGATTCGCTTACTCTGCAGGGGGCTCAACAGGAGGAATCACAGAAGAAGGAAGCTCTGCCGAAGGAAACACCGTAAAGCCTTCGCGAAAAATGAAATAGACCGCTCCACACATACACAATGCAGCCCATAGAAAATCCCACCTCAAAGGCTGCTTCATGTACAACACCATGAAGGGAACAAACACACACAGCGTGATGACTTCCTGGAGAATTTTCAACTGCGGCAAACTCAACAGCGAACTTCCGATCCGATTCGCTGGAACCTGGATCAAATACTCGAAGAACGCAATGCACCAACTCACCATCGCCGCAATCAACCAAGGCTTGTCCTTGAGATCTTTCAAATGACCGTACCAAGCGAAGGTCATGAACACATTCGATGCGATCAGCATCAATACCGTTAAAAGAACGATTCCCATTGTTTGCTTTCTGTCTTACTGCCGCTTGCGCCAAGTCGAAGTCAGGATGTCCCAAGCGTGCCATTCGAGAAACAGCAACATGACCGGGACGAGGTAGATGATCAATTGAGGTAGCGCAGAAGGAGTCAGCTCGTCGGACACGTCAAGCCTTGGGAAAATGCTTCCTAAGGCTTGGACTAATCCGAACACCATCCCTGCATTGATCGCCAGCAAAATGATGCTGATGAAAATCTCTCGAAAGATGGTCCATACAAGCTGCCGGACGGCCCGCTTCTCTTCTATTTGATCTTGGGTTAGCGGCTCGCTCATTCTTCCTCCGTAAACTCCCCTTCAAACGCTAGCTCCGTTACATCGCTGATGCGACCTGCCAAGATCCCGTACTGATTCGCGATAAAACAAAACACCCAAGGAAACAACAAACCCAACATGGCGACCGTGATCGGCCCATACACAAACGCAACTTGACTGAAGACAAAGAAGATTGCCAAGGCTACTCCGGTTTGCATGTACATCGCTCCCCACTCTTCGGACTTCCCCGAAACCGATTTCAGGATCGATAGAGTCACCGGTGGAAAGATACTTCCCGACTCGATCATGCTGAGCAAAACGATTGGCAAGAAGCCCCACAGCGTAAGGATCGGGATCGCACTAGATATAAGAAACGGGGCGCCCATCTTCGCTAGCGCCGAGCCGATCGGTAACCCGATTCCGAAGGTCCCGCAGATCGCGATAAACAACATCATCAGTTCACCAAACGAATCTCCTAAGCGACCGAAAGGCCATTCCTCGACCTTCAACAATCGATTCGCAGCCTTGGGGATAATCGCTAAGCTACACAACAGCACCGCACCAAAAATCGGGACAAACCCAAATGCGAACATCAGCAGTCGAATGAACTGTATATGCCAATGCTCTTGATCAAAGACTAAAGGTCCCAACGAATAAAAAACGTAGCCAAAGATCCCTGCGAAGAGACTCAATACCGCGATAGCGATTACCAAACTACGGTCGGTCGTGAAGCTGAAAATCAGCTCTAACCAACCTTTTGTATCAAACGTTCCGTGAGCCGCATCATATTCTTCTCGTTCGCGCTCCAAGTCCTCGGCGGCCTTATCAAGCATCGCCTTCGTGCTGACTTTGTTCTTCGGCGCAGCCTTCGAAGTGCTTCCCTCATCTGGAGCTAACCCAACGCTTTCTCCGGACTGATCCCATCGCGTCTCGCTCGGCTTCTTCTTCGGACTAGGAGGGGGAGCCGGAAACTCAGAAAAACAATCAGGACACCGTATCTTCTTACCGGTTTGCGAAGGCCGAACATACAACCGTGTGCCACACACCTTGCACGTGACCCCGTATTCCGTATCGTCGACCTTTTGCGGTGCGCCTCCCGATGAAGCTCCACCTTTCGTTTGCTGCGTAGATTGCGGCTTGGTTTCCCCAAAAGGATCAGCACTGAAATCAGCGTTCAAATCAACTGGAAATCCAGCAGGAAAACCAGAAGGAAAACCGGAAGCTTGGCTGATCGGATTTTCCGGTGTTGGGATCGATGTTGGGATAGGTGGAAGCCCCGCAGGAAAGCCTGAAGACTCCATATAGGACCGCAAAACATCTTCATCCCGTTGCTTCTTTGGATTAGCCGCCTGGGGTGCTGGCGATTCGTCAAAAGGACTTAAATCGGGCAAGTCATCATCGAAGACGCTTCGTTGTTGCACTTGTGGGGGTTGCTTCTCTTGTAGAGATCCGGGTTTCGCTTCGGTCTCTTGATCGGAAGCTAACTTCAAGCCGTCGTCCGAATCAAGCTCCAGGCTTTCGTCGTCCTGAGATGGCGCATCGAATTCCATCCCGGATAGCCCCAAACTTTCCGCAGAGGTGTCGAGTGAAAACCACTCATCCTGCGAACCGCCAGATCTGTTTTCTGGTGTTGCCCCGTTCTTCGGTGCTGACCCGTTCTTCGGTGCTGACCCGGGCATCGATGTGGAACCGGGCGCCGGTGGTGGTGTATCAAGGCCAGCGGGAATCAACACCTTCGAGCTACATTTCGGACAAGCGATCCGCGTGCCCCCAAGGCCCGCAGGCAGCTTGAGCTTCGTTCCGCATTTTGGACATTGGATCGTGCTCACTGAGTCAACTCCGGAGCTGTCTGCGAAAACGCTTTCCACTGTTGCTCGCCGGTCGCCATGTCCCACCGATCACGATGCAATACTACGCGATACAGGAAATGAAGCGATTGACCTGCCGGCAACGTATACCCACCCGTATGCTTCGGGTCTTGCTTGATCGACTCCGTCTTTGTCCTTTGCCCTACGAAGTCTTTCACGCCGAATGGATTGTGCGCAAACAAACCATAAGTGCGAACATGCCACAGTCCATCGGCTCGGAAGCTTGATGGATGGGTCAAAATAGCGATCCCGTAGATTCCCGTTTGGTTCGAATCCCCTGCCCCTGCGACGACAGGTCCTGAGTAGTCGACCCACTTCGCCGACTTGCCCCACGTGTCCCCTTGCTTATCTCCAGCACTGTTGAGGATCTGTCCACCTGGTTTGTCCCCTCGCATCGGCTCGGGTACCCGAATCGCAAACATCCCTTCTTTCGTATCCCCAAAGTGAACGGACTTCGATCCATCCGCACCCTTCCATACATACTCGCAGTCAATCACTGTCTGCCCTTCCCCTCCCGAGACGCTGTAGCGACAGGTTTCAAGCAACACTGGTGAGCCGACGACTTCTCCTGAATCCTTCGTCTTGAACCACTCATGTTCGGCCACCCAACTGATCGAATCCCCAGTAGGAGTCAACGATACGACTTTGCTGTGAGCAACTAACCCCTTCCCTTTTCCTTCCGCCCACCAGTCGGCTCCGTCGACTTCACCGAACGTCATCCACAATCCACGGTGATGCGGGTGATCGTGCGCTTCGTGAGGTACGGTTGCATCCAAAGGATACGATCGTGTCATCCGCTTATCGTCGGGGCCATGGATTGGCCAAAGTACCGGTTTGCTCCCCGACCGATAGCGGTAGCTTGTCACAAGCTTGCCATCGCGCAGCACGTCGATCCGATCGTCTAGCTGCTGTGCCGAAAACTGACCCAGCACGGTTGTGTTTGAAATTGCAAGGAATCCACACAGGAGACCCAGATAAGCGGAGAGGAATCGCAATGCCATCGAATTCTTGCCCGTTCCTATAAAAGTCGATCAAGCCTATGAAAGCCAATCAGGGGAAAATATACAAAACTAGGAGCCAACTCAAACTAAACGAAACCTGTACTCAAAAAACAGAACCTTCCAATATAAACCACTGCACTCCAAACGACACGGGTGGAAACGTACCTAGCCCCTCTGTTACTCGAAAGTCCGTTCAACCTTCTTCAGTTCGACCCTCGAAACGAAGCCTGATCAACCGTAACCCCCTTACCCTGAGAAGATTCCGGGAATTTTACTTGTTCCCTCTAATTCGATCGATCCTTTTACTCCCTGGGACTTTACCCCTACAAAAATTCGATACGATAAACAAGGGTTGGTTGCCCTAAGCATCTGAAGCCTCCTTCACAGTCTCTAGCTTCCGAAGATTCCGCACGGTTCATCATGTCTGACTCCACGCTCCAACCTGTTTCTTCTCCCGAGTCCGCTTCACTTCTGGTCTCAAGTTCGCAAACAATTCCCTCCAATGCGAATTTCTCAGCATCGGGCCCCACCACAGCGTTGTTCACAGATTGGTGGAAAACCTGTTTGCTGACTGTCATTTGCTTGTCAATTTCTGTTGTTTCCACGTCAAAAGTTGTTGGTGAAGAATTACCGTTCGCCCTCCCCGACGGGTTTAAAGTCGATCGCGTTGCCGATGACTCCTTGGCCCACGACTGCTTTTGCATGACCCTCGACTCCGCCGGCCGCCCTGTGATTTCAGGGCCGGGATACATCCGTACCCTTGTCGATAAAGACAACGACGGAACGTACGACTCGTCCATCGCTTGGACCTCCGCGATCAAACAAGGAGCCCAGGGGCTTTGGGTCGAGAAAAACACCTTGTATTTCGTTGCCGACGGGGGGCTTTGGAAATCCGACGATAGCAACAATGATGCGGTCGCTGACCGTCCTCCGGTACGTGTCCTGGAACTTCCCACCGGCGGCGAGCACGATGCGCACGCTATCCGCCGTGGACCTGACGGCTACTGGTACCTGATGGTCGGCAACTTCGCTTCGTCGATTTCAAAATTGCGAACGGGGAATTTCGAAGCTGTTCCGCGAGCCCGTGCAGGAACCCTCTGGCGGATCAGCCCTGATTTTACGAAACGGGGTGTCTGGGCTCACGGCCTTCGCAACTGCTACGATTTCGATTTCCTACCCGACGGACAGATCGTAACGTATGACTCCGATGACGAGCGAGAAGCCACGTTGCCTTGGTATCGCCCAACGCGTGTCCTGGCACTCGGCCCCGGTTCCGATGCGGGCTGGTGCGGTCCTGCTTGGAAAGATGATGATTACCGAATCACGATGCCGATGTCCCTAGCTCGACTCGGTCGTGGATCCCCAACAGGGGTCGCAGTGTATCATCACCACACTTTTCCTCAGAAATATCACGATGCAACCTTCGTCCTCGACTGGACCTTCGGACGTGTGCTCGCTGTTTATCCGTCAGAGAATCTGCCACCAAGCGAACGCATTCCTGATCGGCTCCCCTCTGAGATCTTTATGCAACCATCAGGCAGTATCGGCTTTGCTCCCACCGATATTTGCGTCGCTCCCGATGGAAGTCTTCTCGTTAGTGTCGGCGGGCGTGGCACCACCGGAGCTATCTATCGGATCCATCCTCAACGTTCCGATGTTGAGAACCCACCAAGCAATCCTGCGGACAAACTCGCTGCTGAACTTGAGAAGTCGAAAACCCCTACAGGGAATATTTCAAGCCAAACGGCTAAGCAGCTCGCAGCCCTACTAACCGCACCCTGCCCCTGGGATAGTTGGTCCGAAACTACTTGGCGTCCGATGGCCACTGGTCAAACGCTTGATCTGCTTGCCCGTTTTGTAGCCGGCCAATGGGCTCCTGAAGCCGAGCCGACCGAAATCGCTCGCTGGCGCGAACGTGGTGCTCATATCCTTACCCGCATCGGTTCGCGTCTTTCAAGCGACACGCTGCTGAAAGGGGCCAAGTCGACATCGCCATCGGTGCGAAACGCAGTATGGTGGCTCCTTGGACGCGGCGTCATCAACGCCCCGGATGAACCAAAACTTCTCCGCGAACTCACTTCCTTGAATATCCCTTCCGCTACGGAAATCCCCGACGAACACACCCCTTGGGATGCCCATTTGGGTAGCTCCGAATTGAGGAATCGGATCGAAGCCCTCGGTATCCGTCGATGGCCTATGTCGAACTGGACTTCTTTAGTCGTCTCTGACGATCCTGCCGGCAACGCTCTGCGACGTTCCTACTTATGGGCACTTACTCGCACCAATCAACCACCAACGAGCAAGCAAATCGCTGACAAACTTGATGTACAAGCTGCTAACTTGCTCTTCGGCCCTGCCAAAGACAACCTCGATATTCCGTTGCTTGAGTCCTTCTCTAGCTGGATCGATTCGAATCGCGATCAACTCACTTCTCGCGATCAAATGGAATGTTTGACCATCATGCAAACGGTATTGGGAGATCGTCGAAAGAATCTGCCCCTCCAAAGTGACGCACCCGCCGATTCCCTCGACGGCTACCGCGCGGTACATACACTTCGGATGAAAGAAGAGACTCGCAATAGCTGGGCCAAGTGGGCGCTGTATTTTGCTCAACAAGCCGAACGGACGGGACAAGTCGGCGTGCAAGCCGAAGCGATTCGGACCATGGCGATGTTCGAACCCACCGATCCAAAAATGCTTGAATACGCCTTGGGTCAAATCAACGAATCGAGCCACCCGACTTCGGACCTTCATATGCTCTGCTGCGCCGCGCAGTGCGGAAGCCCTCGCTCTGAAGAGCAATCGATGAAGACCGCTACCGCCCTCTGTGAACTAATCCAGAAAATTCGCGGCCGTGGACTCTACACCGATAACCAATGGCCGACTCGAATCAAACAATTAATCGCTGCGTTATTGATGCGCGATCAAGCTGTCGGAGCTGCTTATGCTGCAAAATCTCAAACGATCGAAGCCGACGACTTGGTCGTCATCCAATCCTTTTCACAAGACATTCAAAACATAATCCGCGAACGAATCCTTCGCGATCTTCAGAACACACCACCCGACCAATGGATCGTTCCGGTTGTGAAATTCGCTTTGAAAAACAACCTCGACAACCTCGCAAATGTAAAACCGGCAAACGGCAAACTCGATGATGCCAAGCTTGAACCCGAACTGCGCGCCACCCTGATCAAAGGTGCTGCCGCAAATAACACGCGCGCACTGTGCATCGATCTTCTAGCGGCAAATCCTCAAGATGAAGAATATGAACTATACGTTCAAACCCTTGAATCCGACGACCGTGCCGCTTGGAACAGCGCTTGGAAAGCTCTCGAGTCCCTACCACAAAAACAAACCCTTGCACCTGAGCAAGCCACCCGCGAATTTCCGATCTTGGCGAAACT
This sequence comes from Planctomycetota bacterium, assembly GCA_046051705.1. Classification (GTDB taxonomy): domain Bacteria; phylum Planctomycetota; class Planctomycetia; order Pirellulales; family Pirellulaceae; genus JBKCUI01. Next base: position 39,861 of record JBJONT010000228.1, on the reverse strand, counting down.
CGTATCCGCTTGCCTGAATACCAGTCTATCCCTGCCAACCCCCGCCGTCCTGCAACGCACTCGATTAGCTGCTAACGAAGCTTCTCAACCTCCTCCTCCATCGACCGATACTTGGAGCGACTGGGAGCCGTACCTATCCTCACTGCTCAATCCAGCTCAACGAGCGAACTTGATCCTTCCCTCGAATCCTGTCGACCTCGTCGGGCTTGCCGACTCGATCAAAGGTCTTCAAGGAGATGCAGACCGGGGGCAGGTGTTATATCAAGCGAAATGCGGACTGTGCCACGGCGGCCAGAGCGCCTTGGGCCCACCCCTTACCGGCGTCGCGAAGCGATTCGTGACATTGGATCTGCTCCGCGCGATCTACGAACCAAGTCGAGACGTACCGGACCGCTACCGCACGATGCGTGTTCGAACGATCGACGATGAAGTCATTACCGGGCTGATGATCTACAACGCCGCCGACGGCGTTACTCTTCAAGGAGCCGACGGCTCGATTTACCGGATCAACGCCGATTCCATCGCGGAGAAAATCAGCTCCAACGATTCGTTAATGCCCTCCGGGTTGCTCGATGGTAAGGAACCTCAAGACGTCGCGGATCTGCTTGAATACCTTAAAAAACTTTAGACGTTTCAATCCGGGGATCTTTTTTGAAACACAGAGGCACAGAGGCACGGAGTTTTTAAGGGCCAAGTCCATTTTCCGACTGAATCTTTGCACTACTGCTTCTTTGTACTACTTCATCCTGGTTCTACTCTATCTCTTTGCTACTGTATCGCATCTCTTTACTACTATGTCGCTTCAAATCTATTTCTCCACTCTCCATCGTTCAATATCCCCTCTCAACTGTCCACTCTCCTCCGTTCACTCTCCACCCTCAAATTCCTGTATTTCTCCGTGCCTCTGTGCCTCTGTGTTTCAAAACTCCTACGTCTCAAACCGGTCGCTTCGATTGCGTTTTTTCTCCCCGGTGTTCTTTTTTTCCGCCAGTCGCCTGCGTTTCGCTCCTGCCGTAGGCCGCGTCGGCTTGCGCTCGACCACCGGTCGCAAAGCAGCCAGAATCAGTTGTCGCAGCAAGTCTCTACAAGCCTGGAGGTTCCGCGATTGTTCCCGGTGAACTTGGCAATGAAGTTTTAAATAACCTTCGTCGGTGATCCGGTTTCCAGCGAGGTTTTTGAGGCGTATCATTGTCCCGGGATAGATTACTTGAGTCGTATTCAGGTCCCAAATCAGCGTCGCTTTGGTATTTACTTTGTTGACATTTTGGCCACCCGGCCCCCCACTTCGCGAAAAAACCGCTTGCAGTTCACCGCTCGGAATCGTCAAATACTCGGTAATCACTAAGTCTTCCATCTTTTCCTAATCCCTTCTGACGCCCGTAGGTCGTTGTTCATGCTTGCCAGCAAGAAAAACTACACCCATCGTCCGAAGCATATCATATTGTGGCTTTTCCTAGGGCTATTTTTGGGCTTTGTCGGATACGTACTATATTTCATGGGAAGTCCATGGAGCTCGTTGTACTCTGCTGCGAGTATTGAAGGACCATTTGGAGGGTTGGAAGATCCACCTCCTGCACCCCAGCAGACCTCGTTGTGGAAACGAACCAGTGGAGAAGACTGGCCTCGCATGCTTGGGGTTCACTACGATTCGAAAAGTTCCGAAACGGGAATCCTAAAGGAATGGCCCAAACAGGGTTTAAAAATCCTTTGGTCTAAGAAAACCGGTACCGGATACGGCAATGGTGTTGCCGCTTTAGGACGCTGGTTTCAATTCGATCGCCATGGTGATGTAGAACGACTTACTTGTTACGTTGCGGAAACAGGTCAGGAGCTTTGGAGGTGGGAAGCGAAAGTGGTCTACCGCGACGAGTATGGCTACAACGATGGCCCACGCGCAAGTCCACTTGTCGATGAGAAAAACGTTTACGTTTATGGAGTCACGGGCCGGTTGGCTTGTATCGATATCTTCACCGGTAAAGAACTCTGGAAACGGGAATTGAGCAAAGATTATGGCGTTGTCCCGAACTTCTTCGGCGTCGGCGCTACACCCTTGGTCTACGGTGATTTATTGATCACGATGGTTGGAGGAAGTCCCGCGCAAGGATTCATCAAATCGGAACCTTCGATCAATGACCTTCCTAACGCCAAGCCGAACGGATCAGGGATGGTCGCTCTCGACAAGAAAACCGGCAAGGAGGTTTACCGAGTAGGAAACTATCTCGCAAGTTACTCCGCACCTGTCATCGCATCTCTTTCAGGAGAAGATTACTGTGTATCGTTAATGCGTGAGGGGCTGTTGGTCTTTAAAGCAAAGGATGGGACTGGCGAAGCCTTCTACCCTTGGCGTGCAGCGATGTTAGAGAGCGTCAACGCCGCCAGCCCCGTTGTCTTCGACAATAAAATATTCATCTCGGAAGCTTACGAAATAGGAAGCGCGTTGCTTGAATGGAAAGACAACGCGCTGAGTCTATTGTGGAAAGACTCCGGTGGCCGATCGAGCCAAGCGATGAGAACCCATTGGAACACTCCTCTTCTCCATAACAACAGACTCTACGCAAGCAGCGGTAGAAATCCTCCGGATACCGATATCCGTTGCATTGAGCTGACCGAAGGAGTTCCACCGAAGATCGTCTGGAGTCACCGCAACCGCGATCGCGGTACCGGACTGCTTGTCGAAGGCCATTGGGTTTGGCTCGGCGAATTCGGCAAGCTTCAACTTTACTCTCTTGACGATAACGAGTGGAAAGTCCTCTCGGAAATGGATTTACAATCGTTGACTGACCCGGCAAGCCAAGAGCCTCTTATCGAGCCACCTAGCTGGGCTCCCCCAGTTCTCTCACACGGCTTACTATTCGTTCGCGGCGCGAACCGTGTAGTCTGCTTGGAACTGATCCCTCAACAAGAGTAATTAGCGATCAGTTTGGTGCTGGTAAGTCGCGGGTTTGGAACCGATAGAACCCGGCCGCATAGGCGATCGATCCTAAGAGAATCAACACCGTGATATACCCCATCGGTCCGAAGGTCTCTTGCCACCCTCGGGCTGCTTCGCCCATAAAGAACCGCCACTGAACCCCTTTGTCATTGTGGATCGCTTGAACCATCCAGTCGGGTTGGTAGGCGGACAAAAAAGTCATGGGCTTTACAAATCCCATCCCCGGCGTGGACTTCGACAAGATAAACAGCAGCAACTGCGTTACATACAGTCCAATCACAATCCCTAAGGACCGCCATCGATATTGGTCAAAGCTGCTTACCAAGACAGCGATTCCCAAAATCGCATACCCCAACGAAAACAGATTGATCGTAGAAGCTACAAAAGTCGACGGATCTACCAATTCTCGCAAAGGAATTTGCCGTTGCTGTTTCTCTACAAATGGATTCGGTAATTCCATCCCCCAACCTGGCAGAGTCCAAGTCGTTCGCGTGGCCATCGGAGTGGAATTCGTCATGATCCCTAACGACAAACCCGCGTAAATCAGACTGCATAGCAATAACAAACCTAGGACACTGATCACCCCATGGGCAGCGACCAGTTTCCACCTTGGAATCGGCTGCGCTAAAAGCAATTCCATCGTTCCTCGACCAAGCTCACCGCTGATGACGTCCGTTCCTCTTGCTATGGCCCACGTAAGCACACACAGCAAAACTACCGGCTCATCAAAGGTTATCCCGATGATCCCGTGATACGTTAAGAACTGCTCAAGCGGCACCGGTGAGAACTTCTCAAACGCTTTAAATTGCTCGATCAATGGTGCAAAGCCAGATAACTCAAACTGACTGATGGTCCAAATACGAACCCACGGGAAAAAAAATAAGACGATAGCCAACGCTCCAAACAAGAGCAGCGACTCGATCATGTACTTCTTCAGCAAAATACGAAACATCAAACGGTCGCCCAATCGCGAAAGGCTCGTTCGTAAATCGCTACCGCTTTGTTTAATTGATCGATCGATACCCATTCATCTTTGCGGTGCGCTTGATCGATACTCCCCGGCCCACATACCAACATCTGCTCAAGCCTTTGAAGCACCCCTCCGTCGGTCGCGTAACATACCGCTTTAGCTGACGTGCCACCCACGATTTGGAGCATCTTCTGAATCCAATCGGCTTGTGCTGCTACTTCCCAAGGCTTATTGCGACCCTTCTCGATCAACTCCAATTGGTACTCCTTGCAAAGCGCATGGATGGCGTCGACGATCGGTTGGTCGTTCACCCCTGGCATCGGTCTTAAAAATAACACCGCTTCTGCTAAAGCCGTCGTTACGTTTACCGCCAAAGGCTCGTTTCTCAATACCATATTCCAAGAGAGTGTCGGTGGATCGAACGCTTGATTGTGATATGCGGAATCTCGCTCCGTCATTTCCCGCAGCTCAAGGAGCTTTGGCAAGATCGGGATCAACGCATAGTTCGCGTTTGTCCCTTCACCTGTGCTGGTATGAGCACTGATCCCCTTCGAGCGTATGATGTAGCCTAAAGTCCCTTTGTGAGCTCGCACCACTTGCAGTTCCGTCGGCTCGCCAATAATCCCTACGCATCCCCTGTTTACCATCTCTTGGAAATACTTCGACCGCTTGTCGATGTGCTTAGCTCCCTCCATCCCAACTTCTTCATCAGAGCTTACTACAAAGTAGATTGGCTTCTTCTGCTCCTGCCTATCGATCCTGCTAACCGCCTTGATTGCGCTAGCCAAAGACCCTTTCATGTCGCAAGTACCTCGTCCGTACAACCTGTTGGATCTCTCCACGGCTTCAAATGGCCCACTAAAACCTGTGTCCCAGTCATCTACAGGGACAACGTCGGTGTGGGCCATGTACGCTACCCCACCTTTGTCACTTTCCGTGGCCTCAGGATCGCTCTCCGGATCCGGATCCCTCTTACAGACCAAACTTACTTTGCCGACCCCTTGAACATCGTTGTACTCAATCCACTCGACTTCAAAGCCCATGTCTTGCAAGATTTCGGCCACCCGCTCAGAAATCGCTCTGTTGCTTCTGTGGCTCACCGAGTCAAAACTCACCAATTCCTTGGTTAATTCCTCGACAGTAACTTTAGTTATCCAAAAGTGTTTCATACGAATGGGATGGGCTTGATGTCTTCCTACGTGCTAAAATGATTAGGTAAGCCCTGACGATCAGGGTAACTCGTGCGGGAGATCATCCGATGGCTAATTTGGACATGAAAAGCGTTACCTCTCTTATTCTAGGGGGCGGTCGAGGTACCCGTCTGTACCCACTCACGAAAATACGGGCTAAACCTGCCGTTCCGCTCGCTTCGAAATATAGGCTTATCGATATTCCTATAAGTAATTGTCTTCATAGCGGCATCAATAAAATTTATGTCGTTACGCAATTCCTCAGCGTTTCACTTCACCAACACATTCGCCAAACCTACCGTTTCGACAACTTTGACGGCGGTTTCGTCGAGCTTTTAGCTGCCCAGCAGACTATGGAAAGCGAAACGGCTTGGTTCGAAGGGACGGCTGACGCGGTCCGCAAGAATCTTATTTATTTCGATGATCAGAACTGCAAGTACGTTTTAATCCTCAGCGGTGATCAATTGTATCGCATGGATTACCGCAAAATGTTGCAAACGCACATCGACTCCAAAGCGGACGTCACCATCGCTTCGATTCCTGTCTCCCGCTCGGCAGCTCATGCCTTGGGAATCATGCGTTGCGACGATACCGGCCGCGTCGTCGGTTTCTTGGAAAAGCCAAAGACGAAAGAAGAAATCGATATGGTCGCGATGACTCCTGAATGGATTGATGCCCAAGGCATCCCTTCGAAGGGTCGCGATTGCTTGGCAAGTATGGGTTTGTACATCTTCAACAAAGAACTTCTCTTCGATGTTCTAAACAAAACCAATTACAGCGATTTTGGCAAAGAAGTTTTCCCGGCAGCCATCCGCTCTCGAAAAGTCCAAATCCACCTTTTCGATGATTACTGGGAAGACATCGGTACTATCAAAGCTTTCTACGAAGCGAACTTGTCTTTGACGAAACCAAATCCTCCTTTCGATTTGTTCTCAGCAGACAGTCCTGTCTACACCCGACCACGTTTCTTGCCACCTACCGTGATCGATGGCGCCACCGTTAACGCTTCGCTCGTTGCGGACGGCTGCAGAATCGGCAAAGGCTCTATAATCGAAAACAGCGTTATAGGTTTGCGTTGCGTTATCGGTGAAGGTGTGACCATTAAGAACACCATCATCATGGGTGCCGACTACATGGAAACACCCAATGAAGTTCAACGCAAAGCCAACGACGGACTTCCGTGTGTAGGGATTGGAGCGGGCAGTTGGATAGAAGGAGCCATCCTAGATAAAAATGCTCGGATAGGCAGGCATGTCCAAGTCGTCAACAATTTAGGGTTAACCGACTCAGACGACTTTGCTCCTTGCTACGTCCGCGATGGTATCAGCATCGTCACCAAAGATGCGGTCCTTCCAGATGGCTGGACAATGCGGCGAAAGTAATTCGTCCAAAAAGGATTCGAACAGGATGTTCCTGTTCTAGATATCTATATTTAAAAATATTGTTGTAGTTGTAGAGGGGCCTTCAAAGCTGTTGAATAAGGCCCCTTGAAGGTGATTAGCCCAAGTAAAACACAGGATAATCGAGTGATAAACAAGGGTGGAAAACCTGTTGGATCGGTGGCGGAAACGTTATAAGAAGTGTTTGGCAAACCAAGCGAAACAAACAACGGTTTTTTCGCTGTTGGTATAACGTGGTATCAAACTACAACTTGAAACATCAACCTACAGGTTTTCAACCGTCCGATGGGTAGCAAGACGATCCAAGCAGTGGCTTTCGACATGGATGGCCTTCTGCTCAACACCGAAGACTTATACGAAGAAGTAGGGCAGATACTGCTGCAACGCAGAGGCAAGCCGTACCGTGAAGAAGTAAGGCAACGCATGATAGGCTTGCCAGCACCCGAAGCCTTCGGGGTAGTCATCGAACACGAAGGGCTTACGGATACTTGGCAAGAACTGCAAAAAGAGACCGATGAGATTTTCGAAGGGATTCTCGAAGAACGGTTGCGTTTAATGCATGGGGTAGAAGAATTTCTACAAGCCATCGAATCGCGTGAAATGCCCAAGTGCGTGGCGACGAGCAGCACTCAGTCCTTTGCCACAAAGGCTCTTCAAATGGTAGGGATCTACGAGCGGTTCGACTTCGTAGTAACCGCAGCTGAAGTAGGGAAAGGGAAACCGCACCCTGATATCTATCAAGTAGCTGCGAAAAGGATGGGTGTAGATCCAAAGAACATGCTGGTTCTCGAAGACAGCGAGAATGGAACCAAGGCGGGGGTGGCAGCAGAAGCGTATGTGGTAAGCGTACCAAACCGACATACCGAGCAAGGCCGTTTTCACGGGGCGAAGTTGGTAGCCAAAACGTTGATGGATGAAGCACTATGGCAGCTGGTCCAATGATGGAACTAAGCAATAAGCCTACGTTAGCACCAGAGGTTTTAGAAGCCCTACGAGAGTTCTACGAAGCTTGGGGCTACAGAACGTTATCCGCAGGGGGAACCATTTGGTTCGATGGCGGATCGTTTTCAGTGATGGCTACTCCCACAACCATCTTACCTGACTTGAACGATAAAGAAGTTCGTGAAGTGTTAGGGAAAATGGGACGCATCGTAGCGGTCTATGGTACCGCGACGAACGAAGGCACCGTAGTGCCTATGTACACTCTACGAGACAAGACATACGACTTGAAAAACCTTCAAAGGCAATTCAAGCAGCAAGTCAACAAGGCTATGCAGGAACTGGAGTCTCGCGAATGCACTTGGGAAGAATGGCAGACTTTGGGGAAACGGTGCGATCAAGAAACACTTCAACGTAGAGGCCAAAGCCTAAATCCCGACCATCCTTTGCTAAGTGACGAAGGTAGGAAAAAGATCGCGAGTATAGCAGTAAAAATTCCTAACTTGCGAATTCACGCATGTTTCTATCAAAACGAGATAGCTGCTTATCTAGTTCATTTAACCTTCGGGTCTATCTGTGAAGGATTGATAACGAACAGACGCGAAGGTGCGGTAGAACCAGCCGTAAAGTATGCTTCGCACTTGCTGTATTACACCTTTTCCAAAGAAGCCATATCTAGACCAGAAGTGCAGATGGTGTGCGTAGGTAGACAAAGCGTTCCACCGAATGAGACCTTAGCTAGATTCAAAGCTCATGCTGGTTTTAGCAACGAGCCTTATTACCTAAGCTTCCGAATGCAGAAATATCTTGCGCCAGTCTTTGAGCGAAAGCTAACAGCGAAAGTGCTTCAACTCATCAGGTCCAAATTGGGCGTTAAAGTCCCCGCTTTAGGAAACTTGGAAGTGATCGAGCGGTCGAGTTTACGCAAAGCTGCCGATAGCCAAGCTGCTGATTAACGAGTGGCAGATAGGATAAGATCAGCAGCACGTTCGGCGAGTACGACGACAACACATGTCGTGTTACCAGAGGGTACGGTAGGAAAGGCAGAAGCGTCCGCGACCCATAAACCGTCAGTGCCATGGACTTGTAAGTTGCTATTCAAAGCACCAGCAGGACGATCATGGGAGCTAACAGCGGGGCCCATGGCGCACGAACCGCAAGGATGGTAGGAAGTGTCGGTCGTCCGATAAATAGCGTCGATTATCGCTTGAGGATCACGAGCATCATCCCCAGGAATAGTTTCCGCTAGGATGGAGAAATCTCGTAATGACGAGTGGCGAACAATAGAGCGAACACGAGAGATGCCAGCAGCGAATGCTGCCAGATCTTCGGGGTCATCTAGGAAATTAGGGTCCACCAAAGGTGCACCGTAGGGATCGTTAGGATCAAGATAAATGCTGCCACGGCTTCGAGGAGCCAAGTGACATACATCGATCGCGACAGCGGAGTTAGAGCCGAAGGTTTGAAAGTGCGTCGTTAACTGGATATCCGGAACGGTAACTTCAGGGGCAGATCGAAAAAAAGCACCCGTCTCGCAGCAGTTAGATACCATGACACCTTTGCGGCTTATCGCATAACGGATCGCTTGGGGAATCCACCAACGCTTCGAGCCTGGTGATACCTTGTTCGTCGCATAAGTCATCCCGACACGGGCGTGATCATGAAAATTCGAACCGATAGCGGGAAGATCAAAAAGTGGTTTGATACCTGCCGCTTGCAGCATAGGTGCAGAACCAAGTCCGCTGCATTGCAGAATCCGGGGAGTTTGAAAAACGCCAGCGCATAGGATTACACCGGTAGAAGCATAAGCAGTTTTCAAAAGGGCATTTTCAGAGGTTTCAATTCCTACGGCACGATCAGCAGAGAACAAAACTCTGCGTACATCGACTGAAGATCGAATGGTCAAATTAGGATGCTTGAGAACAGGAAACAAATATCCGCGAGCCGTCTCAAAACGCTCCCCGTTGCGTTGAAGCACAGCGTAGTAACCGCAACTACCTTGTGATGCATCATCCGCAGCGTATCCGAAAAGTGGCTTTTCGCGAACCATTCCGTCGTCTTCGCAAGCATCTAAAAAAGCTTCTGAAAAACCGGAGCGATATCTTGGTTCCGATAGGCTCAAGACACCCTGATCGCTTACCGAGCTGTCGGGTAAATAGTCGGCGGGAAGGAAGCCGAATGCTTTCTGGAAGTAGGGAGCCATCGAGCGAAAGGACCAACCGTGATTCCCGGCTTGTTCCCAAGAGTCATAGTCCGAAGGGTGTCCAAGGTGGACCATCATCGCGTTCACCGAAGACGAACCGCCGACGACTTTGCCCATTGGCCATTCGATTTGGCGATTATTTAGTTTCGGAAGAGGAATACTTTTTTGTCCCCAAGAATAATGCTTTCTTAGGTTCATCCCGGGGAGAGGTGGATTGAGCAAAAGGCTTGGGTAACCAGGACCGGCTTCGACGAGCAATACTCGAGCAGACGACTGTTCGAGAAGTCTACGAGCGATCACACAACCTGCGGTTCCGGCACCGATAATGATGAAGTCAAACTCTTCGGCCACCAGACCACTTCCAAATTAAAGTCAGCTAACGATTGAAACGGATACCTTAACCCTATTCTACGAAGATGAGTTAAGATAGTAAGACGCGACGAAGCATAATGCGGATGAAGGAGAGTTTTTACTGGGGGAAAGAGACGATGACCAAGCAGCGTTGGATACTAGTCAGACATGCGAAGAGCGACTGGAACGATCCGACGCTTGGAGACAAGGACAGGCCGTTGAACGCACGAGGACGCAAGGCCGCGAAGTTGCTTGGGGAGAAGTTCCTTGAGTTGGATTACGTACCGGAGCGAGTGTTATGTTCCTCAGCGGTGCGGACGCAGCAGACGCTCAAGGGACTCATGCAGAGTTGGTCCCAATACAGTGATCAAGCTTTACCGGAGATCCTGTATTTTGATGAACTTTATTTAGCGGCACCAGATGTGATTCGCAGGAATTACATCGAGCACTCCGGTTCGAGCGCAAGGGTGCTAACGATAGGTCATAATCCCGGAATGGAACTTCTGGCCAGTGAGTTAGTTGGGGAACTGATCGAGATGAAGACAGCGCACATGGTGGTCTTTGAGCGCGAAGAAGACGGAGAATGGCGACTCGTCGAGAACATACGCGGCGAGGACTAGGGCGAGCACAAGTCCGACCATGTTTATGCCCTGTAAGGTAGCAACCAAGGGTTACACCTCATCAAAGGTCACGATCAAAGGTTGCGATCAAAGATTGCGATCAAAGATTGCGATCAATGGACACGCCTCAACTGGATATACAATTCTAGGGATTTATCCCGCGGCGTTTATGCCCCAAAGGGGCAAGATGAGAAAGCCCAGGGCAACGCCCTGGGACACGCGACCACCGTGCGACCCAAGCCCTGAAAGGGCGGCATGTGTCCCGCGATGCGATTTGTCGCTTTAGACGTTTTCACCACATACGGAACAACTGGGTAGGAACTATGAGGTGACGGTGCAGACTCCTCATTGATTTGGGGACGGGGTAGAAGCGAGCAGGTTATGACCCAAACGAAGTCAAAGAATCGAGCCATCGATACTCTCGCTCGGCGAGAAGCATCGTCGAGCACGACGTAAGTAAATCAAACAGAGGCTAAAAACTAAGACGGAGCTAGGTTCGGGGACCACGGTTGAAGTTGCATGGAAGTTGATATCGTCTAAAGCAAAGTCGTTACCGCCACCTGGAAAACCAATTTCCCTTCCGATTTCATAAATTTGAATCGTTGCTGATCGATTATTCTTTGACTCCCAGGATGCTGAGAAATGTTCCCAGACTCCCCGACTGCTGGGGGCTGTGTGCTTGCCGATGGACACACCATTAACCTTGACCTCGAGTCGGGAAACATTCAGGTCACCTGCCATAGCCCAGGTCGATATCCAGGTGGAGAATTCATAAATCGTATTCTTTTCGACGGTTGCTGTCTGAGACCAAACAATCAGGTTTTGGAGATTCCAGTCTGCGTTCACCATCATCATGTTGCCACTGCCAGTTGTATGGTCGCGATAGTCTGCGGCCGCAAAATGGAAAGGGCTGGGATTGTGAACGATGTTGTATTGACCACCACCTAAGCCTGGGAAAGGCTGCACACCCTCGGTGAAGGCGTAATCACTGGAGAAACCCACATTGTGCAACTCAAAATCGCCGTTTACTATCAATCCCGCGTGAACATTGGTGAAATTAGAAACCGTAAATAGCGACGCAGCGATCCATGCTAATACGAGTTGTTTTACGAGAAGATTTATCGTCCGATTCATGATTTGTACCTATGTCGTTCGGGCAGTTATCTAGTACCTACGTGGTATGCTGCTTGACACGTCAGTGTTTGGAGATGCAAGACGAACGCTCACTTCTAGCAACATGTCAGTAAGCGAATCTCGTATAGATTGAGTGCCAATACCGCGCTGAATTTGGGAAGAATTTCTCGCGGCTTGACCAATAAAAAACCCGTGGATCCGAGCTGACATGGTCTCAAACGCTGAGATCGATCGACAATAATTAAGCAGAAAGACTCATGATGCGAATTGCGATTCGGAGCAAGAATAGGTTCTCTATCGGTAGCCTACGAGCGGGTATCCGCAATACGAGCCTGTTGTCTTTGGTGGCGAGTGCGTTGCGGATAGACCTTGATGTATCGATGTATCAAGAGAGTCTCATCACCCATCGGATACGACGAACAGCGAAGCTTGAGCCTAGCAAGTGTGGCGCTGTGCTTTATCCCGGGCTACCTCATGATGCCAGTTTGGGAAAGTTGCGTATGTCGCATCGTTCCGTGACCCAAAGGGGCCAAAGCCTTCTGATGTCCTTATCATTCCAACGCGTCGTCATTACCTCTATTAAGAATCCATCATCGAGCGGTTAGTCACGATCATCGTCTTCATCGTCAAGACCTTCTTGTGCGGAGATTTCCGTGACGAGAGCGAACTGCTCGTCGGTCATGGTAACTGACTCCCGGTACTGCAATGCTTCTGGCTCGGCTACGTACTCGACTTCCCCGTGCAAGTCTTCAACGGCTCGCCTTATATCTTCGATGGATACAGCGAAGAACTCTTTTCGGAAATTCACTTTGTTGAGGCGATGATTATTGAAACGCTTGTGCAATTCGTTTTCCATGCTAGGCGCGTTGTCACAAGCGACCATCATGTGAACATCGAAAGGGAAGGGAACCGAAGCGTCCCCTAGTTCCTTGACACGATCGAGTGGATCGAGTCGGCGTGTCATACCGATTTTGAAGATGTTTTCACCGAAGCTACCGATGTTAGAGATCACGTATACATTGCCCGCTTTGGTTTGCTGTGCCATCGACAGAGCGCGTTCTTTCTCTTTTGCTTCGGCAAGCCTTCGTTCGAGCTCTTCGATCTGAGCCGAGGACTCCGCGGTTGCTTTGCTTCGGGCTTCTGCCAGGAGTCGTTCGAGGAGTTTCTCTTCTTGTTCGAGTCGTTTCATTTCGCGGTTGAATTCTGCTTCAGCTTTTGCTTCTTCGCGAAGTTTCTCTTTGATCCGCGATTGTTCATCACGGGCCAGTTGTTTGCGGACGGCTGCGGCATACTCCTTTTTGATTTCGTCTTGGAACGCTTGGACCTCCGCTGGTGGCAGGTCGAATCCGACTTTGCGGCAGAAGTCGACCGTTTTGAGGAATTTATCTTGGGTCTGCGTTAGATTTTCTGGGGTCAGTTTCGCGATCAACTGTTTTTGGGTTTCACTGAGGTATTTCGTAGAGATGGAACGAACGATGGAAGCTGCTTGGCTTTCGCGTTGGTTCGCCTGTTGGAGTGCGAAAGCGATCTTCTCCGCCGCATTTTGCTCGATGGATTTCACGCGAGTCTCGTACTCGGTCTGTAATTTTGCGGAATTCGTATCGAAGTTTGATTTGGCCTCTGCGGCATCTTTGGTTGCCGATTCCACGAGTGTTTGGAAGTTATCCTTGAGTGCGGAATATTTTATAGCGAGGCTGCTTTGTTGTTCCCGCGTCGCTTCGATCGAGGAAAGCAGTAGGGAGAGTTGTGTTGTTTGGATTCCGACGTTGTATTGCTGAGCGAGAAAGATCGCGATGCAATAGCCACCAATAGCGAGGAACAAGGCGGCCAAGGTGAACGGAGGGCCTACAAGTCCGATGAAAAACATCACGAGCACGGCTAGCGAAGCAGCGATAGCAACGACGAGGAGTCCGACCAGGACTTTTTTGGGGAGAAGAGGTTTAACATTTGCAGCTTCGAGCAAATCCCCGCTGGGTTCTTTGGTGACATCCCAGAACAGTACTGAGGACTTGCAAGTCGGGCAGGTTTGCGGGTTGGAAAAGAGTTCAGCGTTCGCTTTGGCTTTTCCGCCGCAGCGGGGGCAGAATCGGACGACGGGATCCGTGGAAGGCATGACAAACCTCGGGGTTTTGGTTCGGAGAAGCTACTGCGATGATATGCGAGAGAATGTCAAGTCGCAAGCAGTGGATCTATTACCCCGTATTCTCTAAGCAAGAGAAGCACGGCGGTGCGAATTGTCGTAATAGAAGGCTGTTCGAGATACGGAATTGCGGTTAGCGAAAATTTCAAGCCAGTCTGAGTCGATGCCGAAGGTAAACGCAAGCGACTTGGAGGTCGAGAGCCACCCCCCCCCGCACATGCCGCAAGCCTTCGGCCACGATGCGATAAATCCTCGGGGGTTAGGGGCAGAGTCACCCCGACGCCCAACCGATGTCTGTTCGTTCAACTACAAAGCTAAACCTAACAAGCGTTCACGCGACTTACGCTGTGCCAAAACACCTAGCAGAACCTTAAAATATACTCAATATGTGAGTGCAACTTGAAATGGTCATTAATTGTGTGTCCAAAATTAGCACCGAAGATGACGGCAATGACCATGATTTGGTATCTTAATTGGATTTCCAACCGGACGGATTATTATGCACAAACGCTACCAAGTTTTTCTCAGCTCTACGTTTCTCGACTTGGAAGAGGAACGAAAAGAGGTCATGGCAGCATTACAAAAAGCGGGGTACCTCGTCGTAGGAATGGAACTCTTTCCGTCGGACACAGATGAATCCTGGGAAGTGATCAAGCGGGTTATCGACCAGTCCGACTACTACGTATTGGTCGTAGGTGGTCGGTACGGTTCGATTGGGAAAGAGGGCAAAAGCTACACCGAAATGGAGTACGATTACGCGAACGAGCACGGACTACCGGTTCTTGCTTTCTTGCACAAAAACCCCGAGAACCTTCCTAATAAGCATGTTGAAAAATCTAACCTAGACAAGCTTAACGAATTCAGGAGTAGGATCGAAACACGTCACAATCGCCGTACCTGGTTGACGAAGCATGAGCTTGCGACCGACGTACTCGCGTCGATCAGTCAAACGGTATACTTGCGACCTCGCGTTGGATGGGTAAGGGGCGACATTGCTGATGATAATTTTGCCCTTTCAAAAAAAATCGAAGATCTTCGAGTCGCGCATGAGGCAATTAGAGCAGAGCGAGACAGTCTTGCGAAACGCATCGGTGAATTGGAGGTTGATAGTTGCAAGCAATTGATCGCGTGGGGAGACGACGAGATCGAAGTTGCGATTGATGTCACGGAGAAAGGTTCGAAGAAAAAACTGGAAGAAGTAGCACTCACCATAAAGTGGAATCGCATCTTCGATTTGGTAGCACCTAAGCTCATAGGTTGGTGTTCCGTTTACAATGCTACACGAGATCTCACGTCCATGCTTCGAAATGAAATATCTCGTCAAGCGTCGACGACAATCCATCAAACGGAATTCGGTGAAATCACCGAAGATTCGCTCGACATGATTCGAAACCAATTATTGGCTATCGAATTTCTCCTTGTGGAGAAAGAGCGAGTCAAAGATGAGTTTGCCGGTCGATCATGGTCTAGAGAGATTGAAAAGTGGCGTCTATCGGAACGCGGATTGCGTGAGTATGCGCAAAAAAAAGCTCGCCGACGTGATCCCTAGCGCAAACCATTTGTGTAACGTGAGCGTAAAATCACGCAGCAATTCGCAACTTTTTTGCATTGATTTGAGAGGTAGACTTGGCAAGTCACGTCCAACCTCCAATTCCTCTGCTTAGAGTTCATCATGCCAAGACTTCGCCGTGAAGTGACTGCCCAACGCTGGGCGTGTCGCCTCGCTCAAATCGAAAACTTTCATTTGACTGGTACTCTGTTCTGCCAGTCAATTGATTTCTCGGTCGGATTGTTCTACCATTAGAAACGCAGGCTGGCGAAAACGACGCCAGCATCCTCCGCTTTCCTTCGTGTACAAACCTCGATCCCAGCTCCAATAGGTATCAAAATCAAACTACCTTCAGGGATCACGAGCTGCATACCGCTATCGGCTACCAACTAGCTTGCTGAAATACTCGAACAAGTCTCTTAAGCGATCCTCGCAATCAACCCCGAGGGTCCAATCCGACTTCATGCTGAACCCATCGACATGCGCATGAGTTTCGATGGGCTGTTTGGGATCGTAAAAGTAGATCTCTTAACCGATACTTGCAACGGTGGCTTGCTCATGTTCCTTAACAGTCGCTGCAATCGCATCAACCTGATGTACTGGTACTCCTTCCCCTCAATTCCGGTGGGAATGCGATAAATCCAAACGCTGGGATCTTGAAGTTCTCGAAACAAATTAGTGGCCGACACCGATGTACAACTAACAAGGATCAGTCGGAAAACCATTTCACGTTGATCCAAAACAATGTTCTACCCACAGCGATTGCGAGCGGTCGAGCCAGCTTAACGGCCGTATACTCCAAACCATTCGACCAATGCCCCGCCGATCGGCGAGCATGACAAGTTCTGCCGATGACATCGGTTTCCGTGTAGTAAGACTCGGACCCATTCCCGAGCCAAGCATGATGAGCATCACATTTAAATGAACCGAATCGGAAATCATCATCGTCAACCGACGATGGCTATGGTGGGCTTCTCGTATCGCCCCTTTCAGGCCTTGCGCGGTATATCGGCCAGTTTACCCAGGGCGTTGCCCTGGGCTATCACCTTGTGCCCCTTTGGGGCGGAAAACCGATGGTTGCAAATCGCCGCGTTTTCGCAAATCGACCCTCTCGCTGTGGGACTTGGGGTAGCTCCCCGCGCAAGCTATACTACATGTCCTTTCGCTCTCTGGCGATGAACACCCTTAATTGACAAAAATACTATGAATATCTTGCGAATCTGCGCTCGCCAATCGGGCTTGCTCAGCTCTGGGCTACTCGTCTTGGTCGGGTGCGCGAAACCACCCCAATTGCCCCCCCAACTACCGATGAAAGTCGCTACCGTCTTGGCTCAATCCCAAGAAGTGACCGACTATGACGAATTCGTCGGCAGAACAAATGCCTCCGAAACGGTTGAAGTCCGCGCTCGCGTAACCGGATACATCAAAGAAATCCTTTTCACCGACGGTGAAACCGTTAGCGAAGATGAACTTCTCTTTAAAATCGAACCCGACGTCTACCAAGCAGTCAATCAGCAAGCACTTGCTAAAATCGATTTGATGAAAGCTCGCGTGGGACTCGCAAAAAGCAAACTTGCTCGCGCCAAGTCCTTGATCGACGTTCAAGCGATCTCCCAAGAAGAATACGAAGAGAACGTCGCTGCATTGACCGAAGCCCAAGCGCAACAAGTCGCGGCAGAAGCCGATACCCAAATCTCCGCACTCGACTTGAAGTACACCGAAGTCCGCAGCCCGATCGCAGGTCGTATCGATCGCGCTCTGGTCACCCCAGGCAATATCGTCACCGGTGGACTCGGAACCGGTACCCTGCTAACCACGATCGTGAAAAACGACCCGATGTTCGTTTACTTCGATGTCGATGAACAATCTGTTCTCCGATATCAACGCATGGAACGCAAAGAAGCCAGCGAAATTAACGACCCCGCCCAACAAAACAAACAACTCAAAGATCTCTCTATTCCTTGCGCTATCCAACTCGCCGACGAAAAGGATTTTCCTCACCAAGGCAAATTGGATTTCATTCAAAATCGCATCGACGAGAAAACCGGTTCGATCAAACTCCGCGCGATCTTCAATAACCAAGATAACTTGCTCAAGTCCGGCATGTTCGTTCGCGCTCGGGTTCCCGTCTCTCAACCCTATCAAGCCGTGGTCGTTCCCGAACAGTCCATCGGAGTCGATCAAGACACACGCTACGTCATCGTCGTAGGAGCAGATAAAAAACCGGCTCGTCGGACAGTCGAACTAGGTCGACTCGTCGGCGATCAACGAGTTATCACCAAAGGTCTACAAAGCGGCGAAGAAATCATCTACCGTGGACTTCAACGCGTCCGCCCAGGTGCTACACTCGAAATCGAACGCACGGAACATCATCCTATGGGGCATCAACCTGCGGCACCACAAGCCCCGGTCGAGCCAAGTAAGTCGAATGAAGCTTCCGCTACTGGCGAATCGAAAGTAGGTGCTTAACAATGCTTTCGCGCTTCTTTATCGATCGACCGATCTTCGCCGCTGTTATATCTATCCTCATCACCCTCGCCGGCGCTGTGTTCGTCTGGCAACTACCTATCGCCCAATATCCGGATATCACCCCTCCGACAATTCAAGTCTCGTGCTTGTATCCCGGAGCAAGTGCTCAGGTCGTTTCCGAAACGGTCGCAGCACCGATCGAACAGCAAATTCTCGGCGTCGAGAAAATGCTCTACATGTCGACCCAATGTACCAACGACGGCGGTTGCAGCATCGCAGTAACCTTCGAAGTCGGAACCGACTTGGACATGGCGCAAGTCCTCGTGCAAAACCGCGTGAATCTTGCGACCCCTACCCTGCCGAGCGAAGTCAAACAAACTGGCGTTTCGGTAAAGAAGCGTTCGCCAAGCATTTTGCTTGTGGTTAACCTCGTCTCCCCTGACCAATCGCGAAACCAACTCTACTTGAGCAACTACGCTTTTATCCAACTGCGCAATGAACTTGTTCGTATCCCAGGCGTGGGCGATATCAGCTTTCTAGGCCAGCTCGACTACTCGATGCGCGTGTGGCTTGATCCCACCCGCATGGCAACACTCGGGATTACCACCAGCGATGTCATGCAAGCTCTCCGCGAACAGAATGTCCAAGTCGCGGCTGGTGCTCTCGGACGCGAGCCAATGCTGCCTGGCCAAGCTTTTCAGTACACACTCTCGACCAAAGGTCGATTAATTCAGCCTGAAGAATTCCGAGGTATCGTTGTCGGCACAAGTCTATCGGGTACCCCGGTTTATTTGCGCGATGTGATCTCCGATTCTAGAACACTCTCCAACAACCGTACCTATGGTGGTATCGAACTCGGTGCGAAAAACCAAGACACATCTTGTACACTCGACGGTCAACCATCGATCGGGATGGCGATCTATCAGCAACCAGGCTCCAACGCGATCGATACCGCCAAACGGATCCGCGCTGAGATGGAACGCCTCAAAGGGAACTTCCCTCAAGGTGTCGATTACAAGATCGTTTATGACACGACTCCGTTTATCTCCGAGTCGATCATGGAAGTTTTCAAAGCACTGCGCGACGCGATCCTGCTTGTCGCTATTGTGGTGCTTGCGTTTCTTCAATCGTGGCGCGCTAGCGTCATTCCACTGATCGCTGTTCCGGTCGCTATTATCGGTACGTTCGCTGTAATGCACGGTATCGGATATAGCTTGAATAACCTCTCTCTCTTCGGACTCGTCCTCGCTATCGGTATCGTCGTCGACGACGCTATCGTGGTAGTAGAAGCTGTCGAGCATCATTTGGAACACGGCATGAGTCCCCGCGACGCGTCCGTCAAAGCGATGTCCGAAGTCTCCGGGCCAATCATCGCGATCTCCCTCGTGCTCATGTGCGTGTTTATCCCTTGTATCTTTATCTCGGGAATCACCGGTCAATTCTTCCGGCAATTCGCTGTTACCATCGCCGTCTCGACGTTCTTCTCCGCAGTGAACTCGCTGACCCTCAGCCCCGCTCTGTGCGCGGTTCTACTGAAACCCAAAGCTCAACAAACCGACCCGCTATCCAAAGTGCTCAACGCGCTGCTCGGCTGGTTCTTTCGAGGATTCAACAAGTTCTTCTCTTGGACTTCTAACCTCTACGCCGGCAGTGTCTCGCGACTCATCACCGGTCGAGCCTTGGTTATGCTCCTCTACGTCGGACTCCTCGCTGCGACTTATTATGGGATGACCCGTACTCCAACTGGGTTTATCCCGCCTCAAGACAAAGGCTATCTGCTGGTTGACGTCCGGTTGCCCGACTCGGCCTCGCTTGAAAGATGCCGAGAAGTCATGGATCAATTTGAAAAGCTCTGCGGCGAAATCCCAGGTGTTGACCATACCATGGGAGTAACCGGACAATCGTTCGTTCAAAACGCGGTCGGCTCGAACTTCGGTAGCATGTTCGTGATCCTCGAACCGTTCCATCATCGAGAAGAAGCGGAGAAGAAAGCCCAAGTCATCGCAGGGAAAATCCGTAAGCTCGGAGCCCAAGGGGTCGACGAAGGAATCGTCTCGGTCTTCGGACCACCTCCTGTCGATGGTATCGGTAGCGCAGGTGGTTTCAAACTGATGCTGCGCGACATTGGTAACCTCGGGTTAGCTAACCTTCAATCGGTAGCTGACGATGTGTCAGTCGCAGGATCAAGCGAGCCGGGAATCCTCGCGATGATCAACGGCTTCCGATCGAACACTCCGCAGATGTATGTCGATATCGATCGCGAAAAAGTCAAAACGCTCGGCGTACCATTACAAGATGTCTTCAATACACTCCAAGTCCAACTCGGGGGTGCTTACGCGAACGACTTCAATCAGTTCGGAAGAACTTGGCAAGTCAACGTGCAAGCTGATCCGGAATACCGCCGAACACCCGAACAAGTCGGACAATTCAAAGTAAGAACGTTGCTGCGACAGATGGTTCCTCTTGCGACCTTCGCAAATATCCGCGAAACACTCGGACCCGCGATGGTCACTCGCTACAACGGGGATGTCGCCGCGTCGATCAATGGAGCTACCGTTCCGGGCTTAAGCTCCGGCGACATGGTGAACAGCGTTCAACGTATTCTCGATCAGAAATTACCCGCCGGTATAAAACCGGAATGGACCGAATTGACCTATCTGCAATTGCAAGCAGGCAACACGGCTCTGTTGGTCTTCGGTATGGCGGTAGTCTTGGTGTTCTTAGTGCTAGCAGCTCAATACGAAAGCACCATTCTTCCCTTGTCCGTGATCTTGGTAGTACCGATGTGTTTGCTTTGCTCCGTAGCAGGGGTTGCGATGGTCGGACTCGATATCAATATCTTCGTTCAAATCGGTTTCGTCGTGCTTGTAGGTTTGGCGAGCAAGAACGCGATTCTGATCGTTGAGTTTGCCAAGCAATTGCAGGAGTCAGGTAAGACAGGTCGCGAAGCTGTGGTCGAAGCCTGCCGCATGCGGCTTCGTCCCATCATGATGACCTCCTTTGCGTTTATCCTCGGAGTTATCCCGCTAGTACTCGCAAGCGGTGCAGGATCGGAGATGCGCAAGACCCTTGGCATCGCCGTATTCTCCGGAATGCTCGGCGTGACCTTCTTCGGTATCTTCCTAACCCCCGTTTTCTATTTCCTTATCGCTGGCTCACGTCAAATGAAAGCGATTCCAAAGGATGAGACAACAAAGGGGCCTGAAGTTACCGGTCATTAAGAACACTGGCTAATAAGGAAGATAGTGGCCAATATGATTGCGATCGTGGCCAACTTTCGTGCTCGTGCTCGTGCTCGTACTCGTACGGGGATTACGGGAACAGCTCAGTTGCATTAAGAGGGGGGGCGTGTGTTGAACAAACATAACACCTCTACAGGCCGATTTCGATTACGAGCACGACTACGGTTTGGTTGAAAGAACCCCGCGCTGCCAAACCGACACGAATTAATTCCGTCCATTAAAACTCCCGAAGAACCAAAAATTGATCGCGACTCCTTACGGACCAAATCCAACGTAGAACTGAAAACCGAAGAATAGAGCTCAATGAACATCGCCTCGATAAGAAATATCCGCTCGATCGTAAGTGCACGCGTGTCTCAAGGCATGCAACAAGTCATCGCGGTTGCCATAGTATGTTTGTTCAGCGCGTCGCATTTGCGAACGTCGCAGGCACAAACAATCGATCGCGAGAAAACCATTCGCGAGCAAACGTATTTCGATAATCAAGATTGGGATTGGTACGTTGAGAATATCCCTTTCTTCGATTGTCCAGATCCCGAGATACTCACGACCTATTACTATCGTTGGGAACTCATCACAAAACATCTTACGTACGGGAATCCCGATACAGGATATTTGTTCACGGAATTCATCGATCGACCGTTCTGGTCCGGTGCCTATGGTGCGATCAGTTGCCCTGCTGGCCATCAGTTGTACGAAGTAAGGTGGTTGCGCAAAAACGGTATTGCAGCGGACTATGCCACGTATTGGCTGGAAACGCCAGGTGCTCAGCCTCGCAACTACTCGACTTGGTTAGCCGACAGCGTATTGGCTCTCGATGCGATCCACCCAGATCCGAAACTCATCGAACGCTTGTTACCTAAACTCATCGAGAACTACGAAGGATGGAAACGCCGGCATTATGATCCTGCTGTCGGATTGTTCTGGCAAACGGGACACGACGATGGAATGGAGTTCAATATCGCTAGTCGGCAAACGCAAGATATCTTGCGAGGTGCACCGAGCTATCGCCCAAGCTTCAATGCTTACATGTGGGCGGATGCCAAGGCCATCGCTCACATGGCTCGGCGCCTCGGACAACTCGATACGGCTCAGAAGTACGAATCTTTTGCTGATGGGTTGCGAAAGACAACGATGGAGAAGCTGTGGGATCCGAATCGGAAATTCTTTTTTCCGATGTTTAAAAATGATGAGAACCGCGACGGTTACAACATCTCCGCTGGAACGCTGGTGTACGAAGAAGGTCGATTTGCGGGTGACTCTCATGGCCGCGAATTGATCGGTTACGTCCCCTGGCAGTTCGGTATGCTTGAACCCTCCAATGCAAGCGAGACCGAAAACATCGACATCAGTGCCTACGATGTCGCTTGGGCGAAGCTCATGGATCGCGACGGTTTCTACGCTGATTACGGGCCAAGCACCGTTGAACGCAACGACCCGATGTTCCTTCTGCAAAAAAGTTGCTGCTGGTGGTCTGGTCAATCATGGCCATATGCCACCACGCAGACCCTCAAGGCCCTTGCGAACTTGCTTCAGTCCCGGAAAACCCCTTGGGTGACCCCAGAAGACTACGTTGAACTGCTTCATATTTACGCCAAGTCACATCGCAAGGAAGGACGACCGTATCTGGCCGAAGCCCTCCATCCCGATACGGGGTCCTTCGAAGGACACGATGGATACAACCACAGTGAGCATTATTTCCATTCCGGTTTCTGTGACTTGGTCATCACCGGTCTCGTAGGAATCCAACCCACCACAGCAAACAGCAAAACGAAGAACTCCATCGAGATTCGGCCTCTAGCTCCGAGTTCATGGGATTACTTCGCGCTCGATGGATTAATGATCCAAGGTCACGAGGTAAGCGTTGCTTGGGATCGAACGGGTGCGCACTATGGTAAAGGCCAAGGGCTTCGAATTTACATCGATGGGAAACTAGCTAAAGAATCGAAGGCGCTGGAACCAATCGTTGTTGAATTCCCAACGCGAATCGAATCAGCGGCTCGTGTAGCTGAGGCGGCATCGAAGGAGTCGAGCGATAAAGCTACAAGAATGGTCAATCATCTTGTCGGTAACGACGGGTTGTATTTTCCTAGGATAACAGCTTCAAGCACCATGAACGGGACGTCTATCGCCAAACTTCACGATGGGAATTACTGGTATCTACAACATCCACCCAATCGCTGGGAAAGCGCTTCGAGCGATGAAGTACAGATCGATATCGACCTAGGAACATCTCGCACTTTGGAGAGTTTACAAGTTCTATTGCTCGATGACACACAATCGCTTAGCAAGGAAACGGCGAAACCTAATTCGGTAGCCTTGCCACAAGCGATCACTCTGACAACGATGTCCAGCGGTCAATGGGGGAAGCCCATTGCGATGGAGCAAAGCCAATTGCGGGGGCATAGTCCAACGCGATTCAATTTCACGGGCGGAGTATCGGGCGAGCTATCCGGCATACCGATCGAAAGAATCCGCATACAACTCAAGCCGCAGTCGGGCATGCGTGTTGGGATCACGGAAATCGAAGGATGGGGAAAAGCATCGGTGCCTTATGAAGTCGCACCACCACCGACCGGTAACCTTGCATACCGTCCAAGCGGTGCGGAGTTTCCGAAAGCGACTGCTTCCCACAGCGATCGATTCGGCGGAACCCCAGAGAAGTCCAACGACGGAAAAACGGTCTTCAATCCGAACCCGGTGAATCGTTGGACGAGTTACGAGTCCACACGCGAGGAGGATTGGTTGGAACTCGATCTAGGAAAAGCTACTTCATTCAACCGAATCGAATTAGCGATTTACGACGATCGAGGGGGGGTACAAGCTCCGGAATCGTACGCAGTTGAGTATTGGGGCGACGATAAATGGGAGCGAGCAGAAGAAGCCATTTATCGGCCGGAAAAACCAGCCGGAAGCCAATGGAACGAAGTTCGATTCAAACCCGTCTCCAGCAGCAAAGTTCGAATCCTCTTCAAACACAAACTGCCAGCGAAGAGTGGTGTGACCGAAGTTATGTTATGGAACGATCACTTGTCACCATCGAGCCGGTAACGTCTCATCTTTTGACGCAGCGTTGATCGGTGCAATCCTAGCATGCTTGCCGCTGCCGCTCGGTTTCCTTGTAGATGATCTAAGACAGTCTTGAGCAACGCTGGTTCGACCACGCCGAGGAACTCATCGTAGAGCATTCCCGGCAGCCCTTCTTCTTGGCCAGAATTCGAACCCGCTTCGGTAGAATCGGTGGCCGATTTGGACGCAAGGTATTCGGTCGTCCAAGCGTTTGCGGCCCGCTCAAGCTGCAATTGGGATTCGGGTTGGTTCGAAGGATGATTCGAGAGTGATGATTCGATAGGAAGGTCTTCGAGATGGATCATCCCACCGGAGGATCGTACGGCAGCCTTCTCGATTGTATGGCGTAACTCGCGAATATTCCCCGGCCAGTTTCTCTTCTTGAGCTCTTCGAGAGCTTGTTTCGTTATCCGTACTCCGGCTGGTAAAGACTTCGAATTAAGGAAGATATGTACCATGGACGGTATGTCGTCGCGTCGCTCGCGCAGCGGTGGCAACTCCACGCGAAAGACTTCAAGCTGCGAAGCTAGACGCCGATCAAGTTCACCTTCGGCAAGAAGTTTCTTGACGCTATGACTCGATGTGAACAGCAGTCTGCACCGAAGTTTTTTGGGGTCGGTATCGCCGATGCGGCAGAAGGATTGGCTTTCGATCGCTCGGATCAGTCGCAATTGATTCGTCAACGATATAGCACCCACTTCGTCGATAAGGACGGTGCCTTCATCGGCGAGCTCAAGCAGACCGGTTCGCAACGGTTGCAGTGCATCGCTTTCACTTCGGCCGGAACCAAAAAGTTCGGATTCGAACTCGATGTCTTTTCCAGGAATCGCGCTGATCATCAGTAGAGGCTTATCGCGTCTTTGGCTGAACTTATGGATGCGATCTGCAACGAGGTTCTTACCGGTCCCTTCTTCACCTTCGATCAGGACGATGGAGTCGATCGAAGCGGCCATCGCAATTTGTTTGTACACAGCTTGCATCGCCGGCGACTTACCAAGGATCGTTTCGGCTTCGGGTAGCTCTGCTGCATGGGACTTCGATCCCTTACCATCACCAGTAGATCCTGCTTCGCGAGACGAATTTGTGTCACCGTTGGGGATAGCGGCAGGATGAAGGTGCCGAAGGGCCAACGCGCGTTGCACCGATTGCAGTGCGACTTCTAAGTCAAAAGGCTTGGTCAAATATTCAAATGCGGATCCTTGAACGGCTTGGACTGCCGTCTTCAAATCCCCAAAAGCTGTCATCAAGATGATCGGGAGATCAGGATGATCTTTCTTGACCCGTTCAAGAAGCTCCAGGCCGCTTAGGCCCGGGAGCCGAATATCGAGCAGCATCAGATCCGGTACGTGTTTCTTCAATGCTTTAATAACCGGTTCGGCCGCTGAGAAAACTTCCACTTGATGGTGGTTCTCTTCAAGGTTTGATCGCAACGCCCAACAAATTGCAGGTTCATCGTCGACAATCCAAATGGTGCTCATTAGGCTGTACCTTGTTATGAAAACTGCATCGGAACGTATTGATTAATATGTTCGTCTATTGTCCAGCTTGCTTACCGAACGTCTATCGCTATTACGCAATCTGCTCGACGAAGCTCATTCTTGCGGTGGACTAATTTTGCCCATTGTGCGTGCGGAAATTGTCCACTCAAACTCTGTCCAGCCATCCTTTCGTCTCCATTGAAGATCCCCGCCAAGCTGTTTTGCAAGCATGCTTGCGGTGGGCAATCCAAGTCCGACGCCTTCTCGTTTCCCGGTAACAAAAGGGTCGAACATTTGATTTGCAATTGCTGGATCGGGACCTGGCCCATTATCGCGAAGGATCCAGTGATGCATTTCGTCCGAGGGATCGAATCGGTAAACACACTCGACGATCCCTGATATCGCTGTAGTGCCAGTTTCCGCTCCTTGAGCAGTCTCCAGGTGCGCTTCGATGGCGTTCATCGCAAGATTCAGCAGAGAGCTTACCACGGAGCTGCCAGCCGATACGATTCTGCCAAGTTCGATAGTTGGATCGTCCGAGTCGCACCGAATACGCCACTGAAGTTGATGGTGGGCGACGATTGATTGAATGTAGCATTCAAGCTGGCGATGAATTTCAGCGATGCTCATCGGTTGGTCCTCCACATGCCGACCGGGGCGGCTTATCGTAAGCAGTCGACGGATGGACTCTTCAGCAAGTTGAATTTGCTGGATCGCGAATGGAATCTCATCGGGAGGGTTCGTAAGCCGTTTCAACATGGTTTGCAATAAGAGCAATGCACCTGCGAGGCTATTGCGAAGTTGATGTGCCATGCCGCTAGCCAAGACATTGATCAAGCGTGCGCGCTCCGCCTTCGCGATCTCGCCTTGTGCCTTTTCTAACTGTTGACTCATCGCATTGATCGTGCGAGTAAGCGATGCGATCGAGTCTTTTGAACTAACATCGCTCGGCACGGTTTGCGAAGTAAGCTGCTGGTTATCACCCTTTTGGCTAACACCCTCTTGGTCAGAATTCGGTTGGTTAGAACTCTGGCTATAATCGCCCTGCGCAATGCGCTGCACTTGATGTTCAAGGAGTTCTAATCGGCGAACCATGCGGTTTGCGATCCATAAAGCGGCGATACCGACCGCAAGGGTCGACAAGATTCCCGTTTCCATCGGCAACCAGAACGCTTGGGCTGCCCTCTCCAAGCGATCACGAGGGCTGGTAAGTGCCAGCAGAAAACGTCGAGAAGAGGTCGGCTCAAAAGCCGATTGTGAGGGTGGAAGTTCAATCGCGAATCCATCGTAACGAATCGAATCTTCACCCAACACATCGAACAGCTTATCGGTTACTTCAACCTCGCCGACAATCTGTAGCTTGCAGTCCGCGAATGCCCCAATTTGCCCCAAGACAGATTCCGTTAGGGGAAACCGCTCAAGCTTGCAAAGTTCCAGTAGGTCTCGAAGCCGAGATTCGGTTGCAATGCGAGCCGATCGAACTGCGAACTGCTGCGCGGAGAATGTGACGGTCAGGCTGATCAGTAACAACAGCGAGACGAGCGGGACGAGGAACTGCCGTCGCAATGACCCGAAAAGAAAATCTCGCAAGGTTCCGACTTGCATCTTTGAAATTTCCCTTCCTCGCAACCGTTACAGATTCCCCAACTGGATCGCAGAACGCACCCCTTTGATTCTAGCTTTGGTTTCTCAAAAGAGGATCAGCTGGTGCAGTCGATAGTCGAGAAAGCTCGAAGTGTGTCTTGATTACGCGGTGCCAATAAGGAGTTTTACGATGCGAAACGAAGGAGTTCACTCGATGAATCCTCGAAATACGATTGCGCGTCGTTCGTTCCTGAACAATTCGCTCGCTCTAGGACTCACCTTTGCAATAACCAGGAACGCTTGGGGGAACACCCCGCAGGATCCGGTTGCAGCGGCTGTGCTGGCTGCGCCGTCTGTGCCGACAGCTCTTTCAGTGCCCCCTGTAATGCGTCTAGCTCCGTTGACGGAAGGCCGTCCAAGCCCCGTGATTACGGCTTTGGCAATCGATCCTTCGGGCCAATATGCGGCCGCTGCCGGTGATGATCATGGATTGCGTTGGTTTGCTTTGCAAAGTTCAAATCAGCCTTACGTTAATGCATCTTTGCTTGATGCTCACCGCGACTGGGTGCAAGCCATCGAGATATCTGCAAATGGAAAGTGGCTCGCCTCGTGCGCCAAAGACGGAACATTGCAAGTCTGGCGCAGAGATGTGCGACCCAATGAAGGGTCCGGCAGT
Organism: Planctomycetota bacterium; assembly: GCA_046051705.1. Classification (GTDB taxonomy): domain Bacteria; phylum Planctomycetota; class Planctomycetia; order Pirellulales; family Pirellulaceae; genus JBKCUI01. The sequence continues at coordinate 11,915 of JBJONT010000228.1, read as the reverse complement.
GGAGCCGATGTTTCAGCATCGGCATGGGAACGGATCAATTCACAACGGGTCGCACACGCCCTGTTTACGATCAAATTTATCGGCGAGCACTCTTTGATTGCAGCAGGATTCTCGAACTCGATCTATCGCTTGGATCTGGATCGTATGAAGTGGTCGGTCGATCACACCAGCGAGTGCTCCGATATTCGCGCTTTAGCAATCTCAAGCGATCAGCGAACCTTGGCTTATGGAGGCCGAGACGGTGCCGTCCGTTTGATTGACTTGGACCGTGTTCCTGCGGTGATGGATCAACAGCGTGAATGCGTGATGGAGGTTCAAGCCCATACGAATCGCATTCGAGCATTGGTCTTTTCAGCCGACGACAGTCTGATCTACAGCGTTGCAGAAGACCGACGACTGGTCGGGATCGATCGCAAATCGGAATCGATTCAATACCAGCTCGATGTTGGCGCAGGACGCTTGATGGCTATCGAGCGTTTGAGCGAAGAACGGTATGCCGTTTCGGGGAGCGATAACACGATTCGTCTCGTGCAGCCTTCGAAGTCCCTCGGCGGTGGTCGAACGTTCCAAGTTTCAAATGTGGTCCCCGAAGGGACCGTAGTAGCGAAAGAAATCGCGTTGCCAAAAACCGGCAAGCTTGCTGGTCGATGCAAACTCATCGGACATGATGGAACCATCGCCGTACTTCGATCTCATGGAGATTCTCTCTATTCAGGAAGCTTCGATACCACGATTCGATCTTGGAACATCTCCGATGCTCTGATTCATTTAGATGACGAAGGACGATTTATCCATCCGGTCAGCGCACAGTTCGAAAACTCGGGTGCTCAGGAGCGGATTCGATGAGACACTCGAACGATAAGAGAAGTCTGAGATCATGGGGGCGCAAGCTACGAGAGTGGTTTGTTAGCAACCCGATCGAGTTTCGTCGAAGCACGCTTGAACGACTCGAACGCCGCGACCTTTTCGACGCAAGTGGATTCGCCGAGCCCTCGCTATTTGCAGAGCCTCTCGCTTCGTCCACCGCTATCACGAACACGCCTCTTGAGTCTGCCATTGCTTTTGAATCTGCCCTGGCGCAGGAGTCTGATCGCACCGTTTGGATCGGTGGCGTATACATCGAAGAAGACACCGGATCCGACGCCCATGGCGATTCGTTCTTCGTTACGTTCGAAGGAGGGGCTGCACGGACGCAATTAACCCAACTGGTTATCGACACCGATCAAGGAACGGCGGGATATAGCGTCGCAGACAATTTCTTCGACACCGATGAAACTCCGACCATTGTCGGTGGAACAAGCATCCCGAGTCGCGGTGCCGATCACGCTTTCCACTTCGAAATCATCTCGCTCGAAGCGAAAAACCCGAACGCCAAAGTAACGGCATCTGTCCAAGACGGATCGATGCAGGTCATCCTTACGTTTGAGAATTTCTTTGCTGGTGACAAACTTCATTTCTCGATCGATGTTGACGAAGTTCAGCATCTTTACTCGGTCGACGACATCAGCGAGTTCAACGAAGGTCTCGACCCGGTAACCTCGGGTGCTGAATTCGAAGGTAGCCGGCTTACCGCTACCTTTAGTGCGCCAGACTACGAAGTTGCAACCACAAGGGGATCGTTTCTCAATCGCTATGACACCCTGTTAGGAAACGCAAGCAGCGCTGGATTTGCGCTGAACCTACCAGCAGATAACGCAGACGGCCGGCGTGATCGAACCGCAGGTGTGGCGGCAGACGCTACCCAAAAAATTATCCCCGCTTCCCTCTCAGGTTCCGTCTACCTCGACAACAACGATAATGGCCTTTGGGATTCTCAAGAAAAGGGTGTCGCAGGAGTCACGATCGAACTGGTTTCTATCGAGACCATCACCGGTCAGAAGATTCAAACAAGCACGACGACCTTAGCGGATGGATCGTATCGATTCGATGGCTTGCCCGCAGGTCGTTATCAAGTATTCGAGAATCAACCTTCGGGGCTGTTTGATGGCAAGGATTCCGTTGGACGTGTCGGCAGCGAACAACGAGGTGTGCTGCTTGCTAACGACACCATCGGCAATATTCTGCTCAACGGCGGTGATGTCGGGCTCGAATACAACTTCGGTGAACTGGAGCCATCGACCTTAACAGGTCACGTTTGCATCGCTTTGCCAGGATACCCTTGCTTCGCGACCGATCCAGCAGGTAAACGGCCACTCGAAGGTGTCCGTATCGCATTGCTGAATGATCAAGGTCAAACAGTAGCTACGACATTGACTGATGCTCAAGGCTCATATCGATTTGAAGGCCTCCCTAAAGGGACTTATGCGATCGTTGAGACGCAGCCGACAGGGCTTATCGATGGCCCTTCCAAAGCAGGTCGAGTCGATGGGAAAACGAACGGCCAAGCGATCAATGGTGTGCGAATCGAATCGATCACCCTTCTCGGCGGCCAAGCCGGTTTCGAATACGATTTTTGCGAACGATTACCGAGCTCGATCGCAGGTAATGTATTCGAAGACCTCAACGAAGATTTCGAGCGAGATCCAGGGGAAGATGGAATAGGAAGTGTCGTTATCGATTTGATCGATGACGCTGGAAAGGTCATCGCTTCGACCCAAACAGCAAGCGACGGAAGCTATCGCTTTGATGGACTTGCTCCTGGTAAGTACAGCTTGCGACAAAGGCAACCGCAAGGGTATTTTCAAGGTGGTCAGCGGGCCGGAAGTCTCGGTGGAGTAGATACCCAAGTCGACGCGATCCAAGGGATTGAACTTCCTGATGGTACCGACGCTGTGAAGTATGACTTCATGGAGGTACCACCCGGAAGCCTCAGTGGCTACGTCTTCCAAGACGGCGGTGAGATTCTTACTGTCGATGGCAAGCCACCGGCAAGCCTTCAGGGAATTCGAGATGGGGTCCGGACTCCTGATGATATTCCCATTCGTGGTTCCATCGTAGAGCTTCGCCGTATCGACGGGACGAAGCTTACTAGCCAGGACGTTTTGCCTGGAATCTATGGATCACAGATAGAAACCCAAGGTGCTCTTCGTTTCACCGACGCGAATGGGTTCTACTATTTTGATGGATTGCGACCGGGTAAGTACCACATCTACCAAACCCAACCAATCGGTTGGTTCGATGGTATCGATACGCCGGGAACCACGGGTGGATTCGCGATCAACGTCGGAGAGAATTTGCCTCCCGAAGTTGCGGAGTTACTCCGGGGCCTGCAATCGAATCCGTCGACAAACCCAGGTACCGATGGCATCTTGATTGTTGGTGTCGCGGCTCGCGGCGTTTCGACAACAAATCATTTCAGTGAAATTCTAGTTGGTGTACTTCCGCCTGAGCCACCAGAGCCCCCCGAACCTCCTGAGCCCCCAGAGCCACCGGTTCCACCAACTATTCCACCGGCACCGCTGTTGGATAGAACGGTCGTGATTCCTGGTTTACAGCGAGATGATGTATTCGTCTTCCCTAAGCCATCGTACGCCGTCTTTGCACCGTTTGATCCAATCCGATTACCTGAGAGCATCGCCGGGTTCTCGGTTGAATACACATGGCACTTGAGTGTCATCAACGCAGGTGAACCGCGTGGCTATCAAGATCAAAAACGGGTCGACCAAGAGAAAGTCGCACAGCTCGCCAAGATGCTCGACGTGGAGACTTGGACCGTCGAGACAATGGATCGCGGAAGATGGAGGATCGTCTCAACGCTCAAACGGCCCGCGAAGTTGGCTTCGCGAAATGCCTTCAGCGTTGAAGGAGCGATGCAGCTCGCTGGTGACTTCAACGGTGACGGAATCGATGAACTTGCTCTGTTCAAAGATGGCGAATGGTTGATCGACATCAACGGAAATGGCGAATGGGATCGATCTGATCTTTGGGCCAAGCTCGGAGCCGTCGGCGATCTGCCAGTCGTCGGTGACTGGGACGGTGATGGCAAGGACGATATCGGTGTCTGGGGTGTAGCTTGGCGAGGGGATGGCGCAGCGATCGAACGTGAGCCGGGACTACCCGATCCAGAGAACATGCGCAGCACGACTCCGAAAAACCTTCCTCCTCAAGAACTTGAACAAAGCGCCGTTCGATTGCTGCAACGCAGCGAACGGGGTGAAGCTCGCAGCGATGTGATCGACCACGTCTTTGGATTCGGCACACGCGGAGACCAGCCTATCGCCGGTGACTTCAACGGCGGTGGCGTTTCCACTCTCGGGATATTCCATAATGGGCTATGGGTTCTCGATACCAACGGCGACGGCCAAATCGATCGCTCCAAAGATCGTATGATTCAATTCGGCCAAACAGGTGATAAGCCGCTTGTTGGAGATTTCAATGGAGATGGTACCGATCAAATCGCAGTGGTCAGGGGGAATCGAGTCCTAGTCGATAGCAACGGAAATGGTCAACTCGATGTGACAGATAAGGTCTTCGAAATCCAAGGTGATGGACTCGAAGTCATCGCAGGGGATTTCGACGGAGACGGAGTCGACGAAGCTGCTTTCTATGCGCACCAAGCAAGCGACATTCTGTCCGATGAGCCGGAGGTCGCAATCGATGGGCCGGAAGTCACCAACGACGAGTCGATCCGGGCCGCGCGCAGGTAAGCCGCAGTTTGGAATTTGTTGTCATTTGACAATAAAAAGTCCATTAGTACACTGTCGGAACAATCTTACGCCCACGTAAAGAATCTCCGCCGCACGACGAACCAGCGGCGTCGGTCCCCTCAAGGGACGCAAATGACACAAATCCTTAGCGGATTCACACAAGGTGAATCACCAGAATGCACAGCAATCTCTTCTTTATCGTTGGTGTAGGTCGTTCGGGAACAACTCTGATTCGTCTGATGCTCAATAGCCATCCAGACGTCGCAATCCCCTACGAAACACACTTCATCACGAATTACATCCGCGAAATGGACAAATATGGTCCATTGTCTGTGTCGGCGAATCTCGATCGACTAATCGCTGACCTGCTCAAAGAAGATCTGCTTTCGAAGTGGGATAAAGTTCCTACGGCACAAGAAGTAAAACAGAAGCTTGGCAGCAATCCGACTTTGTCGGATGTCATCGATGCGATTTACAGTTGCTACGCGCAAGCCCACGGCAAGAAATTCTGGGGCGACAAGTCCGACTACCTCGATCGGATGCACGACATTAATTCTCTGTTTCCCAATACAAAATTCATTCACATCATCCGTGATGGGCGAGACGTTGCTCAATCGGTGCTGAAAATGGATTGGGGACCGAATGATATTATCGAAGCTGCCGAGTGGTGGCGCGATCACGTCCGATTAGGCCGATGCATGGGGAAAATGCTACCCCCTGATCGTTACATGGAAATCCGCTACGAAGACCTTGTTCTCGACACCGAGAATAACTTGCGTCGCATATGCGATTTCTTGGGCCTGCCTTACGCTGTCGAGATGCTCAATTATTACAAAAACAGCGAATCGCTTATCCCCGCAGAACGAAGCTCACAGCACTACAACGCTGATGCCCCGCCAATGGCTTCCCGCACCTACGCATGGAAGACAAGCATGGACAAGTCCTCTGTGGCGGTCTTCGATAAGTACGCCAAAACACAACTTCAAGCATTCGGATACGAAGCGAACACAGTCCAAATTCCAAAATGGAAACTTCGACTGGCAACCTTGAAAGTTCTTCTGAAACGTATGTTCTAGAATCGCTGCTTCATGCTTTGCAATTCAAGCAAGGCTGCTAAGGGAGATTCGGCGTACCATCCTCGGTCGGTGTTGTTGTCGTGAATTGCAGGGCATAAAGATCCGCTTCAAGCAATTCGATCCGAGCTCGAATCGGTATACCCGTCAAGCTTGCTAACGAAGCTTTCTTTTTCCATCGAACTGTGTGGCCGATAGAGTCACCGACAAAAGGTTCGCAGTCTTCGAATCGAAATCCAACGATCGGGGTGCCGCTCGAATCGATCAGTTCCACTCGAACTCTTCCTCCACCACTCGTGGAAGCGTTGATCTCCAGGCGATCACCACCCATCACGAAGAGCTTCGTTGTCGCTATTCCGATATCTGCATCAGCATGGATCGAAGCGAACCCATCGAGCCGAAGTGTAAATCGACGAAACGGCGTAACGTACAGCGACAATTCCGTGGGGCCTTGATCTGTAAAACCCGTTGGAACGATATGCCAAGCGGCATAATTTGAGCGGTTTCCCCAGCGATCGGGATCAAGCCCAGGGCGAAGAAAAGCATGTCGAAAGGTACGGTCGAAAGGCTGATCGCCACGAGCGGTCATGAACAAAATATCGGTTGATTCGCCTCGCTCCGGGAAAAATCGGGTGGGAGTGGCAATGGTAAGATGCGGCGCTCGAAAATAGGGATGCGCTAACGAAGTGTAAAGATGCTCTCCAGGCAAATTCGGCTTCATCGCTCGAGGCTCAGTCCAGTTCACAAAGTCCTTGGATGTCGTCCTGCAAATCGAACGAAGCTTGCCATCGAGGAAGTGACGAAAGTAACAGACATATTGAGATTCAAGCGACGACCAATAAGCGACGTTCTGTGAATCGAAAGCGTATTCCTTGGTATATGTAATCACCGGTGTATCGCGAAGCTTGTCCCAGTGAATCCCATCCGCAGATACAAACGCAACCAATCCAGACTTGACCGTTCCCGCAAGCGCTTTGAACTTGTGCTTGGGATCGCACTGCGGATTCTCATCGAGGAAAGGTGCAAAGTTATGGCAGTAGGGTGCCTCGTGAAGAATGACATTGTTGTCTTTCGTGCCATCGATCTCCACGATTCCGAGTGAAGGACGCTTCCAGTGAATTCCATCGATGCTTTCGCAGTAACGCGTCACTTCGGTGATGTCACCGTCGAACTTCGAGCCGCGACCTTGGCGGGTATACATCCGATAAAGCGAACCATCCCACAGAATTGTGCCATACTCCATCGGGTCGGCAGGTTCCTGCATCGGTTCGGTCGCTCGCGGTTCATGCAGCTCGTGCGTTACCCCTTCCAGCGTATCGATTAGATACCGATCGACGAACAGTTCACGCCGCGTCCCTATGTCTAAAGGACTTAGCTTTTCTGCCTCCTGGCCAACGACTCTCCCTTGATGTGTGCTAAGAATCGTCAGGACACCCAAGCACACTGTTAGAAGCGAAAGCAAGGGTTTGGGAGAGTAGCTTGCAAGTTGTTGATGGAAGCACATGATCGAGCACGCGAATGAAGTTCGAACCGACGATCCATCTTTGTTAACGGATTTGTGGAGGGGCAACATTGGCGGATTGGACTTCCGTACTGCTTGGACCGACTTGGTCCAATGCTTCGAGAACTTGCGATTCGGTCAACAGGTCTTCCAAAACAATCGGATTCTTCCCATCCCCCGGCTTGTAAATCGCTAAAACAGGAATGGCGATCTTGTTGAGTTCCCGCAGTTTGGCCATCAACTCAGGTGGATAGCGGGTCAAGTCGGCGATCATCGGTACCACGCCATTCTTCTTGACCACATCGTGAACTTTGCGAGTATGAATCGCGACCGCAAGATTCAGTTTGCAGTTCTGGCACCACTCGGCTGTAAAGTCAACCAAGACCGGTTTGCCTTCGGCGACGGTCGCTTGCAAGCGTTGCTCTGTGAAAGGGACCCACTCAAGCTCGAATTCGGAGGGCTTCAAGAAATAGAACGATCCCAATGTTCCTCCGATGGCCGCCAAACTGCCGATTCCCCAAGCGCGGAAATGCTTTTGCTTTGCTTCCCATTGCGGAACACGACCGATAAGCCAACATGCGAACCAAATGAAAATCAAAGCGGCTAGCATCGGGATCCGTTCTTTTTCAGGAAACCCTGCGACGAACGCGACGACGCTGAGCAACAGCGGAAACGCAAGGAACTCTTTAAACGTTTCCATCCAAGGTCCGGGTTTTGGAATCCATCGCATGCTTCCAGGAAACATCGCGACGAGCAGGTAAGGGAACGCCATCCCAATTCCTACCCCAAGGAAAATCAGCAAGACAACCCAAGCGGGTTGCGTCAACGATACTGCCAAAGCACTACCGAGAAACGGTCCACTGCAAGGAGTCGCCAAAAGAGTTGTAATCACCCCTTTGAAGAAAGCTCCCAAGAAACCTTGGCGAGAGGATAACTCGGTACTCTTCGCACCCGTGGCAAAACCCGGAATGGGGAACTCCCATACACCTAGGAAACTCAATGCAAGTGTAAACATAAAGCCGGTGAACAAGACTTGGGTCCAGGTGTTGCCAAACAACGCGCCCCATTCCAGAGCGTGACCCGTAAGCCAACGCAAACCAAGACTTGCGCTGCCAAATCCCAAGAGTACAGCGATCATGCCCAGTGAGTAGACAAGCGTCAGCATCGATGCGGTGCGCCGATCCCCGTGAGCTTCGTTGACAAACCCCAGAATCTTCAAGCCGATGACGGGAAGAACACAAGGCATGAAATTCAAGATGAAACCACCGAGAAGGGCCAGCACGAACTTGCCAAACACTTCCTTCGGTTGCAGAGTCAAAGCAACCTTGTCGGCTTCAAACCAGTTCATTCGAGACGGATGATCCACCACCTTGTTGAACTTGATGGAATCCATCTCCAAGGGTAATGGAGCATTATCCGATTTCGTCAGCGAGACCTCATACGTCCCCTTGAATGCGATCCCCCGCGGACGGTCGCAAGCACCATTCGTGCAGCCTTGATAACCAAGAAGTCCTTCCAGTGGCGTCTCTCCTTCAATGGCTGTCTGAGGAATCTCTAACGGTACGCGGATTGTAACCTTGCCATCGTAGTAACTGACCACTCCACCAACACCTAGGTCTTTGCTGATCGTCCGCTTGTCAACTTGTGGCGCGAGCGCTTTGACGCCAGCCTTTTGCGTTAACACAAGTAATGTACGACTGTCGGTAACGTCTTCTTTCGGATCAAGCTTGTAGATGTGAAAGTCCTTGTCAGGGGTCGCTTCCAGAATTAATTCAAGCTTATCACCCGGTTTGACCACCGAGCGACTTAAGTGTGCTTTCCATTCGATCGGGCTGTCCGCTTCACGATATAGACCGCTTGCCGCAGGTTTCTGCGCTTCTTCAATCCACCCCGCAAAACTTGCTTCGATCTTCTCGCCGCGAATTGGTATGCAGTTCTTCTCGCACACCTGCCCGTCGAGGCTCAATTCGATCGAACTAGGCTTTTCTCCCACCGGTGCAGAAAACTGAATTGGAGCGGTCCAAGTGACCGTGTCATGAAACTCTTCGACTGCTAAGCCCGGCCAGAACTCGGAGTTGTTCTCCACTTCCGCCGCGTGATCCGGCACGAATGGACCCGTTACCTTGAACTCCTTACCCAGCGCTTTGATAACTGTTGGACTCGGTCCTCCAGGGCCCTGCGTGGTGGAGAAAATATGATACTTGCCCGCAAGCTTCGCTGTTATCGACACCTTCCCCTTGAGGGACTTCGGATCGACTTGGTACGAACCCGAGAACTCGCATGGATTGTCAAACAATCCACCTTGGCCACCGTCAGCATCTCCGAGCCCGAAATCGAGTCCTGGGAACCCATCAGGAGGCTGCACGGGTTGTGGCGTAGCGGGTTCTGCTACTGTCGGTTGCGCAGCGCAAAGGATCTGCCCGTACTGCCCCTGCCCCGAAATCTCCACGCCGAGAATCGCTGCTAGAAAGGCCCAGAGGATCAACCCCTGTACCACCCACAGCCGTCGGCTCAATATGCCGGACCAATGGAATTCGCTTATGCGGACCACTGCCGCCTCCGGTTTCTGATGCATCTTCTAAATCTCCAAGAATGAGCAAGGCATTGTAGGTTGCCGCCGACTCCCAGGTCAACGTAAGCCCACCCTGCCTATCCGCTTCATAAGATACAATACTACTTGGGTTTTTTGTTTGTGAAATGCTTGTAGAGGAAGGTTTTGGCCCGCGGAGCGGCAAGATGCGGGGTTTGGGGTGAGTGCTTAGAAGGGGAAGGGAGGAGAAACGAGGAATCTGGGGTTGTCACCAAGCTGTCGAAATAACTACATTTTGGCCCTGCTTATTTTAGAGGAAGGATTCTCCAGCATGACAGATCGCATCATCCGAGTCGCGGAACCGGTGCTCGATGGCAATGAAATCGCTTACGTGATGGACTGTCTGAAAACGACTTGGATCTCCTCGAGAGGGTCCTACATCGACCGATTTGAAAAGCTGTTAGCTGATTACTGCGACGTTCCACACGCGGTGGTGACGAATAACGGAACGACTTCTTTGCATCTGGCGCTCGCGGCCGCTGGTGTAAGTGCCGGTGATGAAGTCATCATGCCGACGCTCTCTTATATCGCTACTGCCAACGCTGCTCATTACTGCCAAGCCACACCGGTGTTCGTCGATTGCGAACCCGTGTATTTGTCGATGGATCCGGAGAAGATCGAAGCGGCTATCACACCACGGACTCGTGTGATCATGACCGTTCCGTTGTATGGACATCCGGTGGATATGGATCCAATTCGAGAGATCGCTGATCGACATGGATTGTTGGTCATCGAAGATGCAGCCGAAGCGATCGGTGCGCTATACAAAGGGCGCAAAGTAGGATCGTTAGCTCATGGATCCTCGTTCAGTTTCTTTGGCAACAAAACGATTACCACAGGGGAAGGTGGCGCGATTACCACCTCGGATGAGCAATACGCGTCTCGCATGCGATTTCTTCGAGGACAAGCGGTCGATCCGGCGAAAAATTATTGGCATCCCGAAGTTGGCTACAACTATCGGATGACCAACGTAGCTGCTGCCATCGGAACCGCGCAAGCCGAACGGCTGGATGTGCATGTTCGCCGACGTCAACAAATCGCGCAGTGGTACTTCGAAGAACTCCGTGACTACGAACACATTTTTCAACTGCCTCATCCCGCAAGTTGGGCAACCCCTTCTTATTGGATGTTCACCATCTTGATGCGGCCCGATGCACAAGTCCCCCGGGACGAGTGGATGCAAGCCTTGAGCTCGAAGGGGATTGAAAGCAGACCCGTCTTTTATCCTATCCACACGATGCCGATGTATAGACCGCAAGCATCGCAAGGTAAGCACTCGAGCCAATTCCCTATTGCTGAGCAGTGTTCAGCGCGCGGTATTAATCTTCCGACCCACGGCAATCTTACCCGTGACGATGTCGCTTACGTCTGCGAACAGACCGTTGCGACATGGAAGCAATTGAGCAACCGCAAGACGCAACCGTGTCTTCGTGCCGCTTAAACCGGTTCACTTCGGGTGTAGGGTGTGGTGAAGCGGTCGGCCGCTTAAAATTTAAACCACGTCGACGGCCCAAGCACGCTCATTGACTCCGCCACGATGCAATCATCGACCGCGGAACCCACCGGTCCGCGCATCGATCGACCTCGCTTGGACGGTAATTTCGTTGCGTGAGCCGTCGTCCCGTGACGCACGGGCAAGATATGCCCATGCCACGTTTTGGGCATCGATCGACCTCGCTTGGATGGTATTTTCTTTGCGTGAGCCGTTGTCCCGTGACGCACGGGCAAGATATGCCCATGCTACGTTTTGGGCATCGATCGACCGCGCTTGGGTGGTGCTTTCTTTGCATGAGCCGTTGTCCCGTGACGCACGGGCAAGATATGCCCATGCTACGCTTTGGGCATCAATCGACCGCGCGTGGATGGTATTTTCTTTGCATGAGCCGTTGTCACGTGACGCACGGGCAAGATATGCCCATGCTACGTTTTGGGCATCGACCGACCTCGCTTGGAAGGTAATTTCGTTGCGTGAGCCGTTGTCCCGTGACGCACGGGCAAGATATGCCCATGCTACGCTTTGGGCATCGATCGACCTCGCTTGGAAGGTAATTTCTTTGCATGAGCCGTCGTCACGTGACGCTCGGGCAAGATATGCCCATGCTACGTATTGGGCATCGACCGACCTCGCTTGGACGGTATTTTCTTTGCGTGAGCCGTTGTCCTGT
>JBJONT010000227.1:0-3847 GCA_046051705.1 Planctomycetota bacterium | reverse complement strand
ATCTCACCGACTTCCGTTATACTAAAGCCTCTATACTTTAATGCACCTATCGTACAGTAAACCTTTCGGTAAAAAACTAGTCCGAAGATCATGCATCCTGGCTCCCGTGGCGGGCCGGAATATTCACTACCCCAATTCAACTCTGACCATCGATTCCATGTTTCCCATTCAAGCCACACGATCTGCATGCCACGTGATCCTGATGGCCACTTCGCTGATGTGGGTTTGCGGTGATCGGTTTGTAGCCGCTCAAACGCAGCCGAGTCAGACTTTAGCACCAAATTCCACTCCTGATTCGCAAAGCGTTTCGCGAGAGGAATTGCTTGGTTGGATTCGCGATCTCGATAGCGATCAATTCGCGGACCGGGAAGCCGCCCAGAATCATCTCAACCGTGACCTTGCCAACGTCTTGCCCGAACTGATCTCGATTATCGAGAACTCCGAAGGAGGCTCATCGACCGGACTGCTCCAGTTCCTTGGGTTCATCGGCCAGGATGCCTTAAGCGAGCAAGGTCGTCAAGCGTACGACTGTCTTCAAAGGGTCGCCGCCTTGAGGACCACACAACGAGCCATCGTCGCACAAAAGATCCTTGAAGGAATCCGGATCCAAATGCGGGATCAAGCCAACGAGCGATTAAATGCTTTAGGAGTGACTTGCGAAGATCGGCAACTCTCCGTCCTGACGCAGCTTCGTCCTGTCCAGAACGCTTTGGTAATCGATGAAAAATTCACCGGAACTGCACAGGATCTTCAATTGTTACCGTGGCTCTTCGACGTGAAGTTCGTCAAGATCGAAGGCTCTAAAATAACCCAAGCGATGCTTGAGCAAGTCATTCGCATTCCGAACCTTCGAAGTATTCAAATCGTTGAGACGAATCTTCGAAGCCAAGACCTTGCTCCGCTTCGAACCGCCCCCGACCTTGAGCTGCTCGAGATTCTCTACTCTCCCGTTGATGACACATGCATCGAGGTCTTGGAGCAAACACCTATCCTCGGCGATCTGCAACTCTTCGGCACCGAAGTAACCGCTGCGGGTGCTGAGCTCTTGAAAACGAAAATCGAGACTGCAAACGTGTTCGTCGGTCGCGGAGGGTTCTTGGGAATCACTTGTGAACCGAGCTCGCTGGTGATTCAAGAAGCATTGAGTGACGGTCCGGCAGCTAAGGCAGGCATCTTGCGCAACGACAAACTTAAAAAGATCGATGGCGTTGCGATCTTCAACTTCGAAGACCTTCGCAAGCAGCTTGCGAAATCCGCGGCAGGTGAAAAAGTTCTTGTCGAATACGACCGACCGATCATGTCGATGAAGCGACGCGACCCAAACCAACCTGATGGGTTACCCCCTAATGGACTTCCACCGAACGCACTTCCAGGCCGCCAATTCGGACTTCAATTCGAAGGTTACGAAACCAATGAAGTCGAAGTAGTGCTTGGAAAAAGACCTTCGGACGTTAATCGCTAAAGTCGAATATGGCTATGCCTAAAGAGCCACGCGAAACACTCAACGCGATCGGTCAACAAGCCGTTGGATGGTACCGCACGAAACATCGCGATCTTCCTTGGAGACGCACACGCAATCCGTACCATATCTGGATCAGCGAGTGCATGTTGCAACAGACCCAAGTCGCGACGGTAATCCCATACTTCCAAAGGTTTCTGCTTCGTTTCCCGAACGTCGAGTCTCTTGCCGCTGCGGAGCTCGACGAAGTCTATCAGCTTTGGGCTGGGCTCGGATACTATCGGCGTGCAAGGCAGCTTCATGCGGCCGCACAAAAAGTTGTAGAAACAAACTCCGCACCTTTTCCGAACACCGTCGATGCCATCCTCGCTTTACCAGGGATCGGAAAATACACCGCACACGCGATCGCTTCGTTCGCGTTTGATTCGCCTTGCGGGATCGTCGAAGCGAACACGCAGCGGCTCTACGCGAGACTCATCGGTTGCCAATCCCCGATCTCAAGTTCATCAACACAGAAAACACTCTGGGAGTATGCAACCTCCCTTGTGGAGGCTTGGGCTCTCCCAAGCGGGGAGTTGAACCAAGCCCTGATGGAGATCGGTTCGCAAGTCTGCAAACCGAAAGACCCATTGTGCAATGTTTGCCCCCTGCAATCCTACTGCACCGCTTATCGGCTTGGCCAAACCGATAAGATCCCGCCACCGAAGGAAAAGAAGGTCATCACGCCGCTGCGCGAGACCGCGTTGTTACTGCAAGCTCCGGATGGGAACTGGATGCTGAGGCGTTGCAAGCCATCGGAACGATGGGCGGGTCTTTGGGATTTCCCACGTTACGACACGACCGATTCAAAAAGCGACCAGCAAGCTGCACAGATTGCGATCGATCGATTCAACGAAACCTATGGAGTGCGATTGTCGATCATCCGCAAGTGCACGGAACTTCAACACTCCGTCACTCGCTACCGCATTCGTCTTGATTGCTACGAAGCGGCGTTGCCTAAGAAGCTTACCACTGCACAACGGCAACAACTCTTTGGCAACGAAACGAGAGAGAAGTCACGGAGCGATGGGGTTTCAGCGCAAACTCAGGCGACGGGGCAGGGCAGGGGGGCTCAAATTCTCAAAGAGGTCACACCTGACTCAGACGAGCTCGCTTGGCTACCGTTGAGTGAACTTCGCAACATCGCGTTATCTTCCTCGGGAAGAAAGCTCTGCAAGTGGCTTGAGTCGGCAAGCGGATAACTTCGCGAGCGTCTCAGCGTTACACCGCAGAGCGATTGGGACAATCGCTCGCCAGGTTACACCGCAGAGCGATTGGGACAATCGCTCGCCAGGTTACACCACAGAGCGATTGGGACAATCGCTCGACGGTTTAGCAGCTATGCAAGGTCTTCGATCATATCGAGCGCAGCGCGACGCACCGCGTCTTGCCAACGTGAATCACCGCCGCTTTGGGATCGGTATTTCGCTTGTTCATACGCGAAGATGATGCCACGGGAGCTATTGACGATTGCACCTAGTCCGCGTGCATCGAAACCGAGCTTTACATCTGCGGCGGCACCACCTTGCGCTCCGTAACCGGGAATGAGAATCCAAGTGCTAGGCATTCTCTGACGCATCTGTTCGAGTTCGGCGGGATAAGTCGCGCCGACGACAGCTCCAACATCGCCGTATCCAAGTTCTCCGCGAGTTTTGGCGGACAAACTTTCCACTAGATCCGCGACTCGTTGCGAAATCGTTCCCCCGCTTTGCATTTCCAAATCTTGAATGAAACTGCTTCCGGGATTCGATGTTTTGACCAGCACGAAGATTCCCGACTGAGACTCAGCGCACCGTTTGGTGAAAGGTTCAAGGGTATCTGCACCTAGGTAGGGATTGACTGTCAATGCATCGGCACCCCAGGGGCTCCATGCGGCGGTCCCTTGCGATCCTGATCCTAGATATGCGGCAGCATAAGCTGCGGCTGTCGTGCCGATATCTCCTCGTTTCGCGTCCATCAACACCAACAAACCCCGTTTCCTTGCATGGAGCACCACGCGATGCAAGACAACCATTCCCCATGGGCCTAACTCTTCAAAGAAGGCTGCTTGCGGTTTGCAAATCGGGACCAGATCGCAGACAGCATCGATCACTTCACAACAAAACATCTCGACTGCTTGAGCGATTCGCTGTTCATCTTGAGCTGCACCATTCTCGGCCCCACCGGCCGAAATCAGATCCCGTTTGAGTCCTTCGGGGAGCGAAGCCAACCGAGGGTCTAACCCAACGCACACCCCGTTCTTCTTCGCTAACACAGCCTTTGCCAAACGCTCTCCGAATGAACAACGAACTTCCATCTGTTTTTCCTTTTGCGAACCTAGTGGGGCTTTGGAGCTGTATTACCGGATTA
>JBJONT010000226.1:0-6655 GCA_046051705.1 Planctomycetota bacterium | reverse complement strand
TGGTTCTTCGGTGTAGGTAGCGTTAAGTTTTCGCTCTGGTTTAGGAATCGAACCGAGATACTTCGTTGCCAGTTCGAGCGCTTTGGGGACTTCGAACTTTCCGGTAACGATGAGCACAACGTTGTCGGGTTGGTAGAAACGTCGGTAGAAGTCTTGAAGATTATCGATGGGGACTCGCTCGATATCGGATCGATTACCGATGGTCGACTTGCCGTAGTTGTGCCATTCGTATGCGACGGCTTGGACGCGTTGGGACAAGACTCGCTGGGGGCTATTCTCACCGTTCTCGAATTCATTTCGTACTACGGTAAACTCCGACATCAGGTCTTCGCGTTTGATGAAACTGTTGACGAGTCGATCGCATTCGAGGTGGATTGCAAAGTCAAGGTTCTCGTCGGTGGCAGGGAGTGTTTCGAAGTAGTTGGTTCGGTCTACGTTCGTTGTACCGTTGAAGTTCGCACCGTGGTCACGGAGTGCTTTGGGTACTTCAGGGAACGTGGGGGTACCTTTGAACACGAGGTGTTCGAGGAGGTGTGCCATTCCGGCTTCGCCGTACCCTTCGTGGCGGGAGCCGACCATGACAGTCATATTGACGCTGATGGTTGGTCGCGATGCATCAGGAAATAGGAGCAATCGTGCGCCGTTGTCAAAGCGGAATTCGCTGACACCTTCGACGGTGGTGACAAGCGTTGGAGGGGCGGCTGTGGCGGTGTCTTGAAGTGCAATGCTGGTGCATAGCGACAAGCCGCCGACAGTAAGTCCAGAGACTGCTAGGTTGGACGATATGGGGGATAATCCCCCGAGAAGGCTTGCCATGAAAAACGCGGAAACTTTATTGCCGTTGCGATTACCTTTGCGCATTTGCGGTATCCTTTTTGAGCCGATAAGAAATCAGAATGTCGTAGTAGTATAGCTAGTTGTCTATAGTGGTGTTCAAGCAGGTGTTTTAAGGTAGTTGTGTTTAAGTAGCGGTGTTGAACGTTGCAGCAAACCACTGCGGGGTGGTTGCCCAAGCGTGATAGGCTTCGGTCGGATTGAAATCGAAGCGTTGGTAGAGTTGGATTGCCGGCGTGTTTCGGCAGTCGACGCTTAGGGATGCGATCTCGATGTTTTGTTCGCTCATCCATTGAAGAGCGAATCGCATGATTTCGAATCCGTAACCTTTGGAGCGGAATTGTGGATGGAGTCCAAGGTACGTGATTTCGGCTTGGCGGCGTGAAGGGATTGAGAGGATCAAGCATCCTGCGAGCGATTGATTGATTGAGATCGCGAACCATGCATCGGTGTTGGAAGGTTGATTGACGGCGTAGCCTTCGAGTGTTTGTTCGATCGAGCGAACACCTTCGATTTCCGGTACATCGAGGGATTCCCGGTAGGCGTCGCGAATCAACGAGCACCACTGATGAAAGGGTAGTTTTCGGTAGGGTTCGAAGCGTAGGTTACCGCTGCTGTTGGGTGTCAGTTTCGAGGCTGGGATTCTATGAAGGGTCTCAGTGGGGTTTAGGTTTTCGAATCGAAGCAATGTGGTGATGAATCGCAGGCAGCTTTTGTTTTCAGCAGGGGGGGCGCAAGAAGCGAGATTTACAGGTGTTACGGGAGTGGTTGGAAGGGAGATTGGGGTGAGGGAGTGATAGATTTCTGCTCCTCTGTGAAAGGCTTGAGCGACAAGAAGCTTGTTCGCTGCATCTAGCAATTCATTGGTATCAATATTGGATGCGGGCTTGATGTTGGGTACTGGCTTGATGTTGGGTGCTGGCTGGGGGGATAGAGTGGTCGTCGGGTAAGGTGAGGGTCGTTCGGATCGGATGCCCGGGGTGGTAGATTTTGGGAGGGTGTGAAATGAGGAGGCGGGGCGTAGAGCGCTGCGTCCGTGGACGGCCATGGCTCCTCGAGCGAGGATCGCGAATCCCGCAGCAGCTTGGTCGCTCCCCAATACTTCTGCGCGTAGGAGTGGTTCGGAGGCGGGGCTTGTTCGAATAACCCGTTCGATCCAACGGGATTCGTTATGGGCCACATCGAGCGGTTCGCATGCGTAAAACCATTCGAGCCATGCGATGTCATCTTGGGATAATCCGGCAACTGGGGGGGGGACGGGCATAGCTCTCTGGACGAATTCCGTTAAGAATGTAACTTCACAGGGGTATTTGCCTTCAAAGACTGAAGGTTTTCACGCCATTGGTTTTATTATGGTACCGCAAGGAATCCTATTGGGCAGATGCTGCGACCGGTGGGATGGCGATAGTCGGTAGGTTTCGGTTCGCGGCTTTTACGACTCTAGGATTTGCGTTTCTGCGGGATTTTATGTCGATTCTCAACGTAGCGGCTTATCATTTTCATCCGTTGGACCAACTTCAAGATCGCCGTGTGGAGTTGCGGGAGATCTGTTTTGAATTGGGGCTCAAGGGGACGATCTTACTGAGTCGCGAAGGGGTGAATTTATTTATTGCCGGGGCAAGGGATGGCGTCGAGCGGGTGTTGGGGGTGATACGCTCCTTCCCTGGGTTTTCTGGGATATTGGTCAAGGAGAGCGAAACGGAGTATCAACCTTTTAATCGGATGTTGGTGAAGATCAAAAAGGAGATTATTCCGGTTGGGTGTACCGGTATCGATCCAGATCCTGTGGCTTCGCCCAAGTTAGCTCCTCGAGAGTTGAAGCAATGGCTCGATGAAGGGCGACCTGTTGCACTTCTGGATACTCGCAATGACTACGAAGTCGCATTAGGGACATTCGAAGGGGCGATTGATTTGCGGTTGAAGACCTTTCGTGAGTTCCCTTCGGCAGCAGCAGCCTTACCCGAAGAGGTTCGCAAACAACCAGTGGTGATGTTTTGTACCGGGGGCATTCGATGTGAGAAGATCGGGCCTTACATGAAAGGTTTGGGCTTTGAGAATATTTATCAACTCGAAGGTGGCATTCTGAAGTACTTCGAGGAATGCGCTCAGGATCATTATCAAGGGGAGTGTTTTGTTTTCGATCAAAGAGTCGCTGTGGATCCTTCGTTAGCTCCGACAGACGTATATGAGTGCTTTGCTTGCAAGCATGTCTTGACGGTAGAGGATTGCAGTTCGCCGAAGTACCGCGAAGGGGTTAGCTGCCCGCATTGTTACAAGGATCCCGAGAAGAGTCAGGAGGATCGTCGTCAGGCTAGGCAGCTTAAGATCCAATCGATTGCGAAGACACAACCGGGCTGTACGCCTTATGAGAATCGACGATGGATATCGATTCCGCAGCAATGCGCCGGAATGCGACTGATCGATGCTTTGCATACCTTCTATCCACCCTATACGACTGAGCAGTGGCTCGATGCGATTCGAACGGGAGAGATTACCTCGCCTGCTTCTACGAAATCGCATTGGCAAACGCAAAGCGTAGTTGCTGATCAACAAGTTCGTGAGGGGGAGCGATTTCTTCATGCAATCCAAGGTTATAGCGAACCTGCGATCGACCCAGAAATTGAGTTGCTCTATGAAGACGAAGCGATTGTGGTGGTGCACAAAGGTGCACCGCTGCCTCTACATCCCTCCGGTCGCTACCATAAAAATTCGCTAGAGTGGATTTTGCACGAAGCCTACTTCCCTGAAAAACTACGACCAGCTCATCGTATTGATTCGATGACTACAGGCTTGGTGGTATTCACTCGCAAGTACAAGTTTGCATCGGTACTGCAACCGCAGTTCGCTAGCGGCGAAGTGATCAAAACATACTTGGCATGGATACATGGTGTGCCGAGCTGGGAACAGACGTCCTGCGATTTGCCGATTTCGGACGTCACCTTACAAAACGGGCGGCGTCAGATTGACCCCAACGGGCAGAGCGCGGAAACTTTCTTTCGCGTCGTTCGCAAGGAACCGAATCGAACCTTGGTGCAGATCGAGCCAAAGACCGGGCGAACGCATCAGATTCGATTGCATCTAGCCGCCCTCGGGCATCCGATCGAAGGGGACCAGTTGTATGGCGACGTCAGCATTCGAGAACCAAGTCTGAGTGCGGAGGTCAGCCAAAACAAGGACGTCCTACCGATGTTGCTTCACGCTTGGCGTTTGAGTTTCCTCCATCCACTCACTGGGCAGCGGGTGGAGTTTCAAGCCGATCGCCAAGAGTTTAGCGGTAGTTAGCCAGCCAGTGAGCGTACGGGGCAGGCAGGGTAGCCCAAGCGGCCGAGGCGCGTTGTTCGTCGCTAAGTGAATGGGAATTCGCAAGAATTTCCTTGGCAGCGCGGTATGGCCAATGGGGCTCGGCGAGCAATCTACGTCCGAAGCTTGCGAAATCGATTTTCCCGTCGAGGATCAACTGGTTCGTGCCGTGCGCTTCATCGAGGAGCCAGCTGGTAGTCCCAGGCAATTGGGTTTCTTTCAAGATGCGGGACGTGATGTCGACCATCATGTTTGTACCCCAAGGGACGGATGCATTGGGGGTGTTGAAGCCCATGGAGACGTCAACGGAGTCGAGTCCATTGGCTTTCATAGTTTTCAATAGGTCGATGGATTCACTGAGCATTTGTTGATCGTTGCCATCGAAATCGACTACGCCGAGTCTTGCAGTAAGCGGGTGATTCTCTGGCCAGACGCTGCGAGCGACATCGAGTGTCTCAAGCAGATAGCGGCCTCGGTTCTGTGCGTCTCCACCGTATTGATCGGTTCGCTTGTTCGAATGGGGGGACCAGAAGTTCTGAGCGAGGTACCCGTGTGCGAAGTGGAGTTGGAGCCATTCGAAGCCGACATCGCGAGCGCGTTCGACCGCCCGCTTCATGTCGGCTTGGACGCGATGGATATCCGCGATACTCATCTCTTGAGGAACCTTATTGAGGTTGGCTCCGAATGGAATCGCTGAGGGAGCGATGGTGGTCCAAGAGTTCGGTTGTCCATCTTCGATATGGTTATCCCCTTCCCAAGGTCGGTTCGCGGAGGCTTTTCGGCCAGCGTGAGCGAGCTGGATACCTGGGACTGCACCCCATTTGCGGATCTCGTGGACGACTCGCTCAAGCGCCGCTGCTTGGGCATCGTTCCACAAACCAGCATCTCCCCAACTGATGCGTCCCTCTGGAGATATCGCAGTGGCTTCGACGATGACCAATCCCGCACCACCGCGAGCCAGAGAGGAGTAGTGGACAAAGTGCCAATCGTTTGCCAAGCCATCGATAGACATGTACTGGCACATGGGTGCCACGGCGATTCGGTTCCGAAGCTTGGTGTCTTTCAGAACGAAGGGATCGAGCAAGGTAGGCATAGCTAGGAAAGGTTCCTGTTAGTGGATTAGTTATTGGAAGCTGGCGTGAGGAGTAAAAAGTCTATGCCTACCATGAAACCAGGTGCTGCTTCAGGATTCTTACCAAGGATTTGAATTTCCAAAGTATGGGTACCTTGAGCGAGTTTCTTGGTTGGCAAGTTTACCAGACCAGTGGTGATCACATCTGGAGTGTTGAAGCAATCGATTGGTTCTCCTAGAGGTTGTCCATCGATTGCGATTTGGATGATTGCGTAGTCTCGAGCTTTGGAAAGAACGGTTGCGATGTTGTAGGTCCCTTCCGCAGAGACTTCGAATTCAAGCTCGAGTTTGTCTTTAGGTTGTGCGCCGGTCCACCAAAGGTGATCGTTGCCGCTCCATTTGTCTTTAGGGAAAGCTCGCATGTCTTGGCGTTGTGTGTTTCCTCGCGACTTCGATAGTACCTTCATACTCTCACCTTCAAGTGCATTCGGAACGTTGCCCTTGGAATCGAAGTTTGGTTTTGGACCTCGCAGGGGAACTTGCGATGGGCTTGCCAAGTAGGCGACTAGGTCTCGAATCTCTTCGGGTGGCATTGGGTCGAGGAGTCCGTTTGGCATCAGTGAGAGTTCGGAGAGTTTGCGCTGATCGATCTCGTCTTTCGGGACAACGACTAAGTCATTGATCGTTTTCAGGGTGACAGCGCTATCGGTTTCTTTGGTGATTAGTCCCGATAGTACTCGTCCGTCATCGAGTTGTAGGAGTGTCATTTGATAGTCTTTGCCTACAACTGCGTTAGGGGCGACAAGGTTTTCAAGGATGTAGTTCAAGTCAGCGCGATTCGATCCGGTCAGATCCGGTCCGACTTTTTCACCGGCACCAAATAATTGGTGGCAAGCCAAGCAGTGTTTATTGAACAGCGTTCGGCCGTGGCTCGTATCGGCCTTTGCGAGGAATGCTTTGGTGAGTAAGCCTTTATACTTCTCGATCGCTGCTTTTTGTTCTTCGTTGGATGTACCGACTTTACCCCACGATTTGTTGATGCGTTCAAGGAGAGGAGCATCACCGAGGTTGACCATTTGTCGAACATGGAAAGCGTGGACGTCGGATCGAGCGATTTTGTCCGCTTCGATCGCATCGAGCAGTTTCTGAGCGAATGGTGCGCGGGACGCGAGGGCTGCGATAGCATCTTCGCGGGCCGGCTTGGAGAGCTTGTTATAAATCCCGAGCAGTTTCTCAGGTGTTTGGTTATCGGCGACAGAAGCTAATGCGCGAATTGCGGGCGATTGCAGCTCTTCGTTGTCGAGGACTTGATATAGGGTAGGGGCGAGTTCTTTGTCGCGGCCTTTAACAAGGATATCCAAAGCGCGAAGGCGTTCTGCGGATGGGCGTTTGGGGTTTGCGAGAAGTTCGCGTAATTGAGGAAATGCGCGTTGGTCGCCGAATGCAACA
>JBJONT010000225.1:0-8879 GCA_046051705.1 Planctomycetota bacterium | reverse complement strand
CGAAGCTCGTACGGGTTCTGCACCGTTGAAAGCAACTCGCCATGAGCTCAAGTCGAGTCCTTCAAGCTCTTCGTCGGTCACTTTGTCGACGCAAAGTTGATAAGCGAAGTTCGGAGCTCCACTGGTCGTCGCTTTGTATTTGCTGATAGCTCGCAACCAACGAACCGGACGCTGCAAGAACGTCATTGGGCTCATCAGTACCATCGTCGCACCGAAAAACAACGGAGAGAGGATCCCTCCGATGAGTCCCATGTCGTGGTAAGTCGGCAGCCAGCTGCAACCTATACACGTATGATGTTCGCTAAACAACGTCGAGATGATTTCGCAGTTGCGAATTAGGTGTCCATGCGT
Source organism: Planctomycetota bacterium (assembly GCA_046051705.1). Lineage (GTDB taxonomy): Bacteria > Planctomycetota > Planctomycetia > Pirellulales > Pirellulaceae > JBKCUI01. The sequence continues at coordinate 8,528 of JBJONT010000225.1, read as the reverse complement.
GAGCATCACACCTTTTGGAGCTCCCGTCGAGCCCGAGGTGTACTGCAAGACCGCAAGGTGGCTATCGAGTATCGGCAGCTCCGAAAACTGAATCGCAATCGAGCGATCGATTTTGTCAGTGCCGATGATGTGGAGACTTTGCGTCTCGGTTCGCATGTTTTCATCGCGAGCGATTTGGTCTGCAACATCTTGGGTCGTCAATGCAACGGCTGCATTGCAGTCCTCGGCGATTCCTTGAATTCGAGCACCCTTGCGGTTCCGCTTCGGTGGGTACGCAGGCACGGCGACGCAACCGGCGTATAAGCAACCGAAGAAACCGGTGATGAATTCCAAGGTTCCTGGTGGGTAGAGCATCAGGACGCGGGATCCGACCGGATGGGTCTCGAGGATCTTCACCGCCGTCGCCCGAGCTGCGTGATCTAGCTCCGCGTAAGTAAGGCTCGTCTCGTCGCTGCTTTCCCCGTCGGTCAGGTAGAAGGCGACCTTATTCGGAAACGTGTTCGACCAATATCTCAACAGGTCGACCATGGTCGTAAGGGGCGGATTATAGGGTGCGTGAACCGCGCTCACGTCCAGCTTATTGTATTCTTTGACTCGTTTCACAGACTCTACCACTTCCCTGAGGATTCCCCGAGGATCGATGCCGGAGTTCGGCGGAATGACAATTGACATTTTGCTCGCATTCATGTGGCTTTGGTGCGTACTCATAGTGGTTGTATCGGCAGTTGGTTATACCTTCTATTTGTCAAACTCGGTACAGGCGAACATTTCGGAACAACCCGCACCCTATTTTTCCTCGCCGAGGGGGGCGCCCCTCGAGTTTTTTCCTTTCAGTTCCTTAAAATCATTTCGAACTAGTCAAGCATGCCCCAAGTCAGTCATTGAGATAGTTAATCGTCGCGAAAGTTTCCTTCAGATGGCGAACCGTTTTAGGTTGCTGCCCCAAAACAAGCAAATTCGAAAGAAAATTTCCACTTGCTTGATGTTCCATCTAGATTTATACTTTCGCCCCCTTCTGGTAAGGCTCGCTGGGTGTTACGATCCGACCTGCCGATAATCCCTTCAGCGGTAATCCCGTCATCGGTGGCTTTCGCCTCAGATCAGGGAGAACTTGGGCTACCAAGTTCATCACATCGAGAAAACATTGAAGAATTGTTATGATTGCTCAACAAAAGACAACAGTCGCAAAGACAGGTAAAGTCGATCAGAAATGGTATGTAGTCGACGCAACCGACTGCACGCTCGGCCGACTCGCGAGTGAAATCGCTATGGTTTTGATGGGCAAACACCGCCCGCAGTACACCCCACACGTCGATACCGGCGAATTTGTGGTCGTGATCAATGCGGAAAAGGTCAAGATGAGCGGCAGAAAACTCGAACACCGCCACTATACTTGGTATAACGGATATCACCGCCAGAAGATCGAATCCTACGGTGAGCGATTGGAACGAAAGCCAACGGACTTGGTCCTCTTGGCTGTCAAGCGAATGTTGCCCAAGAAGAACAACTTGGCGCGACATATGCTTGGGAAATTGAAGGTTTATGCTGGCAACGAGCATCCACACCAAGCTCAAAGCCCGATTCCACTCCCACCACGAATCAAGACGAACTAGTTCTTTAGCAGGCTAGTTTCCAAACAGGCGGTTGTGGACTACCAGTGACCGCTAAACCAATCTTAGTACTGAAATTTTCATTCCCTGATAGAGTCCGAGCGAGATTTAGGCCATGTTCATCAAGAAAGACAAGATCAGCGGAGATAGCTTGGGAACCGGTCGTCGAAAGACCAGTGTCGCTCGCGTTCGCGTTCGTGCAGGCTCCGGCAAGATCACCATCAACGACCGAGCATTCGAAGAGTATTTCACGACCGACGCAGAACGTCGTCTCGTGACCCAAACTCTTGATCACGTTGGTCACGGCGACAAGGTCGATGTTTTCGCTCGCGTCGCTGGCGGTGGCCCAATGAGCCAAGCCGGTGCGATCCGAATGGGACTCGCCCGTGCCCTCGTCAGCCTCGCTGAAGAAAACTTCCAACCGCTTCGCGATGACGGATTCCTTACCCGCGATTCCCGCATGAAGGAACGCAAGAAGTACGGTCTCCGCGGTGCACGCCGTGGTACACAGTTCTCCAAGCGTTAATCGCAAGGTTTTCGATTATTTGGTCGTAGGCTCCGGATTCTCCGGAAGCCTACTAGCCTGGATATTGGCTTCGCAAGGACGTTCTGTCCTTCTTGTCGACAAGGCGAAGCACCCTCGGTTTGCTATCGGGGAATCCTCTACCCCAACCGCCGACTTTCTCGTCGCGTTTCTCGCTCAGCGATGGAATCTCAAACCGCTTGCACCACTCGCCTCGTGGGGTACCTGGAAATCGCATAACCCGAATCTGCGGTGCGGAAAAAAACGAGGCTTCTCCTACTACGAACACCGCCGGCACCAATCGCTTCCCTACGGTGAACTTGATCGCCACTCCGTACTCGTTGCTGCAAGCGCCTCCGATGCATGGAGCGATACGCACTGGCTTCGTAGCGATGTGGATGCTTTCTTAGCCCAGCAAGCCATTGACGCTGGTGCGGTGCTCGTCGAAGACGCTACGATCGACGAAGCGAATTTTGACCCCATCGATCATCGCTGGGCGGTTCGCCTGCAGGATGGATCTGGAGAGAAATTAAACGTACAAGCGACCTGGCTCATCGATGCAACTGGCCCCAGTGGTGGACTTGCACGCTGGACGAAAAGTAGTGATGACTCCGATTGGATGAGGACGCGGACATCTTCGGTGTTCGGTCATTTCCTCGACGTAGGAGCATTCGAAGAGTCTGCGCAGGCAGCAGATCCATTCTGTGGCGATGACGCCGCCCAGCATCATGTGCTCGATTCAGGATGGTTCTGGATGCTTCGCTTCGATCATGGCGTAACGAGTGTTGGTTGGGTGCATCCTTGGACTGGCCGTGAGCAAAATGAAAGGGTTTTTTGGGATGAGGTTCGAGCTCATCCAAGCCTTGGTCGGATCATGCATAAGGCCAAGCTGATTGAACCCCATGCAATGGGATGCATTGAACGGATAAGTCGTTGTCGAGCGAGTGCTTTTGGGCCTGGCTGGGTCTCCTTACCCGTCTCGTACGGATTTGTGGATCCATTGCATTCCACCGGCATTGCACATGCGCTTAGCGGTGTAAGCCGCCTGGCAGAGATCTTCAGTCGCCCCACAAGCGACATCTACTTAAAGCTCGATAGATATCAATCCGATTTGCGCAACGAATTGCAATGGATAGATACGTTAGTCGCAGGTTGTTACGCATCGCAGCCATCCTTTGAGTGCTTCTATGCGTTTGCATGTTTTTACTTTATTGCCGCAATCGAGTTCGAACGTCAACTAGCTGCGGATCCGAGACATTGGCCGCTGGGGTTCCTTCAATCGAGCGACAGCAATCTGCGCGATGTAGGTGAGCAAGATTATCAGTTACTTTTGCATCGCAGCGATACGAGTGGTGGTCAATCAAAATCAATCGCCCAACTAGGCGAACATGGCATAGGCTTTGTTGATCAAGTAAGAAGTTGTATTAAGCCTTGGAATCGAGTCGGTCTACTTGATCCTTCAAACGGAAACCGCATTGCACATTCGGTAGCCCCGAAGTATGCGGCTGCGATTTCCGCTTTATGCGATTGATAGGAACAGTGTTCGATTGATAGGAACAGTGTTCGAGCGAACCGTTTCGAGCTCATGAGAATAACTCTGAGCTCGACGATCGTGCCTTATTGTTTACTAGTTGCATCGAATCGATCGAGCATCATGATTTTGTTCCAAGCCGCGGCAAAGTCATTTACGAATTTTGCTTTTGCATCATCGCTTGCGTAGACCTCTGCAATTGCGCGTAGTTGGGAGTTTGATCCAAAAATGAGATCCACGCGGGTCGCGGTCCATTTCTTACTTCCTGTTTTGCGATCAACACCTTCGTAAACAAGAGGGGCTTCGTTAGAGGGTTTCCAGTCCGTTCGGTTATCGAGTAGATGGACAAAGAAATCGTTGGAAAGGACTTCGGGGGTTTCGGTCAAGACGCCGTGAGCGTTGTTATCCGTATTTAGCCCGAGCACGCGCATTCCACCAAGAAGGACCGTCATTTCAGGAGCGGTCAATCGCAAGCGATGTGCGCGATCCAGAAGGTATTCTTCGGCGGGTCGCGTTGTAGGGCTTTGCTGCAACTTGGTAGCGACGTAATTTCGAAATCCATCGGCGAGGGGTTCGAGCACCGCGATCGAATCCGCATCGGTCATGTCGGCAGTCGCATCCATGCGACCTGGAGTGAATGGTACTTCCAAATCGACTCCGCCACGTTTTGCAGCTTGTTCGATCGCAGCGCATCCGCCGAGAACAATCAAGTCCGCCATTGATACCCGTTTACCATTGGTCTGCTGTGTGTCGAATTTGTCTTTGATCGTTTCGAGAGCACTGAGGACCTTCGACAACTCTTGAGGCTCGTTGACCGGCCAATCTCGTTGTGGAGCCAAACGAATCCGAGCACCGTTCGCACCACCGCGATGATCTGTTCCTCGATACGTTGAGGCGGATGCCCAAGCGGCACCGGCAAGTTCAGAGACACTCAACCCGGAGTTGAGTATCGTTTGCTTGAGGTTTTCGATGTCTTGTGCATCGATCAAGGGGTGGTCGATGGTCGGAATGGGGTCTTGCCAAAGTTGTGGCTCGGGGACGTCGGGGCCAAGCAATCGATTCGCAGGTCCCATATCTCGGTGCGTTAGCTTAAACCAAGCTTTCGCAAAGGCTTGCTGAAACTCCTTTGGGTTCTCATGAAACCGTTTCGAAATGGCCCGGTAATCAGGATCCATGATCAATGCTAGGTCGGTTGTGAACATCATTGGCGCGTGGGACTTTGTGTCCACGTGTGCGTCAGGAACCGTCCCTTGTGCGGAGGGGTTCGTTGGGGTCCATTGCCAAGCACCGGCTGGGCTTTTCACAAGCTTCCATTCATAACCGAAGAGGTTATCGAAGTACCCGTTGGACCACATTGTGGGAGTGGAGGTCCAAGCCCCTTCGAGGCCGCTTGTGATCGTATCTTCGGCGTTCCCTTTTCCGAACCGGTTTTTCCAGCCAAGTCCTTGTTCTTCGATGGAAGCACCTTCGGGTTCAGGGCCAACGTTCTTTGCGCTCGCTGCGCCGTGTGCTTTTCCGAAGGTGTGTCCACCGGCGATCAGAGCAACGGTTTCTTCGTCGTTCATCGCCATCCGTCGAAAGGTATCGCGGATATCTCTAGCGGAGGCGAGTGGGTCAGGTTTTCCGTTTGGCCCTTCGGGGTTTACGTAGATTAAACCCATTTGAACCGCGGCCAAGGGTTGTTCGAGTTGTCGTTCACCGGCGTAACGTTTATCACCCAGCCATTCGCTCTCAGGCCCCCAGTAGATGTCTTCTTGAGGTTCCCAAACATCTTCACGCCCACCGGCGAAACCGAATGTGGGGCAGCCCATGGATTCCAGAGCGCAATTGCCTGCGAGAACCATCAAGTCTGCCCAGGAGATCTTCTTGCCATACTTCTGTTTGATCGGCCAGAGCAGCCTGCGAGCTTTGTCGAGGTTTGCATTATCAGGCCAGCTATTCAGTGGTGCGAAGCGTTGAGTTCCGTAGCGTGCACCACCACGTCCGTCGCTGATTCGATAAGTCCCAGCGCTATGCCAAGCCATTCGAATAAAAAGTGGGCCGTAATGCCCATAGTCTGCGGGCCACCAGTCTTGGGACTGGCTCATTACTTCAGCGATATCCTTCTTCAACGCGGCAAGATCGAGGGTTGCGAATTCCTTGGCATAGTCAAACTCAGTGCCCATAGGGTTTGAGTTCGTGGAGTTTTGATGAAGGATTTTCAGGTTCAGCTGATCGGGCCACCATTGAGCGTTTGACTGCGACCCGGCGGTATTGTTCGCTCCAGCATTCCATGGTTCGTTGGACTTGGAATCGGTGTTGTTCCAAGAAGCCAATTTCTGAATCGCGCCCGTTACTGGGCATTTGGTGGTGGCAGGGACGGAGCTTGCGGGTCCCGGGGATGCAGGGACGGAGCTTGCGGGTCCCGGGGATGCCGTGACGGAGCTTGCGGGTCCCGGTACACCATCTACGGAAGTTGGGGCTTGTGCGCATACCGGGATCGTTGCGGTCCCGGCGAGAACGGCAACGATCAAACTGCGAAACAGCATCGAGCGGCGAATTGGCAGGCGACTGATCAACGAAGACTTTGCAATGTTTTTCTTATGTTTGGGCAACTTTTTCATGAATCGTTTTCCTTGTGTGTCGAACGCGAAAAGCGGAGCTGACGCAGCGCTTGGATATTCCTGTTGACATACTATCGCCATAAATGCTGATTGCGTCCAATGCATATAATAGATACTATCTATGCGTATTTTGCATGGCTTGTGTTGTCGAATCCGGATTGGTATCAATGGCTTGGATCCCTGTCCTACGGACGAGGCTATGATTGACAAGGACAATGATTGATAAGGGAGAGGATTGCGGTGGAATTCGATCAATTACGTCATTTTCTAAGTGTTGTGCAGTGGGAGAGTTTTTCGAAAGCAGCCGACGAGATAGGTTTGTCTCAGTCGGCTTTAAGCCGTTCCGTATCGCGACTTGAGGAGCAGCTTGGCCGTCAGCTTCTCGATAGGCAACCTCGCAAAGTGGTGCCGACCGAAGCAGGGCGAATTTTGGAGACTCGAGCCCGAGAGCTGCTTGCTCGTATCGATGATATACAGACGGAACTCAGCGATGACGGGGAGCATGGAACGATACGGGTCGGCGCGATTCCCACGATTGCCCCGTATTTTCTTCCAACGCGATTGCGGGATTTTCAAGCGAGGTTTCCGGAGGCGAAAGTCGTGGTTCAAGAAGAGACCACAGCGCAGGTGATTCGAAAGGTGCATGACGGGGATGTGGACGTAGCGATAGCTGCTTTACCCATAGAAAGCAAATATCTTGAGGTTGAAGAACTGTTTGACGAGGAGTTGAAGCTTTTGGTCAGTGCGCAAGATTCACTAGCGAAGAAAGAGACCGTCCGTTTGAGTGACTTGGAACAGCGGACATTTATCTTGATGGGGGAAGCTCATTGTTTGACGACGAATGTCCTTTCGTTCTGTCATCAGAAGAATCTGTTTCCTCTTTCGATAGAACGGACATCGCAATTAACGATGTTACAGGAACTCGTTTCCTTGCAGCACGGTATCAGCTTGATCCCGGAAATGGCCGTTATCCTGGATTCCAATCAGCAACGTGTCTATCGTTCGCTTAGTGGTACGCGTCCGACACGAACAATAGTTATGGTGACGAATCCATATCGCTACGAAAGCAAATTGCTTACATCTTTTCTTGCTGCGATGCGCAAGCGTCCTGAGAGCGAACCAAAGGTCACGAATCGGAGGAGTAAATAATGCGAGTGGTGCTTCAGAGGGTACGAGAGGCCAGTGTGCGGGTAGACGATCAGGTCGTCGGACAAATTGGTCATGGTTGGTTGGTGTTATTCGGTGTGCATAAAGGGGATAGTATTGAGGGTGTTGAGTGGTTGGTGGAGAAGTGTGTGAATTTGAGAGCGTTCGCGGATGTGGCTGGGAAAATGAATCTTTCAGTCGTTGATGTCGAGGGAAAGATGTTGATTGTATCTCAATTCACTTTGGCTGGAGATTGCCGCAAAGGGCGTCGACCAGGGTTTGACCAAGCTGCTGCCCCTCAGGATGCAAATGGGCTTTATGAAGCGTTTTGTGAGCGAATAGCGGCTTGTGGTGTACCGGTTGAGCGAGGGGTTTTTCAAGCGGATATGCAAGTCTCGTTGATCAACGACGGCCCTGTAACCTTTGTGATTGATTATCCGCCATCTGCGAGATAGATATCTTCGTTGTGTTCAGAAGGTAGGTGGCGTGTTGAACGAACGGAATGCCAGCCAATAAAATTCCGAAAGAACCGTTTGTATGGCGAGGTTATGATCGGGGTTGGCATCCGACCAAGCGTTCTATGTCTTGTACGCGTGCGGCAAGTTGATCGTGATTAATCGCTCGTAGGCCATCCAAGCTGAAACCACCGATGGTGAAACTTGCGACAGCGGTTCCAAATTTCATGGCCTGAGCCATATCTGCCGGATCAATAGCAAGTCGAAGTTCCTTCTTGTGGAGAGGGCTATTTCGTAGGGTTGCGTAACGACTAGCTAGATATCCGAGCATCCCGCCGGCGAAGCTATCTCCGGCGCCAGTCGGGTCAACCAAGGCGATGGTCGGTACGGCTGGTAGTGCGAGGGTGGTATTGGGCCCGAGGATTAAGCAACCGTGTTCTCCTTTTTTGAGAATGACCCACGTGGGACCAAGGCTGCGAATGGCGTGAGCGGCTTGCAGGCTGCTTGATAGACCGGTCAATTGTCGTGCTTCGGCGTCATTGATAAACAGGCCGTCGAGGCGCAAAAGCAAATCCAAGAGTTCTTCCCGCGTGGATTCAATCCACATGTCGACGGTATCAGCGAAGACTAGTTTGGGGGAAAGACACTGATCGAGCACTT
>JBJONT010000224.1:0-2838 GCA_046051705.1 Planctomycetota bacterium | reverse complement strand
GGATATCGAGTGATACTCTACTTTATCTGGCTTCCCACTCCGGAGTTGGCGATCCAGAGAGTCGCCAAACGCGTGCGGGAAGGTGGTCACAATATTCCCGAAACTGTTGTGCGTCGACGCTATGCTCGCGGATTGGCCAATCTCTTAGATCTGTACATTCCGATTGTCGACAAAACCTGCGTTTTTGACGGCGCTTCCTTCCCGCCAATTCCCATAGCTGAGATTGACGGTGAAAAGGAATGGGTCTTGGACTACCATAGGTGGGAACGTATCCAACTGCATCGTAAGGACGACTGCATCGTAAGGACGAACCCGATGATTAAAAGCAATACTCCAGACTCATTAATCGCTAAGGCGAATCTGGCATTCGAGGTAGCTTGTCGAATAGTCATCGAACGAGCTCGCCGATCGGGGACCGAAATCGTCATCTGGCGTGACGGGCAAATCGTGGAACTGTCGCCAGAAGAAGCGACAGCGGAATTAGAGGCCAACATAGCCAATCGGGAATCTATGCTCCCGAACAACACTAAGTAGCTTGCACCGCTCCCCAAGTATCAAGCAATCAACGTTCGGGATTGGCTTCGCGTAATCGAGTACAACCTTGGGTATCGATGATGGTTTCAGGGGAGAGTTCTCGAATGGTTTTCGACCAGAGTGTGTTCCACTCAACTGAATAAGGGAAATCAAACTCAGTTTGACCCTCCGGTTATACCAGCAGGCTGACGCCTCACAACGTCGGCCTGTTGGCGTTTCTAGGCATTAGTTTCATGGGGTTTGCACACGTGGTGCGGGTGGTGGGCCCGATGGTCCCAGGGCGGCGCTGCGCTCTGCCCTGGGCTATCTCATCTCGCCCCGTTGGGGCAATGGATCTGTCCAGGTGAAGAGATGGACTGAGCTTGCAGCAGCAGGTTCGATCAGGTTCAGCTAGCAGCGCATTTTTCCGGATCATAATCCACGGCTTAGTCGACTTGAATGTTGTGTTGCGATAAACTCATGAGCAACTTTTGTTACCGCCCCGATAGTTGCGGGGAGAATCTATAGATATTCGATAAAGCACGCGTTATGACAGAAGATAACTCCCAAGTTAAAAGCAGATCGACACTTTGGTTAATGTTCGGCCTGGCGATTGGATTCATCGCATTGGTCGCTGCAGTTTCGCGAGGAAGCGAATTGAATAGTGATCTGAAGAGTTTTGCTCACTGGTTCTTATCGGCCAATCCCTTCTGGTTTTGGCCCGTCTATTTCCTTGCGCTCGCACTTGTATTTCTCGTGCTTTACGCTGTCTACCGCCGCGGCCCTAAACCGATCCGAGAACCACTGAAAATTCCGCACACGATCGATCCTTACTCCATCGCCTACCTAAGAGGCGGCGATGCAGAAGTCATTTCTACCGCCATGGTCGAACTGGTCGCTTCCGGCAAGATTGTCGAATATGTGCCACATCACAAACCATCCCAACGCTCCATTTTCAACAAGATTATCGAATCTCCTATCAACAATTCGAATCGAAGCAAAAGGTCGACGGATCATTGGATCGCCAATTGCGATGACGCGAGCTCTGACTCAACTCCCAAGATTCATCAAATCATCCTCAAGCACTTCTTTGCCCCCAAAGGCGCCAGCTCGGTGTTCTGCGAAGACGTCTACTCCGCAGTAGGCTTTTTGAATGAACCCTATAAGGAATGGATTAAAACAGAAGGACTTAGCAACGCCCAGTTTCGAAATTTCGATTTATTCCTGCGATTAGCATACGGTTCCTTCCTCAGCTTCGAGGCATTGGGAATTTCCAAAGCGCAAAACGATTTTCCACTTGGAACTGGCAAACCCGAATGGCATATGACATTTACCGTAATCGTGATGTTAATACCCACGGTCTTCATCTTTCTCGTTACAAGTATGCCAAGAAGCACTCGAGGTCAGCAATACCTCAAAGATATCGAACGTGCATTTGCTTCTCTTAGAAATGATCCAAACACCTCTGTCGGCACCCTTGCAGGTCTTTTTGGTCCTTCCGCAGTCACGCTAGATAGTGTCAAGCGGATTGTCGCCCAGTGGGAATCCGACGCTAATGCTGACGGTTCCCCTGCTGCAGGTTGAGCAGTTTGTTACGGATGAACCCGCCGTATGAACAAGAGAGGTCGAACTCTCTGTCGCACAATGTCTCTACCCTCCTGGGCGCGAATCGGCTTAGGTGATCCTTCTGCCTTTGGCTATCCGACTCTCGGGAGTCTCAAAGTCGCGCAACCCGGAGGTTATAGAAAAGTCTCGAACTTCATAACCCGCACGAAAACTGGAAAACAAAAAAGACATACCGGTTATGCCTCGCGCGACGAAACGCGAGGTGATTCAGTCCTTTTTTCCGCAATGTTATGCGAAGCTCAGTCGACCTGAACGGTACGATAGGATAACCTCAGGAATGAAGAACGTTTCTTACCGTCCCGCTAGTCGCGGGAGAATCTATAGTTATCCAGCTAGCCAAGAGGATTTATATGCTTCGAAATGCAACCTTAGCGGCTATGTCTGCTCTGTTTATTTGTGCATCCGCACTCGGGCAAGACAACCGTGTTGTAGATGAGTTTGAGATCGAAGCGAATGTCGACGATGTATGGAATGCATTCACCACCACCAACGGCCTCAAGTCATGGGTGGCTCCTCTTGCGGATATAGACTTTCGCGTCGGTGGCAAATGGCGAGCAAACTACAACAAGGATGGCAAGCTCGGTGATGCGACAACGATTGAAAACACAATCCTTTGCTACGACCCTAAACGCATGCTATCGATAAAGGCAACGGCGTTTCCTGAGGGCTTTGAATTTGTGGACGCCGCCAAAGAAACTT
>JBJONT010000223.1:0-15242 GCA_046051705.1 Planctomycetota bacterium | reverse complement strand
TTTCAAAAAAGAGCCACAGACCAAGCAGCTTTCCTTGCGCGGACTTTGGAAACACGGAGACACAGAGTTCACGGAGTTCGATCTCTCTGTGTCTCTGTGACTCTGTGTTTCAAAAAAGAACTAAATCACCTCAGAATAGAATTCCCCAAGCATGCTCGCATCTATCCCCGAAAACGGTTATGTCCCCGCAAGTTGACCAGCCCTTGCGACCATTCAAAATTTTCAAAAAAACATGTTGCCTTGTCGCGACTTCTGCAAATACTTCCCTCAACGTAAGTCACAGGACGCCATCGCCACTACAGCTTTGACTTCTAAAGCATTGCTTCTACTTATGCGTATCCTACTTACGAACACCGGTGTGCAAACCTTTTCTTTTCAACCTTGGGGACCAACATAATGCGTAACCTGATGAAAGCTCTCAGCCTTGTTTTAATCTTTGCTTTTTGCCCATTAAGCACCTGTAGTGCTGCATTTATTCTCCAGATTAAAGGGGATGGTGTATTGTCCCAAGATGGTGAAATCACTCAACTCGGAATGACATCACTTACCTTCACGTATTCACCGCTTGATTTCTCGACTGGGCAGATATTTTCTTTCAATGGAAACTCAACTGGTACAAGGTGGCTCGCAAACACTCCCATTACAGTCAACATAAAAGACAGCTCAGGAAACACGTATACGGTTAACCCAATCGAAAGTGTTGGAATGTATGACCAGCCTTCAAGTTCTGACCAGTTCACCTGGGAGACGCAAAACACAAACCCTGTCGCCCAGTGGAATGATGACACAAGCGCTGTATTTGGACCAGTTTCCACGAATTTCCCTTTAATGCACCAACAGTTTATTAATGCCTTAAACTCGCCTCAATTTTTACTTTCCAATGGAAGCACTTCAATGCTTCCCGTTCTGGGAATGCCTAACACGACGATTGAAATCCAAAATGCAACAGCTTCCGTTAGGGCCGTTCCGGAGCCAAGCAGCAGTGCACTTCTAGCTTTGTCCGGATTTGTTCTTGGACTAAGAAAAATTCGCTCCAAGAATTCAATACGAACGAAGCGGTAAACGAGCACACACATCGATACCGATATTGAAATCATAGTCCTAAAGCGGTAGCCTTAAAACGCAGCCGCTTGGCATCATGAACTTCGTAGCGGCAATCATGTCGACAGCATCTAACAAGTTAGCGGCTACTCGGCAAAATTGACTTACCACGAAAAGTACGATATCGATCTCAGGAGCTTCATGGAAGCGTCTCCCCATTTCGTGGTGGTCGACGACGCCACGATTCTGGATCGTAAATAATGCTGCACCCTTTCAAGGACTTTTGCAGATCGGCAACTCCAGTATCGGTTACGTAGGTTTCGTTGAGCCAAAGCCGTTCTAATTGCTTGAGCCCTTTCAAGTGCTCAAGCCCCGCGTCGGTAACGTCGGTTCCGTCGAGCAAAAGAAATCGTAACTGCGTGAGCCCCTTCAGGTTCTCAAGCCCCGCGTCGGTGACACTGGTTCTTCCGAGGTACAGCCTTTCCAACTGCGTGACTTCTTTCAGCAACACAAGATCGGCATCGTCGGCCTGATCGGTGAGCAACTCACTCACTTCGACAAAAAGCTCCCTCCCGAAGATCGGCTCGAACCATCTGCGAACTGCCGCATCGGGCGATGTTGTGTTGTAATTCAAACGTTAAGGTTCACATCCGGCGACGATCTGAGCTTGACGTTGTGCTTGGTTCATTTCCCGCACCAGCCAACCGCACGGGATGGCCATCACAGGCGCCATCAGCAACAATGTCGCCAGCGTGAACTGTGCCTTGCGACCAAGCACCACGACGCCGGCGATCAGCAGCAAACCAATTGCAGTCGCTGCCACCGTGATGACCACTGTGTGACCTCTGAATTGATTAAACCAGAACCACTTATAGTACTGCGAAAGATAGAGAACAACTTGCGAAGCCACCAGGGCAAGCAGAAACTTGCCCACCGTTGGTTTGTACCAACGCGTCTTGCGAACAGATTGTAGATCGCTGGTAGTCATCAACCGTGGCCCCATCGTTGCATTTATAGGTGAAGCATTTTTTACCATAGCACCGTTTTCGTTGAAAACAGTCAAACGACCATCGTCACCCATTCCTGGAAAGCAACGTGTCTAAAGTTCAAGGCACCCGATCCGAAGCTTGGATACATGCGGTTGTTATTCTGACTTTCTAGTCGAATTGAGTGCCGCTGGGTGGAAAAACGCCAAAACTAGTTGCATGAAAGCCAGTCCGTAAAGCGGTGACGATTTCATCCCTCCGGAAGCCATTAAAACTGCGAGCGCAACCGTTAGTAATGAACTTGCGAGCATTGAAGCCATCATTGCCGTACGGCGGTGTACGTCGAATCGGTAAACCCAAAAGACGGAAATGATCGAAAGGTGTATCAGCGCAATCATCAACGCTGGAATCGCAATCGAAAACAAACGATTTTGCCAAACCGCAATCAATGAGCCTAGCAGGCTAAGTCCGGTTGCGCATCCCAAGCCGCATCCCAGAAACCACACGCGGGCGTTGAGCGAGGCAAGACTCTCCCCTGGATCAAGTCGCGTGAAGCGGCCATTGGAATCATTTAGTTGAGTTGCCATCGATATATTGCCCGGACGAATTTCGCCCCTGAGGTTGAATGACACTGATCACTTGCGAACCGCTAAATCATTGGAAGTAGTGTTAGGAAGTTTCGGCCTAACGCAAGCCATGGCGTATCGCCCATTCGAAATTCCATCCGTATATTTTTACGTGACAAACATTATGTACTTCGGCAGGTTGGTTGTCGAGCTTAGTATTCGATGGTTCTCGCCCAGCCGCTTCAGCTGAAAACAGATGCGTATGAGGGCAGTCATTTTCGGCAATCGCATCGCGCAGCGACTCGAGCTCTCGTATCAGCAATTCGATACCTGGAAGATCCGCGTGGATCGTGACCATAGTCCCGTCCTGGTTTGTCACGAAGCTTAGTAAATGATCTACGGAAGCCATCACAACTTATCCTTTCGTGTTTCGAACAACGACTTGATTTGGGCGGCGCGACGCGAAATGCAACGCCGCACGACACCATGTACGCTGCATTGCAGCGACTTGAGCGTAACTAGCGTGTCAAATCCATCGATGGTCTCCGTCAAGTCACCGAAGGCAGATTGTCATCCAAACAGCAACTCCACTGCAACACTACATACTTTTCCCGAAAAACCGAGGGTACTGAGACGACTCTGACGACTCACTGGACCACTCACCAGGGTCCAAGGCAACGCACGCGACGATGTTTTCTAAAGGGGCAGCACCTGCAGGCTTGGACATGCATGGCTAGGCAGAGTGAGGAGATTGCCACGCTTCCGAATGGCATAGGCTTGTTGTACGCCCGCAGGTCGAAGAAGACCTAGTGGGAGCATCTGTTTTGGTACTAGTTGTCAGAAGTATCAGCAGTCATCAAAGTCTTTCCGAGAGGCCCATGACGCGTCGAATTACGCAGTTCAATTGCGAACTCACGAAGTTCATCGACGATATCGAGTCGTCGATTGATTGCATCTGGAGACATATCTTGGCTAATACCTCTTGATCGCGACTTCAACGTATCCGCATCGGGAACTTTTTCATTATTCATTGTTCATCATCCAACCGTTGCAATGCAACAATATCGGCAATATCTTGTGGTCTTGCCGCAACACTTTTCATGGTAATCAGCCCCCTTTTTGAGACAACCTTGATCATAATCTCTCCAAGCGAGACAGTCTCTCGGTCATTCCACACTGATTCGAAAACAGGTGCAACGAGCATCAAATCCAATGTGACTAAGTCATTGCCTTCTGCGCGTGAAACCCGATACATTTGACTTTCTTGATCAGTCTTTGGGTTGAAACGAAAAAGACCTGATTCAAGGTCATACTCAATATCAGCCAATGCGACTTTGGCCGCCTCAAGTGATTCTGAACGGATCAGGATATCAATATCCTTTGTCATGCGTGGATAACCATGGACCGCGACGGCCAGTCCACCACATAGGGCGTAATCGATTCCTGCTTTATCAAGACTCAAAACGATTTTTAGTAACTCATCCTTAAGCTTCACTTTGAGGACAACCTTCCGCTAATTACGTGAACAGTTCTGTGGTTGCGGTATCTTATACTTCGACCGATAACAAAAGCAATCATGGGGATGTACACCAAGCGGTGTACTTAGCCTGCTTTACGATTCCCGCTCGACTGCCAGTAGTTGTCGCGACTGCCGCACTGGAGTCTCGGATTTGCCACGATTGTTCCATTCGCTGCGAGCTAGCAGACATACAGAACTCCAACGCGAGTCCCCGCTGTATGTGGTCTGTTCCAAGCTGGGCAACTCACCACGGCTCGCTCAGCAGAGCTACTTGCTGGTTACTGAGGATGATTTCAATGTGTTTTCGCAAGTCGATTCGGCTCGACGTAAAATTCGCAGAACTGCACTATGCCAGACAAAAAGCGTTAGGGGTACACCAACAGTCCCCATGACCATGCAAACCGGAAATCGATATGAGGGTGGAAGAGGAAAAAAGACGAACATCAGCAACATACTGGGAATCAGCAAGACATCCACACAGGCGAGAATGAGAACTGATAACGCGATGTGCCAACTCATGCTGGTTTTACCATCGATCAAGCTTATGAATTTCAACGGTTGGTTCCTTGCACTTCGATTTAATGTGACTCAGGTCGATCAATCGGTAAAAGTCTGTGGACGACTGCTTGCATAACGGTGGCGCGCAGCGAATGGTTCCAGTTGTATGACAATTTTCTCGGAAAGTTCGTAGACGTCAATGTATTCCGCAACGATCCTTTCGGTTGACAATTGCCATAACGATGTTTTGGGAATTCCTCGCTCGGGGTTCTTTGCCCCTTGTGCACACGATGACGTTGGTGTGATACCGAGTCGTGCGGTCAAGTCATCCGGATCAAATGCGCCACGAAGACCAAAGTATACGTAGCCTTCGTTTGGTATGCGCTGGTTCAAAGTCGAGTATCCCGTTTTCTATCCCGACGAACTTGTTTTTATATGGATCAGCCTAAACTCTGTAGACCGCACCAACGCAGTCTATCACGCAGGATAGCCGTGACCTGAAGTTTCAATGATATCCGAACTTGGGAGCCAATCAATCAAAAGATTGAGTGGTAGTCACCATCCCTGGGTTTCAGAACATCACACAGATAATTCGAATCCTACACCCTCTATCGGCGTGGATCGGGGCAAAAGCGGCACATGCAAACCCACAGTGTTTTGGCGACTCACGCGACTCGAAAAACGACTCGATTTGGGTAGCGCGACTCGAAATGCAACGCCGCATTCCGCCATGCACCGAGCTAGCATGGGCGCTACAGACGGTCAAAGGAACTTCGCCGAGATGCGAAAACCCCTGGGAAAACCATGGCTTTTGAGCGGAGAGGACAGGAAGCGAACTTTTCGGTGTTTCCGCACGTTTGTAAAGAGTTCGAAAGATCCTACATTCGTCGGGTAGGTTGGAAGAGGTATCTACTTGAGACGAATCGGGATTGAAACTTGACATCCATACATGCCGATGAAACTATTGCGTAGGAAACCATGTGGCCAATAGGAATCTGACATGCTAGCTAGCGATAGACGATCTCTTGTGTCGAAAGCCAAAGCGCTTTACGAGTCGATGCGGTTGAGACTCGAGCGGGAGTTCGGAGGGCAATTCGTGGCGATCGAACCGGAGTCTCAAGAGTTTTTCATCGGTCAATCGTTCAATTCTGCAGTAACTGCTGCGAGAACAGCATATCCAAATCGAGTCTCACATACCATTCGGATCGGACATCAAGCGGCCTTTCATATCGGGCTTATGGAGCGATGAAGGGGCAGAATCACGATGACAGTATCGTTTCATATTTCCACCCTCGGGCAACTGATATCCGACGATCGTACCTTCGTTGGCGATCAATAAGTCCCATACTTGCCGCTGCCAGCGCCATCAATTCCAAGACACGCCATGATCCCATTTCCGATTTATCAAATGCATCGTCAAGCATATCCAGGGCAAGCTCGAACTCATTGTGTTCGAGATACTCTTCAAATGCCCGTAGGTCGTCAGCACATATGCCCTCAGCATCCTCCGAGAAGTGGGAGCGAGCATCACGAAGGAAGCCTTCGGTACGTCGCCAGGAACGAAGCAATTCTTCAGATGTCACAAAGTTAGCTCCGATTCGTATCGACTAAAGATGAAGCTCAGCAAAGCTACCTGCTGGTTACCGAGGATAATTTCGCAAGAGCGACTGGGGCGAAGAAGGTAATGGCGGAGGGGGGATTGGCTACCAACGGGAAGCCTTACCCGTTTCTATGAGTGGTGCCCTCCTTCCGTCTCCATGGTATTCGACGCTCGCCTGCTAATCGTTAAGCACCTATCATCGCAGAAGTTCTCGATAGTCATTGAACGCAAAACGTCTTTTGGATGATGGTCGATCCAAGAACGGAGACAGTAAAGCCGTACCGTCTCATTCTTGTCACTTGTCCCAAGTTCCATAAGCCGCTTCAACGCATGAGGCGGTCTTCCAGCGTCCCAAACGGCCCAACTTGTAGTTGCACGCAGAGGTTCATCATCGCTCTCTAGCCATTGGATTAGTGTTGCCTCATCAATCGAACCTGCCCAAATCTGTGTCGCCAGATCCGCAGATGCCGAGGCAGCACGCGTCTTGTTCGGATTGGAAAGATCAACAATGAGCTTGGCGACATCCATCTTCATCGCACGTAAACACCTGATTGCGCCAGTTGTGAAACCATGACACTGAAGAGTTGAGAAATAGATGTCGCGGGGAGGGGTGCAGGGAAACGGCCCCCCCGTACCCGACTTGGTCCTCATCAGCCTGCCAGCAACGCTTGCAAATCTGATTCGGCGTCCAAAATCATCTTGGTGGATAATCGAAACTTGGGTTTGGGTGAACCAGATGAATTCCATGCAAATCGACGCCACAAAGCAAGCACAGCAGGGCCGTTCGCAGTAGCGTTGAGCCTTTGTATGAGGTCATGTCCGTAGGCTAGCAATGCCGTTGCCTCTCCATTTTCGGCAACAATTGTCTCAGCGCGTGATTCATCAAGCTTCGCACCGCAGTCAATGCCGAGTTGAAGAATGGAGTAAACCTGCATTTTTTGAGCGCGTTTCTTATCGGCAGTGCTTAAGGACTTTGTTTTAAGATTCGGTGCGTCAATCATCCAACTGCACATCGGGCAAAAGCAATGCGCATCGGGCGAAAACTTGATCTTTCCCGGGTCCGCAATCAGGTTGAAAGAGTTCTCAAGGTACGTCGAGAAGAAATTCGCGAAAACCTGAATGTCTTGTCGATCGACCCTCGCACCGTGCGGAATATTCAAATAGTGTATGTCAATCCAGTCCGCAGCGGCTTGTGGCATAGTGGAATACTCGTGGGCCGTTCCGAACGAGAGCAGACCCGACGAAACACCCTGGCCAACCCACTTTAAGAGGGCGTAGCTCTTCGCTTGCATGTCTACTGCGATGTCGAGCTGTTTCTGGTCGAGAAGCATTTTTACGAAGACGAACTTGTTTTACACGGATCAGACTAAACCCTGTAGACCGCACCCATGCAGCCTATCACTCAGGCCGACCTCGACCCTCAGTGCGAGATATCAGGTACTTGCAAGCGGAGCAATCAATGGATGAAGAAAGCAACGCAGCAATCAGGCAATGCACGACGTTCCTTGACACCAGAGTCCTGTGCCAAATAAAGACCAAAATCACCCGGTTGTCGCCAAGCGACTTTGACTTCAGGAAACGCCCAATCGGAAACTCGGGTACATTTTTTGTTCGTCAGTCTGGTCATTGCCAAGCCGGCGAGAGATCGCAATCGGGTCCTGTCGGCAGTCCAACACCGCAACAAAACGAACCCGCTGATGTTGTAGCGTTAAGGACGAAAACTGCCGATCACCGCCATGCTCTCCAACAAGGTCAGCATTGCAACCATTCCATGGTCCCCAGTACGCGACAGCAATCAGTTTCCGATGTCTTTCACCGCCAGCATTTTCTTTGGCCTCCCCCCAAGCGTATGATATTCGATTAAGACTTTGATACGTTTGCCCTGTCTCTCCCCTGCCAAACTCTATAGGGAATTAGTATGTTTTCCTTTCGCAACCAATGGATCGCTGTTTGCCTTATTCAATGCTGTAGCGTCGTTCGGGCCCACGATTCGTGGCAGCCCGTAGTTCTGCAAAGCACAGCTCAAGTTGTCGCTCCGATGACAGGCATTGTGCTCTGGGATGACAACGAGAAAAACAGAACCGATGCGATCCAACTCGAGTATTCCTACGTCGGCTACGACCAAGTCGTCTCGGAGAAGGGGGTTTATAACTGGCAAACTGTCGATGACAAACTGACGGCGATTGCGGCGCGCGGGCATCAAGCGGTGCTCCGGTTCTACTTTGACTATGTCGGCAAGCCCACGACCGTGCCGGCTTACATCAAACAGCTGAGCGACTATTCTGAAATCACCGCCAAGAGTGAGGGCAAGATGACTGGGTTTTGCGATTGGTCGCATCCGGAGCTGCAGACATTCGTGATGCAGTTTTACAGCGAACTTGCAAAACGTTATGACAACGATCGCAGACTAGCGTTTCTACAAACGGGATTCGGACTATGGGCAGAGTATCACATTTATGACGGACCTCTGGAGCTTGGCAAGACATTTCCTAGCAAGGAGTTTCAATCTCAGTTTGCCAAGCACTTGAACGGAACCTTAAAGCAGTTGCCCTGGATGATCTCCATCGATGCTGCCGATGAAGAATGATCGCCAATGGCAAAGGACGATACCCTGCGTGGCCTCAGTTTCGGTCTGTTCGATGATTCCTTTCTCAGTAAGGAGCATCCGAAAGTAAACGCTCTAAATTGGCAAGCGTTTGGTGGCGATCGCTGGCACCGCGTGCCTGCGGGGGGCGAATTCAGCTATTACAACAAACGCGATCAACGCATGGCACTTGCACCCTCTGGCCCCAACGGCGTTAGCTTTGAAAAGGATGCAGCTCGCTTCCATATTTCATTTATGATCGGTGACGACCAAGCCAGATACCAGTCGCTGGATCGCATACGTGAGGCTGGGATGCAATGTGGTTACAAATTCCATGTGGAAAAGCTCGAGAGCGATGGCAAGGCGACTCGCGGTACCATAACCAACCGCGGCACAGCACCGATCTACTTCGATGCTTACCCAGCAATCTTTCTGTCGGGCAGCGAAGTTCGGTCGACCGTTTCGCTAAAGCACCTTCTACCAGGCGAACAACGTCAGTTTGCAATAGCTGCAAGAGCTGACGCGTCCAACTTTCGAATCGCTTGTGATCGTTTGGTCGAAGGCCAGTTCATACCTTTCACTTCGAAGTAGTCAATGACGGTCTGCATGCAAGGCATACCGCAGCCGCTCAAGGCCGCATCGAACTGAGGCTACCAAGATTGTTTGGCCCATCAATTCGTATTAATGCTTGGCAGGATGACATCCTTGAGAAGCAGCTGGATGTCCTTCGCATTTCGTTCTGGAAAGCCAATGTTCCCGGTGAAGATCACGACCAAGTTGAGATCCCTGGCCACAAAAATCTCCTGTCCGCCATAACCGCGAGCTGCCCCCAAGCCGTTGTGACCGTGGTCATCGGGCAGCCATAGTTGATACCCGTATCCTGCGTTGAGGTGAGTTTCTGCACGTCGCTTGAACATCTCGTCAACATACGACTTTGAGACTATCCGCCTTCCTTCGTATGTCCCGCCGTCAGACAACATCTGTCCGATCTTCATCATGTCTATCGGGCTCAGATACATACCCCATCCTCCCTGGGTGCGTCCGTCGGGCAAGGAAGGCCATTTTACCTGGGTGATGCCGAGCGGCTCAAAGAGGCGACTTTTGGCATATGCAAAGGCGCTCACGCCCGCTGTTCGCTGAACGATTGCAGACAAGAGGTGTGAACTTCCAGTGTTGTAGAAAAACCGTTCTCCTGGCTTCGATTCCAGTGGCTCTCCCACCACGAAGGATACGGAGTCAGCCGCCGCCTCGATCCGTTCAAACGAATTGCCAATACCGAAGTCGACCCAGCGTAAGCCCGTACGCATAGTCAAAACGTGATCGACGGTGATATTGGCTTTGTCGCCGACAAACAAAGTATCATATTCCGGTAGAAGCTCGACGATTGGCTGGTCCACTGATTTCACCAGTCCTTCATCCAGTGCAATTCCGATGAGGATGGAGCTGATAGTCTTGGTTGCGGACTGGAACTCGTGAGGTTGATCGTCACGAAACCAGTTGAACATGCGGGAGTAGACCAGCATCCCTCGATGCTGAACCATGACAGCGTCTAGGTGATGCTCCCGTGCATCTAGCCATGTATCGGTTTTTTGGGAAAGCGAGGTCGAATCGACGTTAGCCACTTGCCCAGACATAGCGACCGGAGGCCGGCGTTTCTGAGTCGGTGATGATCGTAAGGTTGAGACTACGAAAATGGCGCACATCACGGCCGCACAGAGCACGAAGCCGATCAGGAAGGAAGTCAGATGTCTTATCACGCTCACCACTCGAACATCCTCCGCCTGATGTCTCCCATCGCTTCGCTTAGCGGTTTCGAAGATTCGGAAAAGGAATTCCGTATGCGCTCGGCCAATACATCTGCGTGCCAGCCAGGTGGTGTGTACGCTTGGGCATCACCCCGAAGTGAGGCCCAAAGCAATTCCAAGGCGTAACGCTTTTCGTCCGGAGTCAAACTGCAAATCAACGTTTCAACCTACATGTTTAACCCTCGAAGCTCATCTTACCAGAGCTAATCGCATGAGTCGAGGATTTCTAGTCCTCAGAAGCAGAGGTCAGTCGTAACGTGTTACCGCGTAGCAGCCAACACTGCCGTGGGTTGGAAGAACGCCAACCTACGCAGCGAGATGACGCGACTTCTGCGCCGCGCTGGCGTCTAGGGTTGGCCAAGAGTGTTCCATACTATAAAGCTTCAAGAGGAGCGGGCTAGCATACAGACGGATCTCCAACGGGAGTTTCCATTGCATGTGGTTTGCTCTTGGCTTGGCAACTCACCACGGATTGCTCAGCAAAGTTATTTACCAGTTACCGAGGATGATTTTACCCGGACGGCAGGGGCGAAGAAGTTGTGTGAGTTTTACGATCTAATGCTGCGCTCGCAATGACATTGCCACCATCGGTATTCACGACCCAACAGGAATAGGCCCAGTCGTCTTCAGCACAGGCGTTTCGGACTACCACCTCAATTCGGCTGACGACCGCATCCATTTCCTCAGCGATGTGTCTCACGGGCGCCAAACGCCCCGCCCGACCTCCATCCGTATACTCTATTCGGCCAACACGAATGAGCCCGAGGCTAGTCAGTTTTCGAAGGCTGGCAAAGGCGTCTTGCAGGTCCGAAGACGCAGGAGCCCAGTCAGGCGTGGGCGGCGGGTTCGATCGGATTCCGAGATGGATCAGCACCCAGACCAAGTCTACGTCGCCTGATAGGCCGTCGATTAAAAGTTCAAGCTCACCGAACGTTAGATTCACGTCTGTCACTCATGTCTCTTGGTCGGGATAATGCCGGCGATAACCCGGCCCGAGCGGTTGAGCAACCATTGCTCGAGCGACCGACCGAGCGCTCGGTGTTCATCGCTTTGTTCTATCCGATTGTATAGGTTTTTCGGTCCAGTAGTCTACGAATTCGGCCATGTCACTCTCTGAGTAGTCGACGGAGATCACACCAGCGTGCAATGGATTTCCGTAGACACCGTCATTCGCGTCCTTCAGGTACAGTAAGTCGTCAAGAATCAGTATGCAGGAGAACACGTCATCACGCCAAACATCCGTTATTGTTTTTCCGATCAGTTGCGCAATTGGCACTCCATTAGTCTCGCCGGTCATTTGGATCGCCGTTTCATCGGATAAAGTCAACTCGGCAGTGAACAAGTCGATGACTAGCCCATTGTCGAGCACCACATAGTGCGATCTGAATGACGCCGGACCTATTCCCTCGATCACGAACTGTGGTTCCGAATAGTTCGAATGGCCGATTCGGGTAATCCGAGCACCAAGCACTTGGTCGCGAGTTGGTGAAATCACAGAAGATAACTCCAAAGCAGGAAGAGAGTTCTCTGAGGGCCAGAACGTTTGCGATCACCCAGCCCGAGAAGTGACTCAACCCACGTCAAAAGGGCCGACCAACGGCTTGGCTTGCATCCCATGGTTCTGCTCATTTGGTCATTTATTTCTTCCAGGTTTGAACGAAAAGCTGGTTATCTTTCGACTTTGCTTCGGGGGCAACGTCTGAGCCGTTTATGCGGTAACGAATCTGGATGGAATCATCGGAAATGCGGATATCATACGTCAATCCTTTCGGATAATCCGGAGAATCGCACTTCGCTAAAAACCTCTTTGATTCCAGTTCGAACTCAGCGAAGGTAAATCTTGCTGCCGTTTTTTGGATTTTGAGTGTAAACCCTTTGTCGTCAACCGTCAGTGAGTCAAATTGATCTAGTGGCAAGTCAGCGCCCATAAGGGTGGCAGACTTGATTCTCCATTCCCCTTGCATTCTTGCTAACAAGTCAGAAACGGTGTTGGCAAAACCGGCTGCTATCGGATCCTTGCTACCAGCCTCGATCGCTGATTGAGCTCTGACATCCGAGAGAAGCATCGTCAAGGCAATTAAGGCAAAGATGAATGCATTGCGGTTCACGAGTTAGTTCCTTGTCTTTGCGTAGCAGAACGGCCAAAATCACCCAGTTGCCGCCAAGTGACATTGATTTTAGGAAACCCCCGATCGGCAACTCGGGTGCATTTTATTGTTCGTCGGCATCATCGGTGACGGTCGAAAGTAGCATGATCGATCTCGCTGCAGTACTCAAGTTCGAGTCTTCACAGCGGAGCAGAGCTCTTATCCAAGAATTCCAATCGACCCGATCAGTAGGATTGAGGATGTGATCAGGGCCGTCTTTCCGATTGCGGAAGAGCGGGTAATCGCTCCAAGGACAATCGCCGCGACGGAGAACGCGACAAAGACACCATATCCATGCATGGCAAAATTCTGTTCGTAAACACGTCCCACCATCGCAACAGCTATGCCGAGAAGAACTCCGGCAAGGGAAAGAGTTAATGCAAGTCGGTCAAGTGATAGTGATGTTTTCTCAGCGCTCATGCAGGTCCTCCGTGATTGGATGGTGGGGTTTCAAATTTGTATTCGGACTTCTTGTCACAATCTTGGGAATCGTTAGTAATGAATTTGTGGCTGCGAGTTTGCCGAAAAACCCAGAGCGAACCCAAACCTCACTATGCTCATGACGCATGCCAACGCTAACGTCCGTTGCTCTGTAGCGACCTAAGTGTATTTAGCATGTCAAATCCGTCGATCTCCGTCAAATTACCGAACGCAGATTGTCATCCAGTCAGCCTAAGTCCGATGAACTTGTTTTTAAACGGACCAGCCTAAACCCTGTAGACCGCACCAACGCAGCCTATCACGCAAGCTAGCCTCGCCCCGGAGTTGAATGATATCTGGCACTTGCGAGCCAATCAATCAAAGGACTGAGCGGTAGTCACCATCCTTCGGGTTCACGAGATCACACAGATAGTTCCAGCAGGGGCGTTACAGACTGACCAAAGCAATTGGCCTGAAATGCGAAAAAATCTCGGAAAACCAGCGTGTTTAAGCAAAGAGGACAGGAACCGAACTATTGGGTTTTTGCCCATTGATTTTGCGCAAGTTCGAAAGGTATTCGCCGTGGAATCGCAGAGAGCAGGGCGGATCGCCGATCAGCTTAGTCGTCGCTAGAGAATGACGGAAAACCATTGACTTCGGGGAACTCAAAAGCAATCATGCGCTTACATTGGTCGACCATAACGATGAGTAAAGCGGGTGTGTAGCTTATGATCAAGAATCTGGTGAAACATGGAAACATCTGGGCGGTTCTCATCGATCGTCCCATTCTGGATTTGCTCAAGATCGCTCCTGAGTCCCAAATCGAATTGACCACCGATGGCAAGTCCATTCGGATCACTCCCGTCAATTCCGATGACAGTAAATCGAAAGTTCGCGCAGCACGAGCCAAGGTGAATTCAAAACACTCCAAGACTTTCAAGAAACTCGCGGAGTAATAGCCCGTGGTGTTTCTAACCCTGGATGACATCCTCGAATCCGCAAGCACTGCGACTGAGGCGGCTCAAGAACGAAAATTCGATACGCCGTTAGTCGCAGCAATCGAAATACAAAATGCGTCACAGAACTCAATCGCATTCGGTTATTCGACATCAAGGCCTTCGACACGATTGAGCGCGTTGAGTAATTCCGTCCGAGTAATTGCTTGTTGCTCTGATCTTGTCAAAGTAGCGTAGCCATCAAATAGTTGATGACCATAATGTCCGAACTGGGAGTGATTGCCACCTACAATCTCTACCCAGTTCGTATGCGATGGCAATAAACGCTTGTTATTCATGACGCTTTCAGGGGTTGCAACTCCGTCTTTTGAACCGTAGACCTTGGTGACGGGAATCGTCAGGTAGTTCAAGTTGTCTAGCCTTGGATGCGTCGTCCCAATAAGTACTATCTCCGCAAAGGCATTGGGCTGCTCCCGAACTGAGCGACAAGAAAGAGCTGCGCCAAGAGAATGACCGGACAATACCCAACGGGCATACTTGGGATGGGCGGCAATCAACCCAATGGTTTCATCTACAGCGAATTGCTTGTGCGATTCCAAAGGTGCGAACCGATAGGGCAGTTTCACAATGAAAACCGCATAGCCATCCTCAGCAATCGGACGAAGTAAGGGAGCATATGCGTGGGCCGAAATTCCAGATCCGCAAATGAAAATCAGAGCTGTATTGCGATTCGCAGTCACGGGTACAAATTCCAAGATGAATTTTCGATCCGCGACGGAAACTTTAGGGCCGCTTCGCAGAGTTGCAGGATCAACCCCTTGAGTTCGAACAGAATTTGCAAGCCAAAGTGTCGACACAACAGCCCACGCCAAGAAAACGCGATGGATCCACCGGCGAACGAATAATAGCACACTGTTTTTCGGTCCCGGTCCAGCTTTCAAAACATATCCAATCTTGTCGAAATCTGACGATAACCCGGCCCGAGCGGTTGAGCGACCGTTGCCCAAGCCACCGATCGAGGGCTTCGTGTCCAATGGATTGTTATCCGAATTACTGATCAGCATGTTACGTAGCATGTTCCGGTGGCGGCAAATTGGTTGCAAGCACAAGCATAGCTAAA
>JBJONT010000222.1:0-12813 GCA_046051705.1 Planctomycetota bacterium | reverse complement strand
ACATCGCCAGCTTCAAGTTCGCAAAACAGCACTCCGTTATCTAGCACTCCGTTATCTGGTTCATCATTATCTAGTTCATCAACCTTAACTAGCTCGTCAACCGACGGCTTTCGCGATGCTTCGGGCGTACAGTTCGAAGCCAATCTTATCGCTGTCGGTTCGCGGCTTAATTGCACACTTATTGGTGACCCTGCATCGTTTGCAAACGGTGCACAGCCGAGCATTGAAACCCACCGAGTCAAACTTGGGGGGAACACGTTATGCCTCGGACTCGGAGCGATTCGCCGCGACTTTCAGTCCGAATTCTCCGATGAACTCACGGTAGACTTCACGGATACCGCGAACTTCTCCACTGACATCGCACCACCTTCGCACCAAAGCGAAATGGAGCTCGGTGAAACGATCGGAGTCGCAGGCGTTGGAATCGAACAACCTCCAAGCGTCAATGGAACGCCCGATTTTCAGATTGCCCAAGAAGATTTCATACCGGAACTGCAATTATCCTACGGACTTCAATCCAATGGAGAATTCTCGCACCGGATCCGATTTGAAGCGGGACGAAGTGAACGTGGCTCGGTACAACTCTCCGACGTCGTCAAAGAGGCTTTGGATTTTCTCAAGTCATCTCACATGGGCTTTGTCATCGTTGCCGAAGCAGAAACGGTCGTCGGAGCATCCTTGATCCAATCTCCTACTGCGTTATCCAATCAATCCATCTGGACTCACCCACAAATCAGAAACTGGCTTTCGTTCACCAGCGAACAATCTTACGACAAGAAAGTTCTCCTTATCGCGGGAGTCGCTTGCACAACCCCCACGGAGCAAGCGAAAGGTTTTTTGCGACCGATTCGCGAAGCTAGTTCCATCGAATGCCATATTCATGCAGCGGTCTTTCCTTACCGTCCCCTATCGAAGGGAAATGCCAATTTGAGTGAGGTCATCCGAGACCTCTTCGCGGTAGATACACCCAAAAATGTGCTGCACTTACTCGCCGACGAGCGAGCAATCGAAGGAGTCGGCGAAACGCGACTTATGCGAGGCACGTGCTGGTGTGGTCCGATCGATGGGCTGTAACATCGATCGACCACACACCTACTGATTCATTGCTTCAGCCGAATCGAGAACACCCAATGCTACTGCTTGTAAGCGCACTGAATTTTGGACTGATTTTCGCCATCCTCGCTCTAGGGGTTTACATCAGTTTTCGTATCTTTCACTTCCCGGATATCACCGCAGACGGATCCTTTGCTCTCGGTGCGGCAACCACAACCACATTGCTCGTCGCAGGCTGGTCACCTTGGTTAGCCACTTCAGCCGGGCTCCTCGCCGGAATGCTTGCAGGCACCACCACAGGCTTGCTTCACACACGCTTTGAAATCAATGGGTTGCTTAGCGGAATTTTAGTCATGACCGCACTCTACTCGATCAATCTTCATATTCTCGGCAGAAGCAACGTATCGCTCGGCGAGAGCGCAACTCTCCCGAAAACTTGGACGAACCTTTCAAGTGTCCTTCTTGGGGACTCCCAGCGGCACAACATCTTCGGCTGGACTGTCGGTTCTCAAGACATAGCTGTACTGCTGTTCATGACATTGATGATCTTCGCGACGGGCATTGGACTGTTCTTGTTCCTGCAAACAAACTTAGGGACCGCAATGCGGGCTGCGGGAGATAACCCTCAAATGATTCGCGCACTTGGAGCAAGCGACAAGCGACTCCTGATCCTCGGCTTGGCTCTCGCGAACGCCTTGATCGCGCTCAGCGGTGCACTACTTGCTCAATACCAAGAGTTCGCCGATGTGCAGATGGGAATCGGAATGGTGGTATGGGGACTGGCCAGTGTCATCATTGGGGAGTCGTTGGTCGGATCATCTCGATTCGGGATATTGATCGCAGGGACGATCATCGGCTCGCTTCTGTTTCGCATGATGATCGCGATCGCTCTGCGATGCGGACTGAACCCGAATGATCTGAAACTTATCACAGCCTTGTTCGTATTCGCGGCCCTCGTCGCTCCGCGATGGCTTAAAAGTCGCTCGATTGCGATTCCCAAATCGCTCGGCGGTGGCTCCAAAGTAGGAAGCGATCATTGATGCTCCACGCAACCGAATTGCACAAGACTTTCTATGCGGGTACCCCCAACGAAATCCATTCGCTGCGAGGTGTTTCGCTATCGATCGACCAAGGCACGTTTGTCAACATCATCGGCACGAATGGATCGGGGAAGTCCACGTTACTTAACGCTATCGCTGGCGTGTTCTTCGTCGATTCCGGAAAGATCGAACTCGCAGGCCATGACATAACTCGATACCCTGAGCACCGGCGAGCCAAGCTTATCGGTCGGGTATTTCAGAATCCATTTTCTGGTACCGCTCCTTCGATGAGTATCGAAGAGAATATTGCTCTCGCTAGCCGGCGAGGTAAGCCACGCGGACTGAATTGGTCGTTGAACCGACAACTCCGATCCGAGATTTCCGACAGACTCAGTTTGCTGAAAATGGGTTTAGAAGATCGCCTTGAAACTCCTATCGGGAATCTATCCGGTGGACAGCGTCAAGCGATCACATTGTTAATGGCAACTTGGCACAAACCTGATCTGCTTTTACTTGACGAACATACCGCTGCTCTCGATCCACGTTCAGCAGATCAAGTCATCCGTGTAACCGATGAGATCATCGCAAGGGACAGGCTGACAGCGTTGATGGTCACGCATTCGATGCAGCAAGCAGTAAGTCTTGGGAATCGCATCGTGATGATGCACCAAGGTCAAATCGTGTGCGACCTATCAGGTGCTGAGAAAGCTCGCGCTAGACCGGACGATCTCCTCGGGCGTTTCGACGCCATACGTCGCTCCGAGCAACTCACCCCGGCGGTAGCTGAACTTCTGCGACGCTCCTACATCTAATTTATAAATCGGCTACCACATGCAATCGATCCTTGAAGCTCTCAACGCAAACTATGCTCAGATTGCCACGGGGCACCTCGCGGTCACCTGGTATCTCGTCGGCTTGATCTGGACCATTCAGCGGGTGCACTACCCATCGATGGCTTTTAATGATCCGGAACCGAACCGGGCGATCCAAGCCGAGAAGCAACACTGCGATCGCATCTTTTGGATCGTCGGGCCTGCGATGCTGATCGAGGGAGCACTGGCAACGATGCTACTTGTAGCTAGCTTGCAAACAACTCAATGGTTGCTTCCTGGTTTGGGAATGTTGCTGTTGCTCTGCATTTGGTTAAGCACTGCTTTGATACAAATGCCTATCCATGACCAATTGCTCCTAACACCAAATCTACTTGCTCAAGAACGACTTGTACGAACCAATTGGATCCGCACCGTCGCTTGGTCGCTACGCGGTCTGCTCGCAGTTTGGTTGGTTTTGGGTTTCTGAAACAGGTGGAGTTTTTGAAACACAGAGGCACAGAGGCACAGAGCCAAAGATGCGCAGTGGAGGGGATGCAAGAAGGAGAAGAGAAGATGGGAGAAGTTGAAAGCAGAGCGAACTTACCGTCACGCCCTCAAACCGCTTCGCTTCCACTCCCCGAGCATTCCCTCTCTTAAAACTGCTATCCCACTACACCACTATCCCTCTATCTTTTTTTCTGCACCCTTACATCTCCCTGCCCCTCTTTTCTCCGTGCCTCTGTGCCTCTGTGTTTCCAAAGGTTCCCTGTGTTTTCAAAGGTCCTAATTCGGTTTCGGTTCCACCCCGGATGGAACTTCCGCATTAGGTAATTCCTCAGGAGTCAGGTCACTCAAATCCGGTTCTCCCGAAGTTACCTGAGGTGCCGTGTTGCTTTGAGGCACATAGCCACCAAATGCAGCAGGAGCCGTTCCAGGGAGAGTTGGATTAAATGCGGGGGCCAAACCCTTTCGATAAAGTTCTGTCTGGTCACGGGTTGTATCAAGCGTTGGGTTCGCAGGAGCTATACCAGGTATCGCAGAGGTATTGGGATACGGCAAAATGACTCCTGGTGCTGGCTTGTTTCCTCCGGGTGGTGGCTTGATTCCTCCGGATCCCATGCCACTTCCCATCATGCCACCTCCCATCATGCCACTTCCCATCGCGCCACCTCCAGGCATGCTTCCAGGCAATGCGAATGGCATCGACAAATCATTGCGAAGCCCCATCGACTCGAGTTTCGCAAGCGTGTCCTCAATCTCATCGTGGAGCAGTTCCTTTGCCGCGACCACCAGTACGGGCCCGATCGACTTGGAAACGGCAGTTTGACCGCCGTCCCATTTCCCGGGCCGTACCGTCGCTTCAAGCACTTCAGTGATCTTCTCGACGTCTTGGCTATTGCTCACCAAATGAGAGAGGTTATAGGTCCGGATGGATAACGCTTCGGATGCGTCCCCAACAATCTCGATCCCATCAGCATGGATGACATAGTCTAGGTGAAATGGGGTCAGCACGCGGCGCAGAATTTCGCGCGTGCTTCCCTCAGCCTTCAAGTTCAATCGCTTATCGGCAAGCTCCACTTTGACTTGCAAGTCTTGTAACTCTTTTGCATCGAACAGAAGATTGATGCTTTGTTGGGATCCAATCTCCTCTCTGATCGCGTCGAGAGCTTCGACAAGCGTGACCTCTTGTAGGTCGAACGAGATCGAATTCCCCAACAAGTCTCGAATTTTCTCTTCGGCTGCTATCTTCTTCCGGCCACGTATCAACCAAGCAGGTTCACCTCCTTGAGGTTTAGCCCACGAAGCCACAGGCATCATTCCTCCGCCCATGCCGTTACCTAATAGAACATTTTCCATGGGACGATATGCAACTTGTCCATTAGCGTACCGAACCTCCTGGTACCGTGGATTTGCGGAACTGCCGTTTACCGACGCATATACTGTGTTTTGTGGCCATTCTGGTAATGGTAATCCCTTTGGCTCGATGACCTGGGCATTGACCTGAGTTACCGGCGTCCGTTGCATTGGGGGCGAATAAGCATCGATCGATTCAGGGGGATGAAGTCGTTTTGGTCCGATACCTACACCATACCAATAGGCTGCGAAGCCTACCAAATTCACGACTCCCAACCCTGCGATGACTAACCCTAAAGTCTTGATCCAACTTCTTGCTGCCATGATGCAATCTCCTTTTCTTTCTCTCGATATTCTTTCTATCGATACTTACTTATTGATTAGGTTCTTCTGGAATTTTAGTAGCTGGAATTGATTTGAATCGGTTTTGCAGCGTCTTGCTCGTGCTCAGTGAAACGGCGCTCGTGCTCGTAATCGAAAGCAACCTGCATTGGTCTTATTTTCATTCAACACACGACCTGTCTATGAAGGAAAACAACGGATCTCGTTATCCGAGCACGAGCACGAGCACGAGCAGGTGCACGATACTGCATCCGAATCCCTCTCCGTGAACTCTGTGTCTCTGTGTTTCAAACGGGGGTGTCTCATCTTCGTTCGATTCCATCGCCAATCGAAGCAGGGATATTTGATTTTGCTGGATTCTCTTTCCAAGCTGCCAACAAAACGATCAATCGCTCATGGATCAGCTCGGTCCCTCGGACCAATAATACGGCACCATGTAAGTTCAGATCAGGCGAAGAGCCATCCTCCATGCGAAGCATCGTTCGCAGTGATTCGACCAATGCAAGCGCTTCGGTTTCTTCGTCTGTAATGTAAGAAAGGTTGTACGCTCGTACCGACGGGCGAGCAATACAACCCTCTTGGCTTGCAAGCTCGATCCGGGATGGATGAACGATGTAACCGAGCGATTCGGCTTGTAGAATCCGTTGCAGTATCTGCTGTCGAGTACCGCCACTACGGTAGGTTACACGAACCTCCTCGATGGGTTCCAAACCCTTCGCTCTTCGCGTTTCAAGCTCTGAGGCAGTAAGGGACAACTCAAAGGGAATATCGCCGAGGACTGTCGCGATAGCGTCCGAGAAAGTTGCATTCATGATGTTGATATCAATCGGCCTTGAGAGTTGCTCAAAGATGGGATCTTCGGGCTGAAGAGCAGGTGAGGCGAAGTTTCTACCTACCCGTTGCGAATTCGTCAGTTGCGAATTCGTCCCCGTCGACGTTCCAGGTGCCGCGTTGACTGCGGACAATTGCCCATCGCGACTTGCTAGTGCCGAAGGCTCTATCACCTTCGCCCCTGGAATATTTGATGACCTAGACAGCGTTCCCCATAACGCAGCAAAGACGCATAGCGAGCCGATACCGATTAGCATCGCACGGACAACTCCGGTGCTGTACCGCCTCGTCGATGCGGAGGACTTACGCCCCAGCGCTATGACTTCGGTGGGTAGCTCAACATTTAAAGGTTGCTGGACATGAGCAAGACACTTTTCCAATAGGTTCGCAACATCACTTGCAGATGAAAAACGATCTTCGGGTCGCTTGGCCATCGTCTTATCGATGATATTTGGCAGCCATTGTGGAATATCGGCATTGAGTTCGCGGATCGGTTTGGGATCGGCTTCCGCGATAAGCTTCAATATTTGCCAAGGTGAGTCAGCTCGAAAGGGAGGTCGGCCAGTGCACATCGCGTACAGGACGCTGCCGGCGCTGTAGATATCGCTCGATGCGGTGAGTTTTTCACCGCGCGATTGCTCGGGTGACATGTACGAAGGCGTACCGGGGATCGCTCCCGATGCGGTCACTTGAGCTTCTTCAATACTCTGCGCCAACCCGAAATCGGTAAGCAGCGCTCGATCGATCCCTTCTTCGATTAGCACGTTTGCTGGTTTAACGTCGCGATGGATCAAGCCTTGAGCATGTGCGGCGGCTAGTCCGGCCATCAACTGCTTGCCGATTCGAAGGATCTGCTTGAGTTCAAGCGGCCCTTCTCGATCGATGCGTGCTTGCAAGGACTCCCCAGGGATGAATCGCATCACCAAGAAAGGGATATCTCGCTGAGTTTGCACATCATAGATCGGCACCACATCGTCGTGAATGACAGCCGCTGCAGCACGTGCTTCTTTGGCGAATCGATGCCGTGCGGCACCATGAAACGCGAGTGAGGGGGCGAGGGCTTTGATCGCCACTACACGTTGAAGTTCCGAGTCAAATCCACGGAAGACAATTCCCATCCCACCGGCCCCAAGCATTCGTTCGATATCGTATCGACCGATACGTCCGAGCATTTCAGGATGCCGTGCGGGTTCAAGCAGTTTCTTCGATAGCGCATCCGTCCAATCTTCAGCGCGATCGCGATGTTCCGTATCGTGGGCATGTGTAGTCCGCAGTTCGCTCGCTTGCTGCCAATCATCGAGCTCGCCCGATAGGGCTTCGAGTCGCTCTCGGCATGAGCGGCAATTTTCAATGTGCAGAACCTCGGAAGCGGAATCAGCTTGGCCAAACTCACCTTCAAGCATGCGTCTGAGTTGGTCTTGATTGAAGCATTCCTCATTGGATGACTGAGTTACAGATCGATTCATGATGCGTTCTCCCATTGCTTGACAAGGGTGCGAATGCGGTTCAATACACGGCAGCGACTCAAGTAAACCACCCCTTCGCGCACACCGAGTTTCTCGGCAACCTCTTTGATCGGGACAGCTTCCACAGTCGACATCCAGAATGCGTGCCAAGTCGACTCCGATACTGCTTTTTGGATTTCTTTGGCGGCTCGAGAGAAGAGTTCCAGGCGATATTCCGATTCCCAGAACGACGAGATGGCCGTATCGCGATCAGCGATAGATTCCCAATGACGGTTTGGAGCGTTTTCAGGCCGGGTTGCTTTTCGTGTGAGTAAATCCAAGGCTTTGTTTTTGGCGATTCGAAACAGCCAAGCGCGAAAGCTCCCGCGTTCCGGGCGATCGAGCCATTGGTGTATCGCTTGCGAGACCACCAGCAAAACGTCTTGAACGACATTATCCGCGTCGGCATTTTGCAATCCCATGCGAAGGGCCGTGCGACGGATAACCGGGACATAGATCTCGGTAAAATCATTCCAAGCGCACGAATTTTCACTTTCCTGGAGTTTACCCAGGAGGCTGGCTCGTGTGTCGGGAGTGAGTTCGTTCATGGAAAGTACCAACTTGTCGACCGGTGAACGCCGTTGCATGCTTCGAACATGCGATTTTACGTCGTTGCATAATAAAGACTCAGCCAAAAGCGAAATCTTTCATCGGCAGTGAAATTTTTTCTTCGAATCGCGTGCTACCCGGTAATAGACGCCAACCGCATGACTAAAAGAGAAGCGATAATCAATCGAATCCAATACAGATACTTCACTCCACGCGTCGGTAATGTGTCGGGGAAAACCGAACATCAATCCTGAATTTGATACACCTCAACGCGTCCGAAGTCAGGAAATTTGCCATCGGCCTCTTTGCCCGGTTGACCTTGGCCACCAAAGACGACCAACTCCCCCTTCGAATTGAACAGCATTTCGGTGATTCGATACCCGGACTTGATCGTCCCCAATCTCTCACCACTAGCGAAATCAAACAACGCGGCGTTCCATTCGCCTCCTCGCAACCTTCCACCCATCAAGAAACTCTCACCATTCGGATGCATCACCAATGCTTCCATCAACCCTTCCCCCGACTGCTTCTCCTTGGTCTGCCCCACCATTTTCGCTTCACGCCAATTCCACCTTTGCCACAACTGACGCCCATTACCAGCCATCGGATCCCGCATGTCTCCCATCCCACAAACAATCAATTCATGGCCATCTGGCGAAAACCGGATCGCAAAAATACCACCTAGATAACAATGACTCTTGATGATCCCCCAACTCGTAAAATCCTTACTGTGAAAGCCCCCGACTTGCTCGCCAGTGAGCACATCCCATACGCGGACTTCTCCCATCAAGTTCCCTGCCGCAACGAAGCGACTATCGGAACTAAAAGCAACGGACTGAACCGACGGGACATGCGGTAGTGCATGAGCAACCTCGCCATCTTCCGCGCGCAATAACTTGACCGAAGGCTCGGTTTGAGCAGCGGGGGTGTATTTATAGTCCCCGGCAATATACTGCCCGGTTACACTTGCGATCCACTTTTGATCCGGGGAAATCGCCATGTCCCACGACCAAAATTCGTGCACTTTTTGATCGCGTACCACCGACGCATCCTTGGCCGAAATCCACTGCAATCGGCCGTCATAACCAGCAGTGATGATCGTCGAACTCGACTGATGATATACCGCTGAACTTACGTAACTATCATGCCCAGCAATCTTCGTATGGGACTTCGACGCGACATCGACTCGGTAAACACCGTCCATGCAGGCGACTACAAGCTCATTGTCGTTGTCCAGAAAACATGCTCCTAAGACCGCTGTCGGAACTTTGAAATCATGCACCCGGTTGATCGTCTTTTGCATAGTGATCTTCGATTATCCAATGAGTAATTCTTCAATGGGCAATGCATTGCCTTCGACCCGATGAAAAGTGGGTAAATCCGGCAAGGTGTATTCTTCTTGTGAATTGATACCGAGCGTTTTGAAAATCGTTGCAAACAATCGCCGATTGTCGATGGCGTCTTGTGTCACCTCAAAGCCCATCGGATCGGTCTGACCTAACACCACACCGCCTCGAATTCCGCCCCCGGCCATGGCTAAACTCCAAGCCTTCGAATAGTGATCGCGGCCGCGAGCTTCATTGAGCCATGGGGTACGTCCAAATTCACCCATCGCTATGACCAAGGTGTCTTGCAACATCCCTCGCTCTTGAAGATCAGTAATCAACTGAAAGAACACGTTGTCTAATTCGGGGACTAGCATCTGATGCATCTCATGCTGAAACACATGATTGTCCCAAGGCATTCCGTTGGCTACCATCACAAAAGTAGAACCATTTTCGATCAAGTGCCGAGCTTGCAGAGCGTGCTGAGCAAAAGCACCATGCCCATACCGCTCTCGATCCGCTTGGGGTAGTGTGTCTAAATCAAATAGCGGTGCGCAACTCATCAGGCCTTTGACCCGCTCGAAAGCTGCGTTGTATCCGGATGCCGCTTCGCTGCGCTGATCGTTTTCGAACTTGCGACTGAGAAACTTGCGCAACGCTTCCCGATCCTCATGGTCGATCTCACTGAGCGATTGAGGCTTGAGGATATCCGGGATCGCAAACTCACCTCCAGAACGCACGGGACCATACTCAGCCCCCAACCAACCAGCCCAATTCCCAGCTTTGAAGGACTTGAATTCGTTCCCTTCAGGACAAGGATCAAGCAAAACGAACTGAGGTACAGGGCTATCGAGTTGGCCGAGTTGCTCAGCGACGACAGAGCCGAGAATTGGCCTTGTGAATGGTGGACGAGGTTTCTCGCCGCGAGTCAGTACATCAATGCCTTGGAAATGCTCGTTCGGCTCAGTACTCATCGACCTGATGACTGCAATCTTGTCCATGATGGTCGCACATCGCGGCATCAACGAACTGATTTGCACGCCAGGGATACAAGTAGATATCGCCCCGAAAGGTCCACCAGTAGGTGTCCGTGGTTTCGGATCCCAAGTCTCGAACTGGCTTGGTGCACCGCACAGCCACAACAAGATGCATTTTTTCCCTCGTTGCTTGGTCTCCTCGGCTAACGCTGGGATCGAAAACAATCCGTTGAAACTTGCAACCGAAGCGACCCCCGCAGCCAATGTCCCTTGCAAAAACAGTCGGCGATGCGCTGAGTGCTCTGGACTACCACAGTCCGATCGCAAGCTTCGATTCCGCGCTGATGAATTCCCCACGTGCTTACCCATGTTTCTTAACTCAGTGATTGAAACGAAACTCGGCGGAGGTGATCACAGCCCATACTGCATTCTTCCAAGCATCAAGTGACTTTGTATCGCCTGTTTGCCCGACTCGATTTTTCACAAAGCTCAGCACAGCTTGTTTCTCGGTATCTTGAGGTTCGCGTCCAAGAGTCGCGATAAACAATTCAATCACAGCCTGATCAAGCTCGGTAACCTGCGCTAATCTGCTTGATAATCCCCCCAAGGCGACCGAATCATCGACGATCGCTTGCATCGCCGGATTGTTCGTCAAAAACATCGCAGCTCCAACATCGGTGACGATCGTCTCGGGCATTACCTCAGGCATGCGATCTCGCAATTCCGCAACAAGCGCATGATCGTTGACAAAACTTTGCTTGAGCGCCACTTGAATCGACCTTGCCAACTGTTCGGCGGTCAACGATCGCTCGATCCCCCAAGCGAAGGAAGCCGGGTCGTTGTTACCTTCTCGACGAATGGAACTGAGTTGATAAGGGCGGCTTGCGACGATACCGCGCACAAGCATTCGTATGTCATAGCCAGAAGCAACGAAATCCTCCGCTAATCCATCGAGCAATGCTGGATGCGACGCGTCGTGAGCCGAGTCCATTTGGTCGAAGGGGTGGACGATCCCTCGTCCCATCAGCATTGCCCATAGTCGATTGACAAAGGCTCGTGGCACCATCTTATGCCCTTGAAGTATGTCTTCGACAAACCTTTCTCGGCGAGAGAACTTCGGTATCCTCGGCTCATCAGGATTGGCGGATACAAGATAGAACTCGTCAAGGTCCTCCTGCTTAGCGTCCTTCTGCGGTCGTTCTTCAGGAACCGTCTTCGCTTCGTAAAACGTCAACACGTTCGGATAGCTTGAACCATGGATATTTGCGAAGTCCGAGAAACCACCTACAGCGGATTCAGCTACTCGCGGCCCGGCATTGGTCTTCTGATTTTTGCTTCGATTAAAGAAAGCGACCAACCCCCAGTAATGTGCTTGATGAATATCCGAAGCGATCATGTGGTCGTGGCATTGTGCGCAATCGATACGAATGCCAAAGAATGCCGGTGCGACCGCTTCGGCAATCGCTTGCGCGTTGTCATTGCGTTCGTAAAGAAACCAAACGGCTCCAGATTGCTCCGCGTTCTGCGGACGGGCTAACAACACTTCTTTGGCGACTTGATCCCAAGGACGATTGTTGCAAAATACATTTTCCAAGTAAGGCCGCCAAAGCTCGCGACGCTGCGCGAGTTTATTGCGGGGTACTCGCCCCATCAAAAGGGAATCAAAGGTGTCGCTGAAGTGCTGCACATAATCTTCGCTACCCAACAACTGATCGATCAACAGCGACCGTTTATCGACACGGGCATCCTCTAAGAAAGTTTTGCGCTCGGCCAACGTCGGAATTCGACCTACCAGATCAAGCATCAATCGGCGGACGTAAACTTCGTCGCTACAAACCTCCGAAGGTGTGATGGCTGCTTTCTCGTAGCCCGTTTGGATTTCACGGTCGATCCGTGATGCAATGGATGCACTTGAGATCCCCTCGGCAACTTCCTGGGTAATGGAAAGGGCAGGGGGCGTCGGAGAAGCAGAAGGGGCTTGAGCCACAAGTGGTCCGGAGCAAATGGGGAGAGCTATGCATCCGACGAGAAGCGTCCAAGCGGCATACGGAGCTGTTCGGGGAAGTAGCATCAGAGGAGGGGGGTAGAATAATGAATGGAGTAGGTGGGGTGGGGTAGGGGGGTAGTCGTATTCTAGCAGTTGGTATGCAGGGTGTCACGGAGAAGAGCCATAACACGGGCTTCCTCGACTATGT
Organism: Planctomycetota bacterium; assembly: GCA_046051705.1. Classification (GTDB taxonomy): domain Bacteria; phylum Planctomycetota; class Planctomycetia; order Pirellulales; family Pirellulaceae; genus JBKCUI01. The sequence goes on along the minus strand of JBJONT010000222.1, from coordinate 330 downwards.
GTGGAGTTGCAGAGACTCAAGCAATGAAGCAAAGAGACAAAGAAAGCCGAATTGTTCGTTTTGGAAGGACCGTTTCACCAATCGACATCAGCCGTCCTTGGGCAAACGCCGCAGCGCGAAACGGACCGTGAAATGGACCGCGGAACGTACCATGTGCGCGTGGGTGGGTTTACGCGCGGAATGGTGGGTTTCGCGGTCGGTGGATTGAAACGGGCTGAGGAGATGGTCGTGGTTGGTTGTAGGGTATGTGCAGCGGTCCCCGTTCAAAATTGCAATCACTTGCACCAATCGACCTGAGCCATCATTGAGCAAACGCCGCAGCGTGAAATG
>JBJONT010000221.1:0-6329 GCA_046051705.1 Planctomycetota bacterium | reverse complement strand
AATACCGCCTCGCCATCGGCGTGTGCCTGCAACACACCTCGTTGATCGACTGAAACCAGCTCCGGTTTATCGAGTTGAAAAGTGACGCGATGGGAAACATCGGTAACTGCACCTTGGTCATCGGTCAGCGAGACAACGACGCCGTGAATGGGATCCAGTCCGGTCAGTTCCAGTTTACTGGGTAAGACCTCCAATTGAGCGCAGTTGGCGGTAGTTACCAACAGCAACATCGCGATGACAAACGCACCGAGGAAGCTAGTTTGCCTGCCACTGCTCGATGAATAAGTACGCGATAAAAAAGTGCGCGATGTGCAATTGAATGGTGTGCCAATGCATAAGTTGCCAATGCGTAGCGAGGCAGCAGAATCAGCGACCATCGTCGCCTCCAGAGGCAGGAATGTAAGGAAGGGAGCAGGCGGGCTCTGTAGTTTAGCTGGCAAAAAGGGATGAAACCAGTTCAGAACCTGACCTATTCAGGCAATTTGCTGACTGCTTTACTGTTGCTTGGACGCTCTGGCCGCGATTATTTCATTCGATAACACAACGGAATAAAGGCCCAGGAGGGGCAAACGGTCGCTTGGAATCCGATTGTGTGAATGAGGAAGCTGGATTGGCAACTGTGACCGAGCATTGCACGGAAGGGGTGTCGTAGGGTTCGTGAAGCGGTCCGTGTAAATCGATACCACGAAACTACATCAGCATCGACCACCTCGATTTCCCAACCGACCGTCGCAAACATAGACGGACCGCGAAACGTACCTTTGCGTCCTCAACGCTGCCTACCGCTCAACGTACCTTGCGCGGTCCTATGTCACGTTAAGTATCGCAAGTTGATGGCTGGGTAATTGGCGATCACGGTCCTGGCAATGAAACCCAGGACCGCTTTATGTATCCTTAAGCACCCAAGCACTTGAGGTTGAGAATAGAAAAAGTGCTACTTCCTTTTCCGCCTTTTGGCCGCGAGCCCACCTAAACCGAATACGGCCCCAATCAACATCATGCTAGGCTCAGGTACTGGCGGGGCGGATGAAGGCAGACTTGCGACTCGAAAACCTGTACCGTTGGATTCGAGGTTGGGGGCAAACCCGACAAAACCACGAGACGACGATGACATACTGCTCGAATTGGTGCTCCAATTACCACCGCGGCGCGCTCGAATAGAGGATCCACTACTATTCGCGAAATCAAATGAAGTTTCTTCCCACTCCGAAACATTTCCTCCAAGCCCCATCACGCCGTAAGGACTCAATCCACCGGCCTGATCCACATCCGCTGGGCCAGTTTGAGCGTTGTACACCGCCGTACCGTCCGCCGTTCCACTTGCAACCGCCGTGGGAACAGTATTGCTACCCGTGGCGTAGTCGTAGTAGATTCCGCCAGGGCTATAATACGCTGCCTTATACCACTCGTCGTAGTTGGGTAACACATAAGTCGCTCGCTTGCTACGATATGGGTTGGCTGGATCATAATCGAGCGTGTCAGCAGCGGTCCAAATTGCGATGTTGTCGTTCACGCCACCGCTGGTGAAGTTGTAAGCAGCAAATCCTCCGGTGCTAGTGTTGAGCCAATTGACGAACCGCGCCGCTTCGTTCCAAGAGACACTCGTTGCAGGCTTAGCCACACCTCGTGTATCCTTGGTAATCTCTAAACTGTTTGCGGTGCCAAAATTCGCGTTGTACTTTTCGATCATGCCCTCGCTGACTTCGAACTTGCCAATTCCAAACTCATATCCAACGGCACCGGCAGGATTCGGAGAACCTGTGGTATCGGCGGCATTACCCGGATTGCCGATCGTGACAAACTCCATCTGAAATTGATTGGCCCCGGAGCCAAACGTCACTACTCCAGCACAAGCTTTCTCAACAATAGCAGGTGATACACCAAGTGCAATAAGTAGCAGAAATGCCCCAAGACGTGAATTGCATAACACTGAACGCATTATCGAACTCCTTCAAGACTAAAAAACCATAATGCCCTCCTGGCCTAACTCTTTCCTGTAATGCAAAACACCTTTCTCTCCCTCAACTGCGCCCTGATTTTTTCGTTTTGGCGAAGATTTTCAAAAACAATCTTTGCATTTTGGGAAATCCCCAAAATGCGGACTAACTCCGAAAAGATTCGCAAGCTTTTTGGGCACTACTGATTTGTTGCAACTATTGATAATTCACCCCCCGGCAGGGGAGTCGTAGGGTTCGTGAAGCGGTCCGTGTAAATCGATGCCACGAAACTACATCGGCATCGACCACCTCGATTTCCCAACCGATCGTCGCATGCATAGACGGACCGCGAAACGTACCTTTGCGATCCTGGGGAGTCAGCGAGTAAGCACGACGCAACCGCTTCTCCTCGTTCGAGAAATTGCTCTCGCTGATTTCATCAGACGTAGGGTTCGTGAAGCGGTCCGTGTAAATCGATGCCACGAAACTACATCAGCATCGACCACCTCGATTTCCCAACCGACCGTCGCATGCATAGAAGGACCGTGAAACGTACCATGCGATCCTGGGGAGTCAGCGATTGAGCACGACGCAACCGCTTCTCCTCGTTCGCTAGATTGTTCGCGCTGATTTCATCGGGTGTAATCATCATCGTATTTTTGGCGGCGGTAAGCTACGCAGTTTTGCTCTCAAGTCAAAGAAGGGAAATGAACCTGTTGATTGATGCGGATAAATTGATGCGGAATCTCAAGGGAGTCGATTGCTTGGGAACTATCCCGAAACAAAAGTAAAAAGAAGCCAACAAGTAGGCACACATACCGAGCCAAAATCACACAACAGTTCGGTTCTAATTCGAAGAATCGATAAAGTATGTGCCACATGGCTTGCGATGCCAGAAAACCCGTTTCGTTGCACACGAAAAAGTCTTTTCGGCTGGTCTTGCAAGACTGTTTGTATTGGCTTTCCCAACGTTTCAAGTATCCTAAACTTACACAACCCATCCGCGTCGCTTGGGATTAGATAAAGGGATAGCCACTTGCAACCAACGAGGTTTGGAAGCTTGATAAAGATGGGCTCGATAAGTGTTGGTTCGTGATTTCAGCCACTAGAAATCAAGGGTCAGACAGAATGCTATGCAAGGCAATCATGACTCCCTTTGCTTGGCGTGATTTCCGCAAACAAGTACAAGGTCTGGAATGAAAGTCAGTACGGTCATACCTGTCTATAACCGCCAGGATTTGGTGAAGGACGCGATTCGTTCGGCGCAGGCACAGAACATCGATGCACACGAGATTGTGATTGTAGATAACTGCAGCACCGATGCGACCTGGGATGTCGTCCAAGAGTTCGCTAGTCAGGATGCTCGTATACGTTGCTTCAGGAACTCTGAGAATATCGGACCTGTCCGCAATTGGCGGGTTGGGATTGAGGCAGCCAAAGGTGAATATTGCCACCTTCTTTTTTCGGATGATCTCATCGAGCCTGACTTCCTTTCCACGACCCTGAGTTTATTTGACGATCAAACAGCATTCGTGTTGACTGGCCATAAGTTCCTCGACTCGAACGGTTTTCGCGACCCGTCCACCTTTCAGCAAAAGGCTGAATGGAGCAAAGAGGAGATCATCGAGGCGGGCATTTTTGGCAATACCAACGGAATCCAGCTCCTGACCCCTCTGTGCGCTCTGTTTCGACGCTTTGATATGCTGCGAGCATTGGTCGACGATATTGCAAACCCATTCGGGATCGATTTCCCCGGGCATGGGGCTGGCCCAGACCAATTGCTGTTCCTGTTGACCGCAATCCATTATCCAAAAGTCAAATGCCCAAATAAACATCTCGCTGTGATGCATTCTCATGAGGGTTCCATCACTGTCAAAGCGAAGGATTTGAGCTTACCCAGGGAGTGGACTCGCTGGTTCTTTGTCAACCAATATTGGCCAGAAGCCCGAGAGAGATTTCGTTCGGTGCTTTGGTTAACAAGCAAGTTGAATCCGAATTCAAAGCCGGTTTTCGAGCACATCAATCGCGAATTGGGAGGCCACGCCAAAATGGGATTAGTCCTCGAGTATGCCATTCGACGTTATTTTAATCGTCCAAGGATGCCGGCTCCCGGAAGTATTCATATTCGAACGGATCTCAAATGATTCTAGAAAGATGGAGGATTGCAATGGAAGTCCTTGATAAAATACATCGGGCTAATCCGAACAACACCTAGGTAGAAAACTGATGATTCAGGCCGAGCAATTCACAGGGTCGAAAATAGACTCTAAGGGGAACAGTCAGGAACGAATGCCATGAAAGCAGTTATACTCGCGGGCGGGCTTGGCACCCGGATTTCGGAAGAGACCCACCTCAAGCCAAAGCCGATGATTGAGATCGGTGGCAAGCCGATCCTTTGGCACATCATGAAGATTTACTCTTCGTTTGGCATCAATGATTTCATTGTGTGCGCTGGCTACAAAGGCTACATCATCAAAGAGTACTTCTCGAACTATTTTATGCACATGTCCGATGTGACATTCGACATGGCGAACAATACCGTCGAGGTGCATCACAAAAAAGCTGAGCCTTGGCGCGTTACGATCGTCGATACGGGCGAGGCAACGATGACAGGTGGTCGTATCAAAAGAATTGCATCTTTCGTTGGCGACGAGACATTCTGTCTGACCTATGGCGATGGCGTTGCGGACGTCGACATCCGCGCATTGATCGATTTCCATCGCACCAGCGGTACATTGGCGACATTGACTGCGGTGCAACCACCAGGTCGCTACGGGGCGTTATCGTTCAGTAAAAACGACCCGAACATGATTTCTAATTTCCAAGAAAAGCCCGTCGGTGATACTGCTTGGATCAATGGCGGCTTCTTTGTGCTAGAGCCAGCCGTAATGGAGTATATCCAGGAAGGGGACGAGACGATCTGGGAACGCAGTCCTTTATCCAAGCTTGCGGCTTCAGGAAATTTGTCTGCTTACAGGCACAACGGCTTTTGGTTACCTATGGACACGCTGCGAGACCGCAACGAATTGCAAAAGCTTTGGGAAAGTGGCAATGCACCTTGGAAGATTTGGAAGGGTTGAAGCGAAGATGTTCCAAGAGACGTTCGAAGGTAAAAGAGTATTGATTACAGGCCATACAGGCTTCAAAGGCTGCTGGCTCACAAACTGGCTTGTTGCGTTGGGAGCCAAAGTATTCGGATACGCATTGTCTCCTGCCGCCCATGAAGTGTTGTACGACCAACTCCAACTGCGATCACAACTCGACCACGAAGTCATCGGGGATATTCGAGATGCGCAGAAACTATCGAGTGAGATCAAAAACTATCAGCCCGATTTTGTGTTCCACTTGGCAGCACAGCCCCTGGTAAGAGCCTCTTATCAAAAGCCGAGGGAGACCTTTGAAACCAATGTGATCGGAACGGTCAACGTTCTGGATTCCCTCATCGGATATACCAAACCGTGCTCGGTTGTAGTCGTGACAACCGATAAGTGCTACGAGAACAAAGAGTGGCTGTATTCGTATCGTGAGGAAGATCCGCTCGGTGGCTTTGATCCATACAGCGCTTCTAAGGGTTGTGCAGAGATTGTCACGGCAGCGTATCGACGGTCTTTTTTCGAAACAAAGGATACCAAGGATGGAGTATCTGACGTCAGGATTGCAACTGCACGAGCCGGAAACGTGATCGGTGGAGGAGATTGGGCATTGGATCGAATCGTACCTGATGTGATGCGCTGTGTTTTAAACCACTCTGTCGTGCCCGTTCGCAACAAAACATCCACGCGGCCCTGGCAACATGTTCTCGAACCCCTTTCCGGGTATCTTTGGCTCGCAGCCCATCTCCATGAGCCTAAGTTGTCTCAGTACCCTTCCACCAATGTTTGCTCTGCATTCAATTTCGGTCCCCAACTCGAAAGCAATCGCACTGTTGCAGAACTTGTTGAGAGCCTGCTCAAGCACACCGGAGGAGAATGGGCTGATGTTTCGAGTCCCGATCAACCTCATGAAGCATCCAAACTCAATCTTTCGATCGATAAAGCGTTTCATGTTTTGGATTGGAAGCCTACTTGGACGTTTGACACCTGTGTCGCACAGACGGCACTTTGGTATACCGCTGTGTCCCAAGGGGACGATCCAATTGAAGCGATGGACCGATGCTTGAGAAAGTACCTCGATGATGCGATTGCGATTAGGCAATCATGGGCTGTTTCCAGTTAAGAATTTGGGCTGAGTAAACGACGATGGAATCCGAAGAACTTCGCAATCAAATACTTGAACTGGTTCGGGAATACTCTCGACGCAATCACCGCAGCAACCGCGCCGGTGATGATCCGCACAAGGCAGCGTTTATCCCTGGCAAGACCCCCATACCTTATGCCGGCCGAGTTTTCAGTG
>JBJONT010000220.1:0-2760 GCA_046051705.1 Planctomycetota bacterium | reverse complement strand
GCATCAAGCGAACAAGCTCGCTCGGCAAGCGCAAGCGCCTTTACCGGATCGCGGAATCGCGGATCGCACAGAAGGAGATACCAAGCTAAATCCCTCAAACTTCCCCCATGCCGACGCAATCCCACCTCCGAGTACTTTCTATCCCCCTTGCGTATTTCAGCGTCGCGATCCTCAATGTATTTCACCCATTGGTCGATGCTCTCAGCATTCTGTCCCTGCTCAAACAACTTTTGGATCCGCTGTTGTGTCTCGAAATCCTCGATGGCTTGATCCATTGTGCGTGCAGATTCCAAATAATGCTCTAGAAGTGGATCTGCATTTCCCTTCGATAACGCCTCTGCTAGATACTCCTTAGCAGCCCTTAGCGAAGTCTTCCCAAGCTCCACTTGATTCTCCTGGAGCTGCAATTCCGCCATTTGCAAATGAACTACAGCAAGCTGCTTATTCGCCTCCAAACGAACTTCTTCAGTCGAGCCGGGTAGCATCCCCCGCCACAGTTCCGCAAGTTTCTGTAACGAGTCCAAAGCCTCAAGAGTCTTCCCTTGATCGAGCTTGATGATCGTAGCGACCCGCAACTTCTCCGCTTCCTCAAATTTCTTTCTCGCCGCTTCCGTCGATTGCCGTTCCTCAAGGTACTCTAGATGCGTTCTCGCATAGTCAAGAATCCCCCGGTCTACCTCCGTTAAATCCTTACGATTTCCAATACTATCGGAAATAGCAATAGACCGCTTGAACAACTCAATCGCTTCCTCTTCCCGATCTTGTAGTAAACGGAGATGCCCAAGATTACTTAAGCAACTGATTAAATTGAGTCGGCAACGCAAGGGTGACAATTCGCTTTGGCCCAGCACCTGCCAGTCCACAAGCGACTCCTGAAGCAGTTTCTCCGCAAGGTTTAAGTCCCGATTCTTTTCATCAAGCAATTCGAGTCCACGATTCAATTTGTTCCAAGCCGCTTCCTCTCGATTCAGGTCTACCCCTGGCAGGGAAGCATATCTGACATGTTCGTTCATATCGTATGCATACCAACCAATCCCAATCAGCGACCATAAATAGGAAGCACCCATCAACCCATACGAAACAGAACTCCACAAAGATGTCGATGCTTCTCGAGGTGCGGGATAAAGTTGTTTAGAAAGACTTCGCAACTTCCAACACCGATGGACCAACGTGCAAAAGTAAAAGCAAATTCCGACATTCGCCAAAACATCAGTCACTCTCAGGCCTGTACTATTTATCGGCATTCCCCAAAAACCGATTCCGATCGCATAGAGAAGGTGTGTGACAATCAATACACCCACTGGCGTACACAGTAACGCAAACCCTGTTGGTCCAATCAACTTGGGTGAACGAATCGTTGCCAATGCAATCGCCATCACCAACGGCCAGAGACCGTACAACGCAAGAGCCAGCGATAAAATCGAGGACGCTCCCAACGCTGAAAAAATCTCGGAAAAGAATCCCGAACCACCACTCCCAGCCAAAGCAGGTAGCCCAAGGATAAGCACAAAATAAATGGTCAATGAAATCAAGATTGCTTTCGATAAACGAAACAGCTCCGCATGGTAGCTAGCTAATCGATATTGATCGCGCTGTAGATCGTCACGCGATCGTATCGGATAGCCCGATGCGACGAAGTACGGCCCCGTAGAGTCCCCCTTCGATTCCAACACATAGTCTGCAACTGTATCCGCTCCGCGGGTTGCCGAAAGCAACTGCAAGCCAACCCGCGCCTGAAAGGGATTTGGAGCTTTATAGACCAATTCACTACACTCAGTAGAATCCACGTCGACGGCGTCAGGAGCAAGGAGTGCGACGCCGGCAGGGGCACGGTGCGGTTCAAGCGTTTCACGGACTGATTCCAGGACCATTTTTTCAATGGCAGTCTGGAACGCAAACGCATCAGCGGGTTGAGCGAATTCGATTTGGTAACGGATTTCAGATCCGCGCAAGAACAGATCGACTCGATTCTCGTGAACTTTTGGAGGGTTCTCGAAAGCGATCGGGAACGAAATCGTTTTCCACAGATCCTGGCATACGACCGCCCCGGGTACAACCTCCAACATCCAAGACCGCTTCACACGCCTACCATCTTCGTTGAACTTGGCACGCACAAGCAATGGCTCTGCCAAAAACGATACGTCGGGGAGTTGCTCGAACTCATCGGGCTCAGCAGCCCCAGTCGATTCACCGTCGGCATCAGCAGAATCCAGGTCTTCTTCCGAAGAAGACGCAGCGCTCGAGGAGGATGCGCTGGATGAAGGTGCATTCGTTGAACGTTGATACAACTGTGAAGAACGCTTCTTGGAAACGCTTGCCTTCTGAGCCTGAGGCAGAAATACTCGAGAGCGACTGCCCAAGTAAAGGAACACACCGAACATGCCCACGAAAAACGAGATGGCAGCCCATAGTGAAGGTACGACGTTTGATCCTCGACGCTTCAATGACGCAGCATCCAAGAAAACGACAACAGCGATCAATAAAGCGGCCCAGAGTTCGTATTTCATGATCGCTCTCAGGTAATTTAGCAAGTGGGTAGAACAGTTCGCCTACCATCGCAGATTTTAATACAGCATGTTAGAGAACACAATATCTCGTTTCTAATAGATGACATGACAAACGACTGTTGCAAGCTCGCAGCTACCAATTCGCTGATGGATTTGCTATACTCACGCCCCCAGTCTACAACCAAACGGTTGGGGGCGTGGGCCAATGCTCGGTGGATAATTGAAGAATGCGGAATCGACTAAAATCGTGGGG
>JBJONT010000219.1:0-6301 GCA_046051705.1 Planctomycetota bacterium | reverse complement strand
TTGCGGCGTAAGCTTCGATGGAAGGGCACGCGCGAGTCAAATCGTATGAATGAATTGAAGTCACGTTTGCTTCGATTCCATCGCTAGTTTCGAGTCCAATCCAAGCGGTGCGCAAAGGTTCGCTCTCAGGCGGTTGTGATTTGGCAGGTTGCATATCTGGGGGAAGCAAGATCACTTTCGCACGTGGTTGATAGTGACGGTGTCGCGTGCCCGGGGACCTTTTCATGCGTGCATCCAATGCAGCAACTTCTGCTGCATGAATGTCGATTGGCTCGGCCGCGACTTGTTGAGTTGTAACTCGATGATCTTCTGCTGATGCGTGCGAATTGTTCGATCCGAACCGAGCGGAAATGGTCGCTTCAATGGATTCTTGAGTGATCGAACCGTGCCGAAGTACCACAGGAATCTCGTCGGTAACATCCACAACGGTGCTTTCGATTCCCAAGCGGGTTGGCTCACCACAAACGACCGCATCGATGCGGCCGTCAAGGTCATCGATGACGGCTTGCCAAGTCGTCGCGGAGGGTAGTCCCGAACGATTGGCGCTTGGGGCGACCAATGGGGAGTCGGCTCGTTGGATAAGTTCAAGGGCAACTTGATGTTCCGGCATTCGTATCGCGACGGTGTTCAGTCCAGCGGTAAGAATTGAAGGAACTTCCGGACGCTTTTTCATCACGAGGGTAAGCGGGCCGGGCCAATACGCTTCCATCAGAATTTTCGCAACTTCGGAAACGTTCTCAACGAGTAAATCCAGTTGCGAAGTGGAAGCGATGTGAACGATCAAAGGATTATCGGAAGGTCTTCCTTTTGCTTGGAAGATCTTAGCGATTGCATCGGGATGAAAGGCGCAAGCGCCCAGTCCGTAGACCGTCTCGGTAGGGAATGCGACAACCCCACCGAGCTTTAGCAGTTCGGCACCGCGATCGAGTTCGTTCGTGGTGAGTCGTTGTGTAGAACACATATCCGTTTTTAGTGCCCTTTGCGGGGCACTGCGTTTAGGTTCTTTCGGCGGAACGTATATCCGGCGGACTAGGACTTATTTCCGCTTGGAGGAACGATTTGGTGGTCGATTGGTGCGACTGAAATCACCTTTGCTCGATTCGTCTCGGCCCGATTCCCCTCGGCCTGATTCGCTGCGGGCGAAACCACCTGGTTTTCGAGGTCTGAAACTTCGTTCGGGGCTGGAGTCGCGGAAGTTCGGGTGGTCTTTGAGTTTGGAGATTCTCAGTTGTCGACCTAGGACCCAAGCGCGACCGAGGGTTTTGAAAAGTTCCCTTGGCATGCCTGCGGGCAAATCGACGGTGCTGTAATCGTTTTCAATTCGGATTTGTCCAATGTTGCTTGGATCCAATCCGATTTCGTTGGCGATTGCTCCGACGATGTTGCCTGGTTTTACGCCGTGAATTCGCCCAACTTCGACGCGGAATGTCTCGAGGGGATCTCCTCGCTCACCTCCGGAGAAGCCACCTCGATCGGAGCGTTCTCCACGGTCGGAGAAGTTTGATCGACGCGATCGATCATCACGTGAGCGATCGTCGCGGAATCGGTCATCGCGGCCGTTGCGGCCATTGAGCAGTCGCTCGGGAAGTTCGTGAACGTAGAAGTTTCGATCGCCTTGAGCGAGGACGGCAAGGCCGGTCGCGATCTTTAGTGGATCGAGTCCTTGTTCTTGTACGCATTGTCCGATGAGCTTCTCGAACAAGGAGAACAGTTCTGGGTTCTCCGTACCCTTCGAGGCGGCTTGATTCATTCGTTCCTTGAATTTCTCAACGCGAGCGGCGTTGATGTCTTTAGCGTTGGGTATCGCCATCGGTTCGATGGAATCGCCAGCGGCGCGATCGATTTCTCTCAAGAAACCTCGTTGCTTAGGTGCAACGAAGACGATTGCTTGCCCGCGTCGACCTGCGCGTCCAGTGCGTCCGATTCGGTGGACGTAAGCTTCGGCGTCCGGTGGCAGGTCGAAGTTGATCACGTGGGTGATACGTTGGACGTCGAGTCCGCGTGCAGCCACGTCGGTTGCGACGAGGATGTTGAAGACTCCTTCTTTGAGTTGTTCGATTGTCCTCTCGCGTTGGGCTTGGGCGATATCGCCGTTGAGAGCGACAGCTTGATAACCATGTTCTCGAAGGTAGTCTGCGACTTCGACGGTACCAATTTTGGTTTTGACGAAGATGATCATTCCGTCGAATTCTTCGGCTTCGATTACTCGGGTGAGTGCTTCGAGTTTGAGCTTTGGATCGACGACGAGGAATCGTTGTTCGATATTGTCACCGGTGCGTTGTTTCGATGCGATGGTGACGACCTTGGGATTCTTCAAATGCTTGTTTGCGATTTGGCGAATCGGTTCGGGCATGGTTGCCGAGAACAATGCGATTTGTCGGTTTTCGGGGCTTTGATCAAGAATCCATTGAACGTCATCTACGAATCCCATCCGAAGCATTTCGTCAGCTTCGTCGAGCACGAGTGCAGAGAGAGTGTCGATTCGAAGTCTCGATTCACGCATGTGGTCCATAACGCGACCGGGGGTACCGACTACTACGTGGGCACCGCGACGCAATGCGTGAATTTGATCTGCGTATCCGCTTCCACCATAGATGGGAGCTACACGCAACCCTCGTAGATGTTGTCCGTACTTCAAGAACGATTCAGAAACTTGGATGGCTAATTCCCGAGTGGGAGCTAGCACCAAGACTTGAGTCTCTGGAATTTCGACATTGATGCGGCTGAGCAACGGGAGCGCGAAAGCTGCGGTTTTACCCGTTCCAGTTTGTGCTTGTCCAAGCACATCGCGGCCTTCGAGCAATGCCGGAATCGTTGCTGCTTGGATATCCGTTGGGTTTAGGTATCCGGCGGTGGTCAGAGCGCGAACGATATCTTCTTGAAGCCCGAGCAGAGCAAAGTTATTTTCCGGTGTTGCCGGTTGGCTTTCGATGGCGAGTGATTCGCTATGTTCTACAGCAGATGCGATGGTGGCGTGATCTTCGGATTCCGCTACATGGTCGCTTACCGGTTCAATTACAGATTCGGTGACGGATTCGATGATAGATTCAGTTACGGCTTCGATTGTTGGCATAGGATTTGATTTCGGTGTTGCGATGGATGAAGGCATGGCTTGAGCGTGGATCACAGGAGATTTTTCGGTGGTGTTAAGCGCGACGTTTGCAGCATCAACTTGCAGAGTGATAGCTGCAACAGCGTCGACCACAGGTTCTACCGTTGCGATTGCAGCAGCGTTCTCATCATTAGTTACAGCAGGCGTTGAATCGGTTTGGGCGGTGGTTTGCGCGGATGGTTGGGCGGTGAAATTGGGTGTGGCCTTAGGCATCGGGTTCGATGTTGGGTTAGCCGTGTGGGGAGTAGCAAGAGTGACGGCGGGACTAGCTGCAGGATTGATTGAAGGTCGCTGAGCGTCATGTCGTTGTTCAGCGTTGAGATGTTGCTTCTTCGACTTGTCCTTGGGCTTGTCCTTGGGCTTATTCTCGCTGACCGGTTTGAGCTTGCCGTCTGGCTTGCGCTGATCGCTTTGCTTCCGCTGATCCTGGGGCTTCCGCTGGCCGACTGGCTTGCTCTCGCCCGAGGGATTGGCATGTTTTTTCTTCGATTGTTTGCCGGGTTCGCCAGAGTGTTTGGCGGGTTCCATGGTTGTGTTTTGCGAGTTGCGTGGAGGCTTCTTTGAGTTCGGTAAGTTTCCGGGAAGGGAATCAAGGATTTCGTTCGCCAGAGCGAGGTCTTCGGCGATTGGATCGACTGGTTTCATTGAGATTTCCGTAAAGGATCGAGGGATGCGCGGTTCGCAATAATTTGGATATCCGTTCCTTGGTCGTTACGCTTCCATCCAGAAATGCTCCGATGGAATCGGGGCGAGGCGATGCGAAGCCAAAGAGACCGCAGGCCATGAAAAATGGCGACACGGAGATCTTAAAGACAGCCATCACTTTCCGGTGTTGAACCGACTCCCCAGTTGCCACATTGGCGATAACAAGCGATGTTGCTTGAACCCAAAGGTGCGGAAGGGAGTGGAACGAAGGAAAGTGAGGCTCGCGGGTGTTCAGGCGGGATAGTTATCCTCGCGGGCAGAATCGGTCGGGGCCGATTGCCGGTGGTCGGGAGCATCATAAAGATGCGACAGAGAACTCCATCCGGGAGGCTCTGAACGACCACTGGAACACCTTGGTGAACCGTTAGCTTTCCAAGCGTTTTCACAAGTTGGGGCAATCGTAGATGCGGTTAGCAACTTAGGCTAGGGGAAAACCATGGAAACCAACGAAATTGCAATACGAATGGTCAGATTTTGACAGGCTGATATAACAGAGATATCCGGTGCAATAGACTGATTTCAACTTACACCTTTTTCCCCTTAGGACCCCAACAATGTCGGAATTTCGTACCGAAGTCGATTCGATGGGTGAAGTGCTTGTTCCCGCCCACGCTTACTACAGCGCTCAAACGCAGCGGGCTGTGGAAAATTTCCCAATTTCTGGATGGCCACTTCCAGTTCCTTTGATTCGAGCGATGGGACGTGTGAAGCTGGCTTGTGCTACAGCGAACAATGCCTTGGGGAAACTGACGGGTACGGGAAAGAATCCGTTGACGGCCGAGCAAGTGCGTGCGATGTGTGACGCTTGCCAAGACGTCATCGACGGCAAGATGGATAATCAGTTTCCTGTCGATGTGTTCCAAACGGGTTCTGGCACATCGAGCAATATGAACATCAATGAAGTGATCTCGAACCGAGCGATAGAAATTCTCGGTGGCGATCGATTGTCGAAGGTCAAGCCGATTCACCCGAACGACCATGTGAACATGGGTCAGAGCACCAATGACACATTTCCGACCGCGATTCACGTCGCGACCGCTTGTGAGATTCATCATCGATTGATCCCTCAGTTAGAGCGCTTGCACGCGTCGTTTACCGAGAAAGCGAAAGCTTGGGATAAGATCATCAAGATTGGCCGAACCCATTTGATGGACGCAACACCGCTGCGACTTGGGCAAGAGTTTGGGGCTTTCGCAAGGCAGATCGAGTTGTCGATTGAGCGAGCGAAGGTCGCAGCGAAAGCTGTTTACGAACTACCTGTTGGTGGAACGGCAGTGGGTAGTGGAATCAACACTCACCCGGAGTTCGGTCGACGGGTTAGCGAAGCGCTTGCTGAGCAAACGAAGATTCCGTTTGTGGAAGCAGCGGACCATTTCGAAGCCAACGCGCAGCGGGACGGATTGGTGGAGTCCCATGGTCAGATCAAGACCATAGCGATGAGTCTGTTCAACATCGCCAACAACATTCGCTGGCTTGGATCTGGACCTCGATGCGGTTTCTTCGAAGTGATCTTGCCGGATCGTCAGCCAGGTTCGTCGATTATGCCTGGTAAGGTCAATCCGGTGATGTGCGAGAGCATGATGCAATTGACCGCACGCGTTATCGGCAACGACTCAACCATGACCCTCTGCGGAGCATCTGGCGGTAACTTCCAGCTCAACATCATGATGCCTGTAATGGGACATGCGATGCTTGAGAGCATCCACTTGCTCTCAAACGGCATCAGTGCTTTCATCGAGTTTTGCATGGATGGATTGGAAGCCAATCCTCAGGCATGTGAGGCGAGCGTGGAGCAAAGTCTATCGATGGTTACAAGCCTTAATCCTTACATTGGATATGAAAAGGCTGCGAAGCTTACCAAGGAAGCTTTTGCATCCGGGAAGACTATCCGCGAGTTGTGTCTTGAGCAAAACATTCTCGATCCACAGGAGCTTACTAAGGCCTTGGATCCGTTCTCGATGACCGAGCCACAAGGCTAGAACTCAATACCAAAAGTTCGATAAATTGGCTGCTTCAGGAAAGTGTATTTTTGAGGCAGCGCACCGCTTTCATCGGACACCGGATGGCTCGCGCCATTCCGCTTTCAATTTAAGCGGAGTCGCGCAAGCGGCCCGGTGTTTGTAGCGGAGTCGCGCAAGCGGCCCGGTGCAGCGATGCGTACTACTCACCGGATGGCTCGCGCCAATACCGCTTTCAATTTAAGCGGTGCCGCGCAAGCGGCCCGGTGACATCGGCCGATTCGTTCGTCGTTTAAGTGGAATTGAAGCGTGTAAGGCGAACACCGGATGGCTCGCGCCATTCCGCTTCCATCGAACACCGGATGGCTCGCGCCAATACCGCTTCCATCGAACACCGGATGGCTCGCGCCCAGCCTTTTAAAGGTGTTTCTCGAGCCGCTAGCTTTTCGAGATTCCAGCAAAATGCGGAATCGAGGTAGAATGAAGTCATAGCAGACAGGAGTCAAGGACCGATTCACATGTAGCA
>JBJONT010000218.1:0-15671 GCA_046051705.1 Planctomycetota bacterium | reverse complement strand
AGCCCCCGCGCAATTTGCAACTCAGTTGCTGGCAAATCCAAGAGATTGAAAAAACTCGGGGACAGACCCCGCGCGGTTGGCTATTTTAAGCTTCCATCACGCCCAGCAGCTCAATAGCTTGCGCGGTGGTAATTCGCGGGGTTATTGCTACGTAACAACTGCCGACGGCGCTACTGGTTGTGATGGACGCTTACCCTCGGCATACTCCTTCTCACGGGCTTTGATGCTGGAACGAAGCGACTCTCGACTTGCTTTTGAATACCAATCATCTTTTCAAAGAACTTCGAACAGCTCATCAGGTTGCTCCTTGGGAACTAGACGGTTTCGCGGGGCAATTCGTCCATTGGATTCGTCCCTAGACCCTCGCTACTTGAAAATGGAGTGGGTTAGTTTGCGCGGGCTGGCGTCGATGTACTTGTATGAACTTCAAGCGGGATTGGGTCCGAGTCCTCGGGAGTGTTTAATAAGACTCACAAGGTTGCTTGCGCCCAAGGCGGCTAACGGGTAACGGCTAATGGGAACGGCTTAATTGCATTCTGAGGTAGTCGTGTACTGAACGAATACACGACCGCTGCAAGCTGCTTTCGAGTACGAGCACGAGCACCATTGCACTGAGCACTGAGCACTGAGCACGAGCACGAGCACGAGCACGAGATTATGAAGCACGAGTACGGTGTTACTAAGTACAAGCAGGGCGCTCCGAATCCGATACAAATCAACACCTGTCACTAAAATTCTCGAAGCCCTCAATCTACTTAGCCAACAAAGTGTATCCTATGCGTCTCTTCCACCCCAAGTGGGTATCCTAACAACAAGTGAATAAACCGAATGCCAGCCTCGATTCGTCCCTTGTCCCCCCCCCATAAAGGCTTGAGAAACGCCTTGGGATTACTAAGTTGTTATTCAGGAACTTGCGATTATGCAGATCTCGCCAGCGTCCAACGTTTCAGGCAGTGCGCTTCGGATTTCCATGCGCTTTGCATCGACCACGAAGCGAACGAGGCCCGCCTACCGCGCGAGCGTTCCGCAAGAACAATTCGACATTGTGATGAAACAAATCGAACGAGCTATGGACCCCAATTCATTTCATGTCTCCAATCGAGCACTCAACGGCTAGCGACCTTACTGCACGTGATGAAGGCTTAGCAAATCCACCGTGTTGAATACGCCGTCTCGAATACCCTTCTTGGCAAATATCTCAACCGCTACAAAAGAAAGGCGTTTGGTTCCCGACGAACGCTTTTTAGCGAGCCAACCGCCTTGATGGCCCGACCTTCTTGATTAACCCTGCTGCCTCCGCTCTAAGGATGTGGTAGGCTGCATGGGAAGCGTCAGTGGTGCCGATGTGCTGACAGATCTCTTTGAGATTTAAGGGCTGTTTCGTTTTGCGGATTGGCGTTTCGGTTTAGTTCGGTGGCTGCCTTGATAGCCATGTTCGTGTTTCCTTGTTTTGAGATCTACGTTTCGCGTTGGCGACGTTGCTAACGTTGGTCACACGGTTACCTCTGAAGGAAAAACACATCCAGCGTTGTGTGTGATTAATGAAAAGAATTGGTTTTCACTGGAAAATGTCAGGCAAAACGGTCAAGGGAGACCTATAGAGATACCCGCGACAATTCCATAAAAAGCGATGCTACACGCATGTTAGCTCGCTGGGTAAATAGATGGGTTGGTTCAACGCCCCCAAAAACTCGACTTCGATTTGCAAACGTGCGGTTAGCGCTGGGTCATCGCGATCAGCTGCTCGGTTGAATACCGTGCCTTGATTTCGGCAACGCGATCTGCGAACGAATCGACCGCGTTTCCACCCTTTATCGCTGAAAGCGAAGATGCGAAATCGCACATTTGAAAATGGTTATCGAATTCCCAAAATCCAGTTGTCTCGCCGCTTTGATTGTCTCGCATCACCAACTTAATTCGCTTTTGCTGTCCCATCTCTTTGAGGCTTTGCAGAGTTCTTTCACTCAACGGATCAAGGTAGTGTTCGTAGTAACACAACGACTTGCCCGCATTTAGCAAATGCCAAAGTGCTATCGCGACAGGACCGCCGTCAGTTTGTACTGCCATATTGGTCACGTTTAGATCGATGCGTTTGATGCTGCCGTACTGTCGTGCCCACTGCGGTTCTTCGAAAATGCAAAGACAAGTTTCGGTTCCCGAATGTTTTTGAAACTCGGTTGTATAGAACCTCGCGCCATGCACTCCGACGTCTTCGGGGGGTAGTTGGGGCAGAACCAAATGAACATCGCCACCGGTCCACGTATTGTCACGGCCGTTGTTGAGCTGAGGTTTCTTTTTGAACGGCCACATCAAATCGGCTCGCTTAATTCCGCTAATGCTCTCGACTGGTTTCACGCATGTATTGCTACATCTTGTTATAACGCAGAATCAGTCCTTTACGATATTGCAAATGGCTCATCTGTCAATTCCATCTCTTCTGTAACACGGTAGACATCGATTAGCGTCTGCCCTTGTCCGTCTTTCCATCCAACCCGACCGTTGGCCGAGAGACCGAGCACAAAAGCGCCTGCAGTACTGGGCGACGAAAATAGAAAATCTTGGATGAAGATGTACTCGCCATTGCATTCTTCCATCACACCCGATGCAATCAGCTTATCGCGTTGAGGCTTCACAGCGTTTGTTGCCGATGGAACGTCTTCATCCTCACCGAACAGAAAGTTAACACCAGGATGATCGAGTTCCCATCGCTGCTTGCCCGTTGCCAATTTCGCCCCCTTGGATCAACGCAGCTAATGCAAGGCGTGTGGTGATATCCGCAATGCGAATCCCTCGCGGTTCACCTGTTGGCAAGTAAATCTGGATGGTTTTGGCGGTCGCTGTGTTTAAAAGAGCACACTCTTGAGGCTACGAAACCGAGTAACATACCGCCCAAGCCCCTTTTTTTGGTAGACTCATGGCTTTACTCGGTCCCATCCAGGGAGGACTACTTCACAGCACGGCAGGACAAGCAAATGGCGGGAAAAGCGACCAATTCACGTCAACGAATCATTGATTATGGAGAGGTCTTTCCCCCCCCGGAGTCAGTCAGCGATATGCTCGACCTTGTCGCACACGAGAGCGAACGGATCGAAACACGATTCTTGGAGCCTGCTTGCGGGGATGGTAACGGGTTTGAACACAGGTGGCTTTGAACGTCTTGTCAGTCTGGGTGTTTTTAACAGCGGTTTGATGAATGATGCGGTTTGGAAATTCCGCCGCTACGAAGATGCTAGTTTGCGATACATGGGAATCACCCGTCACGGAGCTTTGAAAATGGGACTGTGGGACACTGCATTAAGCGAAGAAGATTTCCAAACAACGTTCGAGGGTTTGACAAATGAGTAACGGAAGCGCAATTAACGCGTCGTCTTTGGGGGCGAATGAGAACGACCATAACTTTCTTGGACTTGAAATCGAGTAACCAATGCCAGAGTACGAGAACCCACCACTGGTTGAGGCGTGGATTGCTTTTGATTTTGAGCCCAATCCGGAGAAGGTGTCGTGGGACAAAAGCCAAATCGAGTCATTCGTGAAAGTTCACGCTGATGAATTCACTCGCATCGAGATGATGGTTCGTGATGAGGTGCGAATTGAACAAACAAGCAAAAAAGAACTACCGCGAATTACTCATCGCAAAGAAATAATCGATGTCGTGCGAATGTTCAACGAGGCCGGCACTCGCATCAAACAGGTGGGCGAGGATCGTATTGCTTATAATCTCTTGCGAACTGCCCAAGAAGATTATCCTGGCTTCGGCCAACTTCTCGATGAGGCGTTGGAATACCTTGAACAGTACCGGGAGTTTTTTCAGCCACAATCGGTTCGATTGGCAACGATACACTACGTAGATCTTATTGAAATCCCGCTCAGCGAAGTACCTACGATCCTGACTGATTACTTCGCGTACATCCCTGACATTCCGGAAGAACAGTTCGGCCTTACAGTTGGTTATGCACTGGGGGTTGTCACTAAGTGTCCACTTGATGGCGCCCCATTGTCAACGCATATCGCCATCGTTCCGTCCCCAGACCCCACCACGCTTCGAGTCCGCCTTGACTGGGAAAAACCGTGTCCGGCCGTGAATTTCCAGGACGAGAGTGAAATTAGATCAGGACTTCAGCATAGCAAAGAGTTTGTGGTAAACTGTTTTGAGCGATTAATCACAGACAAAACTCGTAGCCTTTTCAAGAAAAAAACAACGTAGACACCGCTTATGCCTATCGACCTTCAATCTACGCAAATCGTTGCTGTTGCTGATTGGAACATGTCCAACCAGGAAGCAAGGCTTTTGCAGCGCAGTGTTTTCGAATCTTCACGATATGAACTGTCTGAAGTCGTATGTGGGTACACTCGTTACCCCCTCACGCAAATCCTGCTTGCGACTTATCTGCGTTCCAGAGAAGAGTTTCTTGTTGAGGGCTTAAGCCCCGAGATTGTTGGTCGCGGCAATTCAGCCGAAGAGGCCCGCGATGACTTTTGTTTGAAATTTCATTCATTGTTTCAGGATCTCATTTACAAGCGTCCCTTTGAAATGACAGCCACCGATTCCGCAGTGTGGAAAAAGATTCGGAGTGTTGTTGATGTTACCGTTTATCGTAATCGGACGCCGCTTGTTGCAGAGCAGTACGGAGTCGTCAGCTATGGACAGACTTCTCGCCCATGTAAGATCAAGTGGGATAACGGATTCACAGAGGCCGTAGATATACGGCGAGTTAACAGCCCAGATTTTGTTCGATACACTCCTGGTCAGCCTATTAAAGCGATTGTTCGTCGAAATCCCATGACGCGCGAACTAATTGACATACCTTACATCCAACGCATTGCTGCTCTACCAACGGAAAAGGACTTAGTTACTAGTGGGTTTGTCGAGCAAGTACTAAACGCGGAACCGTTTCCTGATGCAGATTGGGATTAGACTCGGCCGCCATGGAAGTCTATTTTGTTGATGTCGGACTTGGAAGCTGCCACGTCATTCTGCTGGGAGGTCGCCGTGCGCTCGTAATTGATTGTGGTGTCCGAAGCGACCATATCGCTCTCCAGTTTTTGCAGCGGAATGGTGTTGAACAAGTCGATCGATTAATCACCTCGCATTCTGATGGCGATCATACAGGCGGCGCAATCTCAATCCTTGATCATTACGCGGAGAACATCGAGAAGATCTGCGTCGTTCAAGATCACAAATTTCTGAAAAGTCGATATTGGCGGAGACTGTTTGCGCTAAAGAAGGAAGGACGCATCCACGAACGACAAATCTCACCACCTCTATTGCCTGAAGATGACCTCCCAAAACTTGTTTGGGAGGATCGGCTTTCGGGCGCAAAACTAAGGTGCTTTTCTCCGACCTTTGTCGAAAATCTGGAGGCACAGCAGAGCTGTAACTCAAATGGATCGAGTATGGTTTTTGTCCTCGATTATCAGGGCAGGAGAGTCGTCCTTGCAGCAGATTCCGTAGTCCCTCAATGGCGAAGAATTTATGAGAGGCGGGGCAACCGAACTCTTGAGTGTGACATTTTGGCTGTCCCGCACCATGGCGGATTGACCGAGGGAAGTAATGCGGACTTAGATTGGTTGTACGACCAAGCTATACGTTGCGATGTCGCCATCTTCTCTGTGGGCACCGTTCGGCGTCCGAAACATCCGCGAGCAGAAGTTGTTGCAAAACTTCGCTCTATCGGAGCAACCGTGCTCTGCACGGAGATAACCTCTTTATGTAATGAAAGTCCAATGGGTCTGAAGCCAGGTGTTTTGCAGCCTCAGGTCCATATGGGCCGAGCTATGAACTTACCAAAGAAGCCATACGTTCCTTGTGCTGGCACTGTGCTCGCCACAATTTCGAATGGTTCTATTGAAGTCGATCGATTGCAGGTGCATCAAAATGCTGTCGACCATTTAGCTACAACCAGTAAAACGTGTCCCCTCTGTCGCCTCTCGCTGACTATCCCGGATGAGGCCTTGAAAGAACGGAGCGTATGAAAGTGTTAATTGAGGCTTTTCGTAGCGCCGTCGAGTGCGCGACACCCGACAGCTCTCGATAACTTCGTCTTGCGATTATCTCGAAGCACTCACAGAGGCGTAACGGCAGGTCAGGTAATCGGACCAATTTCCTTGCCGAAGCAATCGGCGTTCAGCAACGGAGTTGAGTTGTACATCGGCAAAGTCTTGAAAGACCTGCGGTAGGAATTCAACCTTGGAATCATCGGCGATGTACCCAACCTCACTGAGGCCCGCTCTACTTGATTATGCTAGCCACTTCCGCGCGGCGGACCTAGGGGGTCGCGTGGGAGGCGTCGATGCTACCGATGTCCTCGCAGATCTCTTCGAGATGCAAGGGTTGTTTGGGATTACGAATTAGGTCGGCTATCTCACGCCAGATCTTGCCGCGTCCGATGGCGATGTCAGCAATGATGATTGGTTTGGTGGCTAGCGATTCGTGGAGCTGAAATGTGCCGACCAATTCGGGATGCTCGATGTCGCCAGTAGTGGCGGTGTGAGTCTCGATGGTGATCGCGACTACGGTTTGACATATGGCATGGGCAAGCGTCGTGCGGACTTTTGTGGCGATGGTGGGCTTAGTCGTTCGCGCTAGCCCGTCGATCTACAGACCAGCGGGCTCAGGCACGGCGCACTCGCCACCGCGAGGGACGCGTTTGTGGGCAGATCGAATAGCAATTCGCCGATTCGCGTTACCAGGTCTTGGACGACCCCATGAGCGTTCTCGTAGGCGGCCTCGGCATTGATCATGTGTTTGGTATTTGAACTTCGCCGTTACGACGACACACATGGAGCCCTGAAAACCGGAACACCTCGATCGCTCTCCAACCACACTTCGGCTGGAATTTCCATGAATTCCCGCGTTAGGCCAGAATCGGCCAGGAATAACGTCTTGCTGTTCAAACCGTGTAGGGTTAGTTAAAATACCAGTCTTGCGAAATTCGCGCCTCAATTTTTGGAGGCCATGACCATGACCAAAGCGTCGAAATAAATACACTCCGCAGAAGCGGTCGAGTATCTCGGCGTACACCACAACACGCTTCGTAAGTGGGCAGCGCATGGCGAACTACCAATGCACCGGAATCCAGTGAAATGGATATCGATTGTTCAATCGAACGGACTTGGACAAGCTGCTCAAGAAGGCAGCCAAGCCGGTCGCACAGCAAACAGCAAATAAAGCGCGCTAGGCTCAGTTACTTCGTAGTTGCCCGGAACATCAAAAAATGGACAAGAAGAAGCTGACCGAAACCGACATCCGCAGCAAGTTTATCACGCCTGCTCTCGTCGGCCTTAAATGCGAGAAGTGGGACTTGAAGTCCCAAATTCGCGAAGAAGCCTTCTTCACCAAAGGTCGCGTCATCGTCCGTGGTAAAACCGTCCAACGCGGACAAGCGAAAAAAGCCGATTACCTGCTCTTCTATAAACCCAACCTCCCGATCGCTGTCGTCGAAGCTAAAGACAACTCGCACTCGGTCGGGGCTGGGATGCAACAAGCCCTCGAATACGCCGAAATCCTCGATGTACCATTCGCCTACAGCAGCAATGGCGACGCTTTCCTCGAACACGATCGCACAGCCACAGGCTCGACCGTCACTCGCGAAATACCCCTCGACCAATTCCCAACCCCAGACGAACTTTGGAATCGCTACTGCATCGCCAAAGGACTCACAGATAAGCAGAAAAACGTCGTCACCCAAGACTACTACGACGACGGTTCCCAAAAATCACCCCGATACTACCAACGCATTGCGATCAATCGAACCGTCGATGCCATCGCTCGCGGCGAGAACCGTATCCTCCTAGTGATGGCAACTGGCACAGGGAAAACGTACACCGCCTTCCAAATCATCTGGCGACTTTGGAAGTCGGGCACCAAAAAACGGATCTTGTTCCTAGTCGATCGAAACATCCTAGCCGATCAAACCAAAACCAACGACTTCAAACCCTTCGGCAAGGCGATGACCAAAATCACCAACCGAACCGTCGACAAGTCCTTCGAGATCTACCTGTGCCTCTACCAAGCCGTCACCGGTACGGCCGAAGACCAAAACATCTACAAACAGTTCTCACCCGATTTCTTTGACCTGGTGATCGTCGACGAGTGTCATCGCGGTAGCGCCGCCGATGATGCGGCTTGGCGACAAGTCCTCGAGTATTTTTCATCGGCAACCCAAATTGGATTAACAGCGACCCCCAAGGAAACCAAAGACGTTTCCAACATCGAATACTTTGGCGAACCGATCTACACCTATTCGCTCAAACAAGGGATCGCCGACGGCTTTCTGGCTCCCTACAAAGTCGTCCGCATCGGGCTCGATAAAGACCTCGATGGGTGGCGACCCTCAAGCGGCCAAACCGACAAATACGGTCAAGTGATCGAGGATCGCGAATACAACGACCGCGACTTCGATCGGACGTTGATCCTCGAAAAACGGACCGAGCTGGTCGCGGCCAAAGTGACCGAGTTCCTCCGCTCGACCGACCGCTTCGCAAAGACAATCATCTTCTGCGAAAACATCGACCATGCCGAACGCATGCGCCAAGCCATGGTCAACGCAAACCCCGACCTTGCAGCCGCCAACAGCAAGTACGTGATGCGCATCACCGGCGACAACGACGAAGGAAAAGCACAACTCGATAACTTCATCGATCCGGAAATTCCCTATCCGGTCATCGCTTGTACCTCACGCTTGATGAGTACCGGTGTCGATGCACAGACATGCCACCTGATCGTACTGGACCGTCGTATCAGCTCGATGACGGAATTCAAACAGATCATCGGACGCGGCACTCGGATCAATGAAGACTACAACAAGTTCTTCTTTACGATCATGGACTTCCGACGCGCCACGGCCCTCTTCGCGGACCCAACCTTTGACGGCGATCCTGTCCAAATCTACGAACCTGCGTCGGATGATTCGCCCCTTCCTCCCGACGATCAACCCCCCAGCGATTCGACCACCGACTCCAATTCAGAGAGTGAAACACAGGATCCCGAGTTCTCTTCGGAGCTGGGTTTCAAAGTCGGAGCGCCACCGGTTCGTTACGTCGTCAACAATGTGCCGGTACGTGTTGCGGTCCAACGCGTGCAGTATCTCAACCAAGATGGCAAATTGATCACCGAAAGCCTTACCGACTACACGCGCAATGCGATCTTCAAGAAATATGCGTCGCTCGACGCATTCCTCCATTCTTGGAACGATGCCGATCGCAAGCAAGTCATTCTCGAGGAGTTGGCCAGCCAAGGAGTCTTCTTCGAGGAGTTGGCCGCAGAGGTTGGACGAGAGTTTGATCCATTTGATCTAGTCTGTCATGTCGCCTTTGACCGACCACCCTTGACGCGACGAGAGAGAGCCAACGGAGTCAAGAAACGCGACATCTTTGGCAAGTACGAAACCAATGCCCGATCCGTCCTCGAAGCACTGCTTGAAAAATACGCGGATGCGGGGATACTCAGCCTCGAATCCATGGAGATACTCAAAGTCGATCCGTTCCGTACGTTTGGAACCCCCATCGAGATCGTCAATCTCTTTGGAGGCAAGTCGGGATACTTACAAGCATTGCGGGAACTGGAATCCGCTCTCTACACAAAGGCTGCTTAATCGATGCCCAACGTATCGAATCTGGTCAAGACGATCCAAGACATCATGCGCAAAGATGCGGGCACCTATGGGGATGCCCAGCGCCTCGAGCAACTCGGTTGGATGTTCTTTTTGAAGATCTTCGATGATCGCGAAACGCAACTAGAGCTTTTTCAAGACGATTACCGATCGCCCTTGCCCAAGAATCTTCGCTGGCGCAACTGGGCCGCCGACGAAGAAGGGATCACTGGGGATGGACTGCTCGATTTCATCGACAACACCTTGTTGCCGAAACTGAAAAATCTCTCCGGTTCCGACAGGATGAGCACCCTCATACGCATGGCCTTCGAGGACGCCAACAACTACATGAAAAACGGGACGCTCATGCGTCAGGTGATCAACAAGGTCAATGGCATCGACTTCAACGTCTCGGACGATCGGCATCTGTTTGGCGACATCTACGAGAAGTTATTGAAAGACTTGCAATCGGCCGGCAATGCAGGCGAGTTCTACACTCCCCGTGCGGTCACCCAGTTCATCGTCGATCAAGTCAATCCACGGCTCGGAGAGACCGTCCTCGATCCGGCCTGTGGGACCGGAGGCTTTTTGGTGTGTGCCATCGAGCATTTGCGCAAGCAGGCCAAGACCGAGTCCGACGAGCGCAGCATCCAAGATTGTTTTTCGGGGATTGAGAAGAAGCATTTGCCGCATGTGTTGTGCATGACCAATTTGATGCTTCATGGGATCGATGTGCCGTCGAATGTGAGGCATGACAATACGTTAGCAAGGCCGCTGCGCGATTGGGGCCCCAAGGAACGAGTCGATGTCATCGTCACCAATCCGCCGTTTGGGGGAATGGAAGAAGACGGGATCGAGGCGAACTATCCGGCGGAATTTCGTACGCGGGAGACTGCCGATTTGTTTTTGGTGTTGCTCATGAAGGTGCTTAAGCCCGGGGGTCGGGCAGGATTGGTTTTGCCGGACGGGACGTTGTTTGGGGAGGGAGTCAAGACGCGGATCAAGGAAGCGTTGCTCAGCGAGTGCAATTTGCACACCATTGTTCGTTTGCCCAATGGGGTGTTCAATCCGTATACGTCGATCCGCACGAATTTGCTTTTCTTTAGCAAGGGGACCCCGACCAAGGAGGTGTGGTATTACGAGCATCCTTATCCGGCGGGTGCCAAGAGTTACAACAAGACCAAGCCGATCCGGATCGAGGAGTTTGAGGCGGAGAAGAAGTGGTGGAGCAAGCCCGACAAGGCAGGCTATTACAGCAAGCGGCAGGAGAGCGAGGTTGCATGGCGGGTGTCGATCGATGCGATCAAAGCGGGGAATTACAACTTGGATTTGAAGAATCCGAATCGCACCGACGAGGGCCCTGGGGATGTCGAGCATTTGTTGCCTGAGTATGAGAAGTTGCTTGCGCAGATCGCCCAGACGCGAGCCAAGTTGCGGGAGGAGTTGCACCAGGCCTTGTCCGCAACTTCGCGAGGGACTTCATGAGTAACGAATGGTTCTTTGAAAAGTTTGCATTGATCGCCGACGCCCCCGGCGCGGTGGCAAGGATGCGGGAGTTGGTATTACTCCACGCCGTACAAGCTCGCCTCGTACCGCGTAATCCAAACGAAACGCCAGTGTCTAAGCTAGTTGAGGATCTTCTCGAAGCGAAAAGTGTCATTTCAAAGGGCATTAAAAACCACAAAACCGATTTCGCCTTCAGCAAAGACGATGCTTTACCATTCGAAATCCCAACGCATTGGAATTGGGTAAGGTTGTGCGATATCGGACAGATTACTGGCGGACATACTCCATCAAAAAACAATGCCAAGTATTGGAATGGGGATGTCCAATGGTTTACCTCAAAGGATATCAAAAGCGATGAACTCTTTGAGTCGGAACTTAAAATCACGCATAATGCGGTGAATTCGCCAGGAATCCAACTTTACCCTCCTGGTTGCCTTTTTATGGTTGCCCGAAGCGGCATATTGAAGCGAACGTTTCCAGTCGCCATTAATAGAGTGCCTGCGACCGTCAACCAAGACTTGAAAGTTCTCAGACCCTTCATTGACGGGCTTGAACAATTTCTACAGATAATGTTCCGTGGTTTGACTGGGTTTATTATTTCCAAATTGGTAAAGACGGGAATGACTGTACAAAGCCTGAAATACGAGGAGTTTGCAAATCAGTTTTTCCCCGTCCCCCCTCTTGCTGAGCAAAAGCGTATAGTGGCCAAGGTGGACGAGTTGATGGGGATGTGCGACGAGTTAGAGGCGCAGCAGCAGGAGCGAGAGTTGCGGAAGTCGATACTAGTTCGCTCATCGCTTTCGCGATTTTCCGAGTCCCCTACGATGGAGAATCTCGGCTATCTGTTTCACAACTCCTACGACATCCCACCTTCGGAGTTACGCAAATCGATCCTCACGCTCGCAGTGCAAGGCAAACTAGTGCCACAAGATCCGAAGGATGAACCAGCGGCGGAGTTGATTGATAGACTTGAACATGAGCGAGCAAGTCTCGCGACAGAACAAGGAGTTCGCCTTCCGAAGAAAGTGCTCCCAATTAACGACGATAGCAACCCGCACGCTTTGCCGGAAACATGGCGATGGAGCCGTATCGGTCAACTTGCTCTTGTTATCGACTATGGAACTTCTCAGAAAGCAAACAACGATACGTTGGGAGTCCCGGTTTATCGGATGGGTAATATTGTTGGGGGACGATTAATCGCTGATGGCCTCAAATATGTCGATCCCAGTATCGATGACCTTCCGTCGCTTTTCCTAAAAACCGACGATATACTCTTCAATCGAACTAATAGTTACGAACTCGTCGGCAAGGCCGGCATCTTTACAGGCCCGGACAACGTAGCAACTTTTGCATCGTATCTAATTCGTATTCGCTTACCTTCCAACTTCTTGCTTTCTTCGTTCTTCAATATCGCAATGAATGCGCCCTATTTCCGCCGCACCCAGATTGAGCCGGAAGTAGTACAGCAGTGCGGACAGGCAAACTTCAATGGAACGAAATTAGCATCTACCATCGTCCCCGTCCCCCCTCTTGCCGAGCAGCACCGCATTGTCGCCAAGGTGGATCAACTCATGGCACTGGTAGACGAATTGGAGCGTCAGCAAGCAGCCTCCCGCGAGAAAGCATCGAATTTGCTCGACGCGATTGTTCACGAGATGACCAGCGGCGGTTAACGGGAAGCGGCAGTGTTGGAATCAAGATCAAATCTCGGAGATCGTTTGTCCTGATAGGTTTTTACTGGTTTTCCTGCAATACAGGGGTGGGTTGGTCTCAAGTGTCCGCCAGTCCTGGGCTATCGCGGTGTGTGAAATTAGGTGCGAAAACAACTCATGCAAAATCGCGTCTAAAGGAGGCAATTGCGGAATTGCCCGTAGCGACACAAGCCAATTCCGTGAGAAGATGCGAGAGTATTTATCGCCAATTGACATAGGAACCGAAACTTGGAGTAAGTGAATTGGGGCTTAAGCAAACGGATCTAATTAACGAAGCAGAGGGATATCTGACCAGCCTTGCGGCCCATGTAGAGGCCCAGGTCGCAATCAAGCATCAGGATGTCTTGATAGGAATGGAGTCATTTTTTTGCGAACTTTTAAACAAAATCTACGGTTGGTCGTTGGAAAATGACAACCTAACTACTGGCCTGCAACAGGATGCATTCGACCTTTCAGACCGATTGGCTCGCATAGCGGTGCAAGTGACGAATACGACGACCGCAGACAAGATTCGCAGCTCGTTGCAGTCCTTTGTTGGAACCCACGACTCACAGTTTAACCGCTTAATTTTTGTTTATCCCGTAATCAAAGCCCCCAAATCTCGCGCGAAGTTCGATCGCGATCGAGGAGAGTTTGACTTCGACCCCAGGCGTGACTGCTATGACTTCCAGAAAATCCTGCTAGGTGCCCGGTCGCTCGAGCTGGATCATTTGACGAAGTTAGTTCGCTTCTTACAGGAATCGGCGCCGAAAATACTCGGGAAACCTTATGAGTCGACTGCCAGTTGGGACTCTGGCCTTAGACCTATACCCCGATCGGTTCGAGGTTCGATTTGCAAAACACTATTTGGTCGAGATGAAGTTGTCGCAGAACTGATGGCGGCGAAGGGCGATCGGCTCATAGTTGGCCAGCCAGGTGTAGGCAAAACTTCGGTTCTGTCTGCCGCAGTCAATAAGACCCGTGGATACTTTTTGAAAAATTTCGACGAGCGTGCACTGATATCGCACCTGCGTACCGAGAATCCTGACCTGATCGCGGTAGAGGATGCACATCAGTATCGGGAACAATTGAGGACACTTCTGGCTATTCGTCAAGAGCATTCGCTAAAGTTTCGCATCATTGCTGATTGCTGGCCAACGCATCGAGACGCATTGGTCGTTTTGATGGAGTTGCCAGTATCCTCTGTAATCGAGCTACAACCTATTTCGAATCGGTTGATCATCGCGATGGCGAAGGAGGTTGGGATTGGGGGTCCCGATCGCTTCTTTCACCATCTGGTGCGGCAATCAATGGGTTATCCCGGACGAGCAGCAATGCTGTTGCGATGTTGTCGCGAAGGCAATCAGGAAGACATTCAAGAATTTTTTTCGGGTGAATCTATTGCGCGTTGGACGCGAAGCCTCGTTGAGCAAACGTCCGATACAGAGGCGATGGAAGTATTGTCATGCCTCGCTCTCGGACGCGATACGGGGATTGAGTTGTCCCGAATTGCGAACTATCTCGCCCTTCCGCTTTCCAAGGTCCAGCGCATAGTTAGCGAGTTTGCTATCGGCGGTTTGGTGGAAGAAAACAGAGCAGGCTTATTAATCGTTTTCCCCGAAGCAATTCGCCCACCGTTGATTCGAGACTTCTTCTTCGGTAATGTCCGACGAGATTTGCGACCGTTTGCCTCCGATTGGCAGATGAGTGGCGTAGTTGCGATAGCGGTGATCGATGCGTACTGCGTTGGAGCAAAAATACCAGTCAGTGAACTGTTCGAAATGACGCAAGCTGCTGACAGTTTCGAAGCGTGGGAACGACTTGCTGCCGCAGAGGATACTATTGCCGATCAGGTATTGGTCGAGAAACCAGAACTGTTAGATGGCCTCGCACATGTCTTAATTCGAAGCACGCCCGAAAGAACAATCTGCAGACTGATCGAGACCAGACCTGTAGTTGGGGATCGAATCAATCACCACGCCGATCGCAATGTTCAGACTGTAGAGGATTGGGTGAAACAGGGATACCCCGCCAAGGCTGCAATACCAAGACGTCGTATCGTATTGGATGCAATCGCAAATCAACTTTCCATTGGGGTGGCAGCAGATCATGCCTTTCGTTTTTTGAGGTGTGTATTCGCACCGGAATACAAGTCAGTCGATCAGTCACCTGAGGACTTTGACTCGTTTATTTTGCGTAGTGGGCTATTGGCACCGGATGATTTGAAACAGATGCGACAGCTCTGGCACGAAGTCCATGACCTGCTCAAACGCTACACCCTAACCGACTGGTCATTAGTTGTTGACGCGATGAGACATTGGCTATGGCCAGCCGTAAGCGGCACGGTGAACGACGAGCAGCGTGAACAAATTCGCCTCGCGGCGACTGAAACACTTGAGCCACTCTGTGGGATTTTTGCAAGTAGTCCCGCTGCGGTATCTGAGCTTCGTCGTTTAGCTGAATATCACCGAATCAAGTTATCTCGATCTGTGCCAGCAGCATACGAAATTCTCTTTCCAAAGGAGTCGGTCTGGGGCAGGACAATCGAATCGCACAAGGAATTCGAAAAGCGGTGTTACCAGCGTGCGGTGAAATTGGGCAACCGCTGGGCATCAAGGCCTGCTTTGGATGTGCTTATGCAACTCAAGTCATTCAATGAAGACGCAAATCGGACAAGCCATGCGTATCCGAACTACAGCGTTGTAGTGTGCAGGACGATTTCTCAGAGGTTGAATCGCCAGTCTACCTGGATCAGCGAAGCAATTAGGCTCAGAGCCCCATGCCTACTTTTGAAGCCCTTTCTGCAAACCGCTTCCATGCAAAGAGAGAGCGGTTTTGAGGAAATTCTGGACGAATGTTTGAAAGAAGAACAATATCGGCCGGC
>JBJONT010000217.1:0-3276 GCA_046051705.1 Planctomycetota bacterium | reverse complement strand
TCGGAGGACGACGATTCTACCGAACGGGCGACCTTGGAAGATGGCGTAGCGATGGCAGCATTGAATTTCTTGGTCGAGCTGATGACCAAGTCAAAGTGCGAGGATTCCGGATCGAACTCGGTGAGATTGAGTCTGCTTTGGCAAGCCACCCAGAGATCGGTCAATGCGTGGTAATTCTCCGAGAAGATCGCCCAGGGGATAAGAAGCTTGTAGCTTACTTCACCAGTGGCCAACGGCAGGCACCGAGCCCAGCGCAACTTCGAAGTCATCTCGGAGCAACACTGCCCGAGTACATGATCCCTGCGGCGTACGTTCAGTTGGAGTCGATGCCACTGACGCCGAGCGGCAAGGTGGATCGGCGTGGGTTGCCTGCTCCTGAACTGAAAGATATTCACACCCAGGGTCAGTACATCCCACCACGTAACGGCCTTGAAGAGCAATTAGCTCAACTGTGGTCGGAGATTCTTGGTGTAGAGCGAGTGGGGATCCATGATAACTTCTTTACTCTAGGTGGGCATTCACTTCTGGCTACGCGCCTAATCGTATCGATACGTGAGCGGCTATCTATAGAGTTACCTTTTAGCATTCTTTTCACGACTCCGACGATTTCCCAAGTATCAACGTATTTATCGGAGCACGCCGAGGATGAATTCCAAGATGCTTCAGAGGTTGATAATGATGATCATAGCATTTCAGTGCCAGAATCCAGAACGCCCGCATCCTACGCGCAGCGAAGTCTTTGGATGGTTGATCGCCTTTTCGGTTCGCCTGCCGCTTACAACATTCCTGTTGCGTGGCGAATCGATGGTCAGTTAGACACCCACCGGCTACAGGAAACAATCGTTTGGGTCGCACGTCGACATGAACCTCTACGAACGATCTACGGGCAAAATGTGGGAGGAGTATGGCAAGAAGCCCAATCGGTCGATGATTGGAAATTGCCAACGGTGAATCTAGTAGGTGTCTCAGAGGAGCAGCAAAATGTTCTCTTGGCGCGAATTATAGAAAATGAGAGCCAAGCTAAATTCGATATTAGTAAGGACTTGCCATTCCGAGGTACTCTTGTCGAACTCGCCGAGTCGTCCCATGTTCTAGTCCTGGTGTTCCACCATATTGCAATGGACGGATGGTCCTTGGAAAATCTGAACCGAGAGATTAGTGCTGCCTACCAGCGAATCGCGGAAGAATCCAACGGGCTTCGTACAAAAAATACCGATCCTTTACCGTGCCATGGCTACCGCAACTACACGCGTTCGATTCTTAGTTACAGCGAGAGCGAATCATACTTGCTCGATAGGCAGTATTGGAGGAATCAGCTAAGCGGAGCACGTGATATAGACTTACCAACGGATTTTAAGCGGCCAAGCACGTTTAGTTTCCAAGGAAGCTACATCGATGTTCAGTTTACTTCAGAGCAGCTTGAGCGTATCCAGCAATACTGCACAACGTATCAATGTACTCCGCACGTCCTTTTATTGTCGGTATTCCAGTTGATGCTTTACCTACAGAGTGGCGAACAAGACATTGCCACTGCTGTACCTGTGGGATCGCGAAACCAGGCAGCGTGGGAAGGATTGATCGGATACTTCGTCAATGTTATTGCAGTGCGCACACAAGTCGATACTTCAAGTTCTTTTTCAAAGTACTTGGAGAATGCTAAGGCTGTGTCAGTCGCAGCGTATGAACATCGCAGACTACCATTCGAAGTTGTCGTCTCTGATCTCTGTCATGAGCCAACTAAAGATCGTAATCCTTTGGTTCAGAATCTCTTCCAGTTTGGAGACTTTACGGGGAATTCCTTGAGTCTCGGGGCCGCTAGGATCAATGAACTGCAGTTGCCGCTTCCAGGTGCACGATTCGATTTGGAAATGATCCTGCAGCGAGATACCGATTTGTCGACCGGTAAGCCGTGCATACGAGGTCATCTCTATTACTGTGTGGACCTGTGGGAGAAGTCCACGGTGCAAACTTGGGCCGATCGTTTTATCCAATTGGTTGATCGATTGCTGGATAACCCGTCAGTCCCTATGGACTCGCTAGATCTGATCGGTTCGGAAGAACTGGACCAGATTCGTCATTTGGAAAATGGGGAGTCCAACCCAGCGTTGCTTGAGCAATCGATCGTTGAACTCTTTCACGCACAAGCCACGTTGACTCCGTATGCGATAGCGATCCAAGTCGAGAACAATGCGCTGACCTACGAGGAACTACATCTGCGGTCACGGCAGATCGCCACACAGTTGCTGAATCAAAGACCCGATCAAGGATTCCGAGTCGCGGTATTGCTTGATCGCTGTATGGATTCGATTGCTTGCCTGTTTGGAATATGGCAGGCAGGTGGCGTGTATCTGCCGTTGGATCCTAGTTATCCGAAAGAACGATTGGCGTATTTCATTCAAGACGCCCAACCGTCTGTTCTGGTTACCAGTAAGCAATTGATCGGAACGGTTGAATTTCCTTCTGAGAGAACCATCGTTGTAGACGACGGCGATGCTTCGCGCACGGATTGCGATCTTGAGGAATTGCCCTTTCCAAAGGTTGAGCTCGATGATCAAGCTTACTTGCTCTACACCTCAGGGTCGACTGGCAGGCCCAAGGGTGTGCAGATGCCGCACCGAGCCATCGCCAATCTGATTGCATGGCAGAACTCCAGTGAACGGCTTGGGAAGCCAGCACGAACGCTTCAATTCGCCCCGCGCAGTTTCGACGTATCCATCCAGGAAATCGCTTCCACCTTAACCACAGGCGGGACGCTTCTGTTGATCGATGAGAATCAAAGGATGGATCCGCATGCGCTGATCAAGTTTATACAAAACCATCAAGTGGAACGTGTATTCCTGCCGTTTGTAATGATCGACGCATTGGTTCGCGTTGCCAAATCGGGAAACATGAGTCAGTTGAGGGATATCATCTCGGCAGGAGAAAGTTTGAAGCTTACGGAAAGCCTTCGGGATTTCCTTCGGTCGCATCCCGACTGCACGCTTCATAATCACTACGGTCCTACGGAGACTCACGTTGTCACGCAGACTGTCGTCCCCATAGATTGTTTTAACGGTTCGGCAGAATCCCACATCGGTCGCCCCATCCCGAACAGTTCTTGTTTAATCCTCGATCGCGTTGGGCGACGTGTGCCACTTGGAGCCATTGGCGAACTCTATTTTGCGGGTGCTTGTTTGGCATCCGGGTACGTGGGAAATGAAGAACTGACTTCGGAGCGTTTTGTAACACTCCCTTCATTCGGAGGACGACGATTCTACCGAACGGGCGACCTTGGAA
>JBJONT010000216.1:0-10824 GCA_046051705.1 Planctomycetota bacterium | reverse complement strand
AAAGTCCGCGCAAGAAGGGCACTTGTTCTGTGGCTCTTTTTTGAAACACAGAGTCACAGAGACACAGAGAAATCTTTTAGGTAGCCACCGTCGCCAGACGGTCGGGAAGCATTAGGTCTGGTCTCTCCGTGACCTCTGTGCCTCCGTGTTTCCAAAGTCCGCGCAAGAAGTGCGCCCGTTCTGTGACTCTTCTTTGAAACACAGAGAATCTTTGCAAGATACAAAGGCCCTGAGGGGGCACGGGTATCTCGCAACCCGTTGTAATGGGGTATTCTGGTACATCGTATCCTGATGCACCAATTTGATTTGCCTCGGCCTGGAATCGAAGGTCGAATCCCATCAAGAACACGAAGTAATACCCACCGTTAGGAAGTTGTCCGTATGGCACTGAAAAAGTCTGAGCTTTACTCGTCCCTTTGGTCTAGCTGCGACGAACTACGCGGCGGGATGGA
Organism: Planctomycetota bacterium; assembly: GCA_046051705.1. Classification (GTDB taxonomy): domain Bacteria; phylum Planctomycetota; class Planctomycetia; order Pirellulales; family Pirellulaceae; genus JBKCUI01. The sequence goes on along the minus strand of JBJONT010000216.1, from coordinate 10,372 downwards.
CGCAAGCCAGTACAAAGACTACGTGCTGGTTCTGCTCTTCATCAAATACGTTAGCGACAAATACGCTGGGCAACCGTTCGCTCCGATCCAAATTCCCGAAGGGGCAAGCTTTAGCGACATGGTCGCCCTGAAGGGTAAGCCCGACATCGGGGACCAGATTAACAAGAAGATCGTCGGTCCACTGGCAAGCGCGAACCAGTTGTCGGACATGCCGGACTTTAACGACCCGTCCAAGCTCGGCTCCGGCAAAGAGATGGTCGATCGACTCTCGAACCTGATCTCTATCTTTGAAAACCCATCGTTGGACTTCTCGAAAAACCGCGCCGACGGGGATGATATCCTTGGGGATGCCTACGAATACTTGATGAGGCACTTCGCGGTCGAAAGCGGTAAGAGCAAGGGACAGTTCCTCACTCCCGCCGAAGTCAGCTTGATCATGGCGAGGATCATCGGTATCCGTGAGACGAAAACCAGTGCCAATACCACCGTGAGCGATCCTACTTGCGGTTCGGGATCACTACTGCTGAAAGTCTCCTACGAAGCGAGTACGCCGGTAACGCTCTACGGCCAAGAGAAGGATTCGGCTACCTCCGGCTTGGCTCGCATGAATATGATTCTGCACAACAACCCAGCCGCTCAAATCGTCCAAGGGAACACCCTCACCGATCCGAAATTCAAAGATGGGGAATCCCTCAAGCAATTCGACTTCGTCGTCGCTAATCCTCCCTTCTCGGATAAACGTTGGAGTACAGGTTTAGATCCCAATAACGATAAATACGATCGATTCTCCGGGTTCGGTGTACCTCCCGGAAAACAGGGGGACTACGCGTACTTACTCCACATCGTTCGGTCGCTCAAAAGCACTGGCAAAGGTGCTTGTATTCTCCCCCACGGTGTATTGTTCCGTGGGAATGCCGAAGCCGACATTCGCCGCAACTTGATTCGCAAAGGGTACATCAAGGGGATCATCGGCCTGCCAGCGAACTTGTTCTACGGGACAGGTATCCCCGCATGCATCCTGGTAATCGACAAGGAGCATGCGCAAGCTCGCAAGGGGATCTTCATGATCGATGCGAGTGCAGGCTATATGAAAGACGGGCCAAAGAACCGGTTGCGAGATCAGGACATCCATAAGATCGTCGATGTATTCAACAAGCAAACCGAGCTACCCCGCTACGCGCGGATGGTACCTCTCGACGAGATCGAGAAGAACGATTTCAACTTGAACTTGCCTCGCTACATCGACAGCCAGCAAGCTGAGGACATGCAAGACATCGCAGGTCATCTTCAAGGTGGAATCCCGGAGGCGGATTTACAGGCTCTCGATTCGTATTGGGCGGTGTGTCCTAAGTTGCAGCAGTCGCTATTCAAGAAGAATCGCAAGGGGTATCTCGACCTCAAAGTCGACAAGGCCGACATCAAGAAGACCATTTACGAACATCCTGAATTCACTGCATTTATCGATGGGATGAATCAGCACTTCGCCGCTTGGCGGGAGAAAACATCGAAAACGCTCAAGGCCCTCAAGCCTGGTTTTCACCCCAAGCAGCTCGTCGCCAAATTGTCCGAAAGCCTGCTAGAACACTACCGGCCTCATGGCGACGTATCGATCCTGCATTCCCATTTAACAATCCTCGATGCTTACGATATTTACCAGCACCTGATGGACTACTGGTCGGCAACAATGCAAGACGATTGTTATGCGATCGCAGCCGACGGGTGGAAGGCCGAGCCGACGCGCATTATCGAACTCGACAAGAAAAACGGGAAGCAGAAAGACAAAGGTTGGGCCTGCGATCTGATTCCCAAGTCGCTGATCGTGGCGAAGTACTTTGCCAAGGAGCAAGAAGCGATCGACGCCAAGAACGCGGAGTTAGAATCGCTTTCGAGCAAGATGGCAGAGATTGAGGAAGAGCATGGTGGTGAGGAGGGATTATTGTCGGAACTTGAGAAGATCAACAAAGCCAACGTCGCTGCCCGCATCAAGGAACTTCGCATCGATTCCGATCAGCCGTATGGCGCTAGCCAACGGTTTAAATCTTCATCGGCCCCAACCAATGAAATTGACAACGAATCCAAAGAGGAATTAGCGGTTCTCACCGAATGGCTTGACCTAAACACAAAGGAAGCCGACCTCAAGAGGCAAGTCAAGGACTTAGAGTTTGCGCTTGATACCAAATCGCTAGCTCAATACGCCAAACTCACCGAGGCCGATGTCAAGTCCTTGGTGGTTGAAGACAAGTGGCTGGCCACGATTGATACCGATATCCACAGCGAGATGGATCGCATCAGCCAGACGCTTACGCAGCGCGTAAAGGAGTTAGCTGAGAGGTACGACAAACCGCTGCCGGTGCTAGCCGAGCAAGCCGACGCGATGGAATCCAAGGTGCGAGCGCACTTAGAGAGGATGGGATTCGCATGGTAGTGAAGAAAGGATACAAGCAAACGGAAGTTGGGGTAATACCGGAGGATTGGGAGGTAAGACCATTCATGTCGATTGTTAATATCGCTAATGGCCAAGTCGACCCTAAACGTGATCCTTATCGATCAATGGTATTAGTAGCCCCAGATCATATCGAATCGAAAACCGGCCGATTAATTTCCAAAAGCTCTGCTGCGGAGCAACGAGCTATTAGCGGTAAATATCTATTTTCTCCTAACGAAGTCATCTACAGCAAGATTCGGCCATACCTACGAAAAGCAACTTTAGTCGATTTTGAGGGCTTGTGCAGCGCTGACATGTATCCGTTGAAAGCTGCAACAGACGTCTCACCTGGCTATTTGCTCGCGTTGATTCTCGGGAATCACTTCTCCGTTTATGCGGAGTCTGTTTCAGTCCGAAGTGGAATGCCGAAAATAAACCGCGATGAACTAGCTTTGTATATCGCAGCTCTCCCCACCCTCGCCGAGCAAGAAGCGATCGCCTCTGCGTTATCGGATGCGGATACATGGATTGAATCGCTTGAGCAATTGATCGACAAGAAGCGTCAGATCAAACAAGGTGCTATGCAGGAATTGCTCACCGGAAAACGCCGACTACCTGGGTTTAGTGGGGAGTGGGAGACAAAGATGCTAGGTGAAATAGCAGATATCAAGACTGGTCCCTTCGGCTCATCCCTTCACGAACGGGATTATGTGTCCATCGGCACCCCTATAATCACAGTAGAACACCTTGGTGAATTTGGAGTTAAACACCTAGACTTGCCTTTAGTTTCCGAATACGATCGCCAACGTCTTCGAGCTTATACTTTGGCACTTGGTGACATTGTATTTAGCCGAGTTGGCTCTATCGATCGAAATGCATTAATTAAGCCTACCGAAATTGGTTGGTTGTTTTCCGGTCGGCTTCTAAGGGTTCGTCCTAGATCTTTCAAAACATACTCTCCATACTTGAGCTATCAATTTCATAGTGAAGCATTCATAGCATCTGTGCGAAATGTTGCTGTTGGCCAAACGATGGCTTGCTTAAATACTCAAATACTCAAAGGAATTGAGGTCGTATTACCCGAAATCGACGAACAAACCGCCATCGCCACAGTTCTCTCCGACATGGACACCGAGATCGAATCACTTGAATCGAAGCTTGCCAAAGCCCGTGAGATCAAACAAGGGATGATGCAGGAGTTGCTAACGGGGAGGATTCGATTGGTATGAGTTCGGAAAGGCAGGAAGTTAGTCGGGACGTGTAGAGAGATCCTTGTCGATCGTACTAGTTTTTACCTCGTCAATCCCAAATAACTTTGGTACGATCATCCAGGCGGTTGGTCACGATTTTGGGAGATGTTGGCAATGATTAATGAAGTTCATGTCAAAGGATTTAGAGGTCTTCAGGACTTCACGATGAGCAATCTCGGTAGGATCAACTTGCTCGTCGGTACGAACAATAGTGGAAAATCCTCCATTCTCGAAGCGATCGAATTGATTTCGTCTAAGGGGAGCGTCCGTCCCATTTGGTCTGCTACCTCGCGCCGTGGTGAACGCCTCTGGTTCGACGACGATTCTCGGCGATATGCCGAAGCGGACGTGTCCCATTTATTCTATAGTCATCGTTTCGCGGTAGGCTCTAAAATCGAAATTTGTACCCGTTCAGAAGCGAGCCAAAACCAATTCTCCATGAACGTCGTTACCCTTCCGGAGGGCAGCATCGACCCAGGCCAAGATGTCCCAACCTCTGAGCTTAGTGATCAACTGGGGCTTGAACTTGAATGGAATAATCGACTAACGAGATTTCCGCTGTTGGTTCCTCTGTCGCCGCGAAATGGGCTGTCGAATAGATATATCAATCGAAGCTCAACGGATAGAATCTATTCACCACCTGTTCAGTTCATTTCGACCGCCGCTTTATCTCCAGACGAAGTGCTATCTCTTTTCGACGAAGTCGTTCTAAGTCCGGAAGAAGATCTTCTTGTTGATGCTTTAAGGACGATTGAGCCCGATATCGAGAGAATTGCCTCGATAGGTAGTGACCGATCTCGATTCGCCAGCATAGTTCGACAAGGCAACATTGTCGTTAAGCTTTTCAATCATCGAGACCGAATTCCAATCGGAAGCATGGGGGATGGAATATGGCGTATGCTTGGAATCGCTTTATCTCTTGTAAGTGCAAAAGATGGGATTCTTCTGATCGATGAAATTGATACCGGTCTCCACTACAGCGTTTTGACCAAGATGTGGCACTTGGTAAAAACAACCTCTGAACGACTAAATGTTCAGGTTTTCGCAACCACTCACAGCAGGGACTGCTACGAAAGCTTGGCTTCAATCTCGCGAGAAGGGATCTCCGATGGGAGTACCGTAACAATCCAACGTGTTGAGAAAAATTCCAAGACAGCGATCTCGTTTTCCGAACAAGAAATCGTGGCCGCATCGGAAAGAGGGATCGAGGTTCGTTGAGCCATGAATCGTAGCATGCATAACAAGCGTCTACTCGTCGAAGGCAAAGCAGAGACTCGCCTTATTCCCTATCTGATCGAAAGTAACGGAATCAAGTGGGGCGACAACAAGGCTGAAGCGATTGTTCGGATCGATGAATTCGGTGGCGTGGAGGAGTTATTAAAACCGGGAGTCATTGAAGTAGTATTGAAGAGCAGCGGTTTAACGCATTTGGGAATCTTGGTGGACGCAGACGAAGTGTTCGCAAATCGCTGGGACTCGATTCGGACCCGATGTAAACAGGCATTTCCAAACCTACCAGAATTATTTCCAGATACCGGACTTATCTGCGTAAACGACTCAGGCTTACGTTTGGGCGTATGGATTATGCCCGATAACAAGACCGCAGGCATGTTGGAAACCTTTCTGGGCTTCCTAGTTCCTGACATTCAGGACCAATTGTTCCAAGCAGCTCAGGGAGCGGTCAGAAACGCAAAGACTCTAGGAGCGCCATACATTGATGCCCATCTAAGCAAAGCGAATATCTACACTTGGCTTGCATGGCAAAACCCACCCGGTAGACAATTGCACCAAGCGGTCAATGAGAACATCCTAAGTCCCCAATCATCACGTGCTCAACCCTTTGTCTCTTGGTTTCGAGATTTGTACCAACTTTGATCGGGCAGTTCCGTCAGCTTCCAACGCAGTGAGAGTGACGATTGGAAGGCTTAAAAACCGGCGGATATAGGTCGCGCTGGCATGTACGCCTACGACACACGGCATGACGCCGAGTTTTGTCCACCGGTTAAAGAAACGTACTTCGAACTGGGACCAGAATCGCGATAGCTATGTCATCTTTTAGTCTTGATTTGCCGGTAATCCGTCAATCTCCGCGACAGAAATTTTTGAAACACGGCGACACTTTGAAACACGGTGGCACTTTGAAACACGGCGGCACTTTGAAACACGGCGGCACTTTGAAACACAGAGCCACAGAGAACACGGAGATGAGTCTGCATAGAAAGAGCAACCAGTCAGAGTCTCAGACGCAGGAGTCGTTCGTTGATATAATAAAAAAAGCTTCGGTCCCCCCTCTGTGCTCTCTGTGCCTCTGTGTTTCAAAAAAAAGATCCTCATGAACAACATAGGTAAGCCCGAACGAGCCACCCAAGACCGAGTCATCGCCCTGTTCCGCGATGAACTCTCGTATCGCTACCTTGGCGATTGGATGGATCGGCCAAACAACTCAAACATCGAGGAATCACTGCTCGCCGACTACCTGCGCAAGGTCGGCTACGATGAGGTGCAAATCGGTCGCGCGATCTACCTGCTACGCCAAGAAGCCGACAACCACAATCGCAGCCTCTTGGACAATAACCAAGCGGTCTACAAACTGCTCCGATACGGGGTTCCGGTCAAAACCGAAGCCGGAAAAGTCACCGAAACCGTCCACCTGATCGATTGGAACGCCCCGTCGAAAAACGATTTTGCGATTACCGAGGAAGTGACGCTCAAGGGTGGGCAAGAGCGTCGACCGGACCTGGTTCTCTACGTCAACGGAATCGCCGTCGGTGTAATTGAACTGAAGAATAGCCGCGTCTCGATCGGCGAAGGAATTCGCCAAAGCCTCTCGAATCAACAACCTGAATTCAACCAGAAATTCTTTACCACAGTCCAATTGATCTTTGCTGGTAACGACTCCGAAGGGCTCAAATACGGGACCATCGGCACGGAGGCGAAATACTTCCTCCAGTGGAAAGAGGATGAACACGAGAACAGTGACTACAAACTCGATAAGTACCTGCTGAAGATGTGCCGCAAGGATCGGCTGCTGGAACTGATCCATGATTTCATTCTCTTCGATGGCGGTGTCAAAAAGTTACCGCGCGTGCATCAATACTTGGGAATCAAGAGAGCGCAGCAACATGTCCAAGAACGCCGAGGGGGGATCATTTGGCATACTCAAGGGAGTGGCAAGAGCATTGTCATGGTGCTGCTCGCGAAATGGATTCTTGAGAACAACCCTAGCGCACGGGTCGCGATCATCACCGATCGGGACGAACTCGACAAACAGATCAAAGGCGTGTTCCTCGATGCCGGAGAGACAATCGCACGTTGCAGTAGCGGTCGCGACTTGCTCAATCAGTTAGGCCAAGCCTCTCCGCGATTGCTTTGCTCCTTGATCCACAAGTTCGGTCGGCGCGATGTCGACAATTTTGACGCCTTTATCAAAGACTTGGAATCAAAGCCCACGAAGACGGTCGGCGATGTTTTCGTATTTGTCGATGAGTGCCACCGCACGCAAGGGGGCAAGCTTCACCGCGTGATGAAAGCGATGCTACCGAACGCGGTATTTATCGGGTTCACGGGGACTCCTCTTTTGAAGAAGGACAAGGCGACAAGCCTCGAAGTCTTCGGGGGCTACATACACACCTACAAGTTCAGCGAAGCGGTCGAGGACGACATCGTCTTGGATTTGGTGTACGAAGCTCGGGACATCGACCAGCGGCTTGCATCCCCAGAGAAGATCGACGAATGGTTCGAAGCGAAAACCAAGGGATTGAACGACTGGAAAAAGGACGCGTTGAAAAAGCAATGGGGAACCATGCAAGCATTGCTCAGTTCACGTGCCCGCATGGATCGAATCGTCTTCGACATTGTCCACGACTTTAGCACCAAGCCTCGCTTATCGAATGAGAGAGGTAACGCCATCTTAGTCGCTTCGAGCATCTACGAAGCGGCCAAGTACTTCACGCTATTCCAGTCGACGCCCTTGAAAGGCAAATGTGCGATCGTCACTTCGTACAACCCGCAGGCCCAAGACGTCACCAAGGAGGAGACAGGAGCCAATACAGAAACCGACAACCAGTTCGTCTACAACACCTACGTTGAGTTGCTTCAAGGGGTCTCGGCTGGAGCAGGGAAGACGAAAACGGAGACTTATGAAGACTCTGTCAAGCAGAGATTCATCAAGGAACCGGCCCAGATGAAGTTGTTGGTTGTTGTCGACAAGCTGCTTACGGGTTTCGATGCGCCAACGTGTACCTACTTGTACATCGACAAATCGATGCAAGACCACGGATTATTCCAAGCCATTTGCCGCACCAACCGACTCGACGGGGACGACAAGAACTTTGGGTACATCGTCGATTACAAAGATCTGTTCAAGAAGGTGGAAAAGACCATTGCGGTATATTCATCTGAGCTTGACCACAGCGACCAGGGGGCGGATCCTGAGGTGATGATTCAGGATCGCTTGGAAAAGGGCAAGCAGCGGCTTGATCAATCCATTGAGCAACTAGCATTGCTGTGCGAACCGGTTGTTCCTCCGAAAGGGGAGTTGGAGCACATCCACTACTTCTGCGGTAATGTCGAGATACCCACGGATCTCCAAGCACGCGAGCCGCAGCGATCGGCGCTTTACCAAGGTACAGCGTCTTTGGTACGAGCTTATGCAGCGATTGCTGATGATCTTGAAGAGGCTGGTTACTCCACCAAAGACATTGCAAGGATCAAGCAGCTTCAGAAGCATTACCTAGATTTGCGTGAGACGATTAAGCAAGCCAGTGGTGAATCGCTTGATGTGAAGGCGTATGAAGCCGACATGCGGCATTTGATCGACACGTATATCCAAGCCGACGAGCCTAGAAAAATCTCGCCGTTTGACAACATGGGGTTATTGGATCTGATCGTCAAGACAGGTATTGCCGACGCGATCGCGCAGCGGCTTTCTTCGATGAGGAACAATAAGCGAGCGATAGCCGAGACGATCGAGAACAACATCCGGCGCAAGATCATCAAGGAGCATTTGAACGACCCTGCGTTTTACGAGAAGATGTCCGTTTTGCTCGACGAGCTGATCGTTGCTAGGAAAGAGCAAGCGATCGATTACGAAGAGTATCTCAATGGTGTTATGAAGATAGCCAAGCATATGGAAAGGGGGCATGATTCATCTCTGCATTCGGCATTGAATACACCTGGTAAGCAAAGGTTGTACAACAACCTCAAGAGTGACGCGATGGAGCAGATTGCTGCCGAGATGATGTTGCGTGATCCGCCTCCCGAGTACGTTGCCAATCCCGATCCGTATTTGATTTTAGCGTTGCGAATCCACGACGTAGTCAAAGCTGAGGCTCCTGATGGTTGGCGCGGCGTCCAAGCGAGGGAGCAGATAGTCAAAACGGCGATTTACAGTGTTATCAACCATGTTGGAGAGGTCGAGAGATTGTTTTCGATCATTAAGGAGCAGAAGGAGTACTGACCCAGCCGTCCGTTTCGCAATCTCCCCGTAGTACGGCTGTCCCCAGCCGTCCGTTGCTCGCGACCACCCCGTGGTACGGCTGTCCCCGGCCGTCCGTCGCGCGCAACCACCCCCTCACACGGCTGTCCCCTGCCGACCGTCTCGCAATCTCCCCGTAGTACGGCTGTCCCCGGCCGTCCGTTGCACCATAACCTTGTAGAATAGCCGTCCTTGACAGTTCGACTCGCGACCTCCCCGTAGTACGGCTGTCCCCGGCCGTCCGTCGCGAGGCTTGCCGCGACGCCCCAGCGGTACATTTTTGGAAAGGCAACTGCATGATCACCAGAATCAAGCTTGGAGAAATCGAAGCCGAGGTGACATTCAAAGCGATCAAGAACGTGCATTTGAGCGTACATCCACCGGCAGGTCGTGTACGGATTTCAGCCCCTACACGAATGCAGCTCGATACCGTGCGAGTCTTTGCGATATCCAAGTTAGGTTGGATCAAGCAACAACAGCGAAAGCTTGCGGCACAGGAGCGAGAGACTTCGCGGGACTATGTCAATCGCGAGAGTCATTACGTGTGGGGCAAGCGGTTGTTGCTTACCGTCGTTGAGAAGGAGCAGCCGCCTTGTGTTATTCTTGGAGTGAGCAAAATAACGATGCAGGTTCGCCCTGGGGCGGATAGAAGTTCGCGGCAGGAAATCCTTGAGCGGTTCTATCGGGAGCAAGTACGGCAGAAGGTGCCCAAGCTCATAACCTTGTGGGAGAAGCGATTGGGGGTCAAGGTAGAGCGATTTTTCGTACAGAGGATGAAGACACGTTGGGGGAGTTGCAATCCAGCGGCCTGTAGCATTCGGTTGAACACCGACTTAGCGAAGAAGCCCATTGCGTGTTTGGAGTACATTGTCGTGCATGAGCTGATGCATTTGCTTGAGCCGACCCACAATGCGAGATTCATAGCGTTAATGGATCGCCACATGCCCCAATGGCAAGAGCATCGAGCCTTGCTTAACCGACTTCCTGTCAGGCATGAAGAGTGGGAATACTGAGGTTTTTCGAGCGATTGGCCCATCTGCGCCGAATCCGTGGACCTTGGATTCGAGTTCATAATCCCCATTTCTAGGATTGCGTGCGGTTTACGGCTGCATAAAGCAAGGCATGGGCTTAAGCTGGCGGTGATCGATTATCTTGGACTTGTTGCAGGTACTGGCTATCGATCAAGCATCTACGAGCAAACTACCGCGAATTCGCACGCAT
>JBJONT010000215.1:0-3777 GCA_046051705.1 Planctomycetota bacterium | reverse complement strand
GCCCTTGATGCGAAACAAGGATCTTCGCAACAGGTAATGTAATTTCCTTCACTTGATACAACGGCAAAATCATCTTCTTGCGTGCGATCACCTCGGCAACCGATTCAGTCAAGCTATCTAGACTCGGTGAGCCAAACATTTTGCTAGAGTCGTTGGTCAATCGCTCGGCCAATTTCACATCCTCTAACTTCCTCAATGCGCTACACGTTAATTTAAAATTCGACTTCAGCAATACATCGACCGTGTCTGGACTAAGCGTTTCAACACGCGAAAGTATCAATCGTCCTCGATACCTCGCCAATACCTCCGCTTGCTCGTAACCGATCTCCTTCAATCCCAGTTTCAAACTGAACATCGTGGTAACCAAGCTCTCTAAACACTCGGATGAAATTTCATCTAGTTGCTCAAGCGAAACGCCAACACGTGATTCGGCAAGCCGCTGGGCGAGTCTTACATGAGTCAATTTACGAAGAGACCCCAACGATATTCCACCTGAGTGCCCGGACAATTCTTCGGCCGCTTGATCCGTGAGAAATGAGATCCCATCGAGTGAAAGCTCTCCTTTGCAGATTGATAAAGCACGTGCTACATCGACATCGAGCGACGTAAGACCGTTGAGATACAACCTCCATGGCCCCTCTGCGAAAAACAAAGCAGTCTCGGCGTCAAGCGATTGAAGCTTCGGTAGATGTAGGGTACCCTTGCACTTGCCTAGCTCTCGAAGTGTTTCGCGAGCTGGATGAAGCCCGTTCAATTCGAGATATCCCGCGTTCGCTAAATGCGAGGCGGCTTGTGGGGACAACTCTTCGATTCCGTTGAGCCTTAGAACGAGTTTCGAATCGCCGCTGGTTAGTGCTTGCGCGATCTGAGTATCCATCGTTCGAAGTCCGTTCAAGGAGAGTAATCCACGGGTTCTGGAAAGCACCCTCGCAACTTCGATGTCCAACTGGACAACATCGTTGAGATCCACCCCAGTTTTTTCCGTGGAGCGCTGTACCAATTCTTGTGCCTTCGCTACCCCTAAGATTCGTTGTGAATTGCCTCCCTCTTGAGCACCAATGCTTCCAGGCCGAAAGCTTACAGAGACAAGGAAACACGCGGAGAGAACACAACAAGTGAATCTCCACGTTCCAAGCAAGCTTTTTTGATTCCTGGGCATGATGTTCTCCTCACTCGATACGGCTCCCCACCCCAGAAGATACTGGATTGTGAAGATACTAAAACCGCTCATCAATCATGCAAAGGGCAGAGTGCCAGGAGAATGCTAGCGCGCAAATGGGAGTCAAACAAGTACGATTATCGCACTATTCTTGCCGTCAGCGTCGCAGTGACTTCGTCTCCCGTTGTTGTGGTGATCCGAATCTGCCGCTGAATCGCCTCTGGCCCAGAAAGGGGCTCCCCGCCCGTCGCGCTCGGTGCTGCTCGGAATGTAAACGGAAGAACGTGTGCTGTTTTCGCCGTCGACTCTTCATTCTGAGCAAACTCGATCCGAGGATCGTCGCACTGGATCGAAGCAATCGAAAACGGTTTCTTCGCCTTGACAATCACCCTTTGTTGACGTGCTTCGCCCGTCCGAACATCTCCAAGCATCACTGTCTCAGGAATCACAGTCACCGGTGGCCGAATTCTAGCGGAAGTCGCGAGAACCAACTGTCGATCCCGAGGATTCGGATCGTTCGTAACGATGATAATCTCATCCAAGAAATCAGAAGGTGGAACCGAACCTTTTAAGGTCACTTGCATCCGGTACGAAACCGACGATGGGGTGAACATCGGACGGTCGAGTTGAACCTCGAGGGCTTCCGAGTTTCCTTGGACATCGACAATCTCCATCCCCTTGCGCCCGGTGAACCCGATCTGAACACTGATGGTCTTGGTCTGCCCCAATTCCACATCTCCAAACTTTAGTTCTCCAGGTTCCACCGTGACATCGGTCCGGATTGTGCCCCCTACAGTCAACTGCACTTCTGCATAATAAGGTCTATCGATCACCACCGTGATCACCGCGCTCTTCGTCCCAGTGAAAGATCGAGTATTGAACTGAGCAACGATCTCTCCTTTTTCCCATGACTTCAATGTCGTTTTGGTCGCTACAGGAGTAGTGCAACCGCAACTGCTGCGCACACTCGCAATATGGATGTCCTCTTCGTAGCAGTTCTCGAGAACAAATGCGAATTCAGCCTTTGCATTACGGCTAACGGTTCCAAAATCATGGTGGGTCTCTTGAAACATCTTCCGAGCCCAATTCTCAGCGAGCACATCCGAGGGCCAAGCCGAGAACGACCAAGCAACGACGATCAAGTATGCAAACCAACGTAATCTTGGAGGAACACGCATGGGAAGGCTTAAATGCTGGCATATCCGACTGATGCCACCTACTCCGGACAGGTAGCGATTACCGATTCGGTATCGGCAATCCTTAACGGATAGGTTGACTGGAATTCCGCCAAGCTCTCCTTCCCCGTGCCTTGGATTTGGAAGGAGCGATCGACGATTAACAAGATAGGTGAACTGGGGGGACTCAAGCCCCCGCAGAATTGCTTGCTACAGCTATCGGGCCGCCCTGCATTCCAATCATCAGCGAATTGACACCGGAACCGATCCCAAGCAACGCACCTTGGGTGGATTCGGTCCAAAACCCACTCTCCACGGCTTTTGCCAACGCGATTGGCAATGCCACCGAGCCGGTGTTGCCCCACTCGCTAAATGTTGCGTAGTCATTTGCCGGATCTAACAGCAACGTTTCCATCATACGCCGTCGATGTGCTCCGCCAACTTGATGGCAAACACTTCGCTGAATGTCGCTTCGTGTCCATTGTAAGTCTTCGAGCAAGCAGTCAAAGGTCTCTTTGCCAGTGGCCAGTCCAGCTTCCAGCAGCATCTCGGAGTCGGTGTTCATCGTGGGCAACATCCCTGATCCAGCTTGATCGGTATCGCTTTGACATAACTCATGATGTTCGGTTCGGGCAATTGCAACACCTCCTCGCAACCGAGCACTCTGCGCCTTCATACCAACCTTGGCCCGGTTCGATTCGTACCATTGTGCATCAACAAGCAACCATGCGCAGCTACCCGACCCGATTGTCAGGGAAGCAAACGCCGGCTTAATGCTTTGTCGCGTCAGATTTGGATCGGTCTTCAACTGGTGCAAGGTTGCTTTCAAGAGCCCACGAGAATCTTCTGTTCCGACCACCAGACCTGCTTTGATCTGCCCGGATTCGATCAACTGCGCGATCTGCATCGCTCCATTAAGCACACCTAAGCAAGCGTTACTAACATCGTACACCCAGCTCTGCTTGGGTAATCCGACAAGATAGTGGACGCGGCAGGCGGTCGCTGGTTCGAGGTACTCCCGGCAGACGCTTGCATGTATCAAACACCCGACCTCTTTAGGATCGACTTGCGATGCCTTTAGTGCCAACTGACAACTTTTTGCGCTGCAGTCGCTCAACCGAGTGCCATCTTGCCAGATGCGCCTTGCTCGAATGCCACTCATACCCTCGAGGCGTCCGGCCGGAAGCCTGAGTCGTTCGTAGGTCGCTGCTAACTCGGACTCGATCCAATCGGATGTAATTTCCACCTCGGGTTGGAGGTAACCGATTGCAGCAAGGGAGACATTTCCAAATCGCATGGTCTAGCTTTATTAAAGTCAGGATTGGCCGGCGAGATTTGTATTCGGTGGCATCTGTTCTAATCCAGCACGAATCGTCGGAGGAATCGGGCAACCGGCAAGTCGACCGGTAGCTGGATCGATGCGACTACAGACGGTAATCATTT
>JBJONT010000214.1:0-5473 GCA_046051705.1 Planctomycetota bacterium | reverse complement strand
CTGCAACACTGAGTGGAGTATTGCGATTGGAATCGAGTGCAATTGTTCCGATCACGAATTATCTTCCGTCGTTCTCGGGTGGAGAGCAATACATTCCCGGAAGCTATGCATATAGCGAGTTCGATGGTGGCAATTTGCTAGCCGATCAGTACTCCTTTGTGTCATCGACCTCCACGCAGGATTCGGCCGCTATCAAGACGCTCTTCAACAACAGCAACGTCCGCACCGAGGGTGACTCCTTCATGAAGTACACCGATGTTGTTCGATATTATTTTGGTGATCTTCCAAACGGGGCTTATCCGCTCCTAAACGGATCGCTCATCAAGGTAATTCCGAATGCTGGACTTGGTGGGGCCAACAAGCTGATCAATCCGATTGATGGTTCGGAAATTCTGTACGACTTGTATGGGAATGCACGAAGCCGTTATGGCTACCGCGATATCGGTGCGGTTCAGTACGGTCCTACGGCCGTTCCTGAACCAGTATCGTTTGGTATCTTGACAACCGTTGGTGTTATCATCGCCGCGCGTCGCAAGCGTCGTCAACGATAACGGTTCGCAGACGACCATATAAGTTGGGACTCATTAACCTCCGGTTCAACGCAGAACGATTTCATAGTTGAAATGATTCGATATGTTCAACCGGAGGCTAGTGGCCGCGTGGCTGAGACGTCGGCCAGCGGCCGTGGGGGTGCGAAACGTTGAGAACTCAACTGGAAATCACACGGCTGCTTCTTCGGGAGGCATACAAGGTAGCAAGCAGTATCAAGCCAGAGCCGATGAATAATAGTCTTGGATACTTTGCAAAAATGGTAACTCCGTTTAGCAATGCTATATCTCCAACGAGTACTCCTCGCTCGAGCATGGGTAGTTTGCTCGTTATCAGTCCTAACGGGGAGACGATACACGTTTCTCCGGTTGCGGCGCAACGTACGAAATAGCGGCGTGTTTCAATCGCTCTGGCTTGCGACAAAAGGCGATGTTGGCGAAGGGTGAACGGACTCTCAAAAGCTGACCCATTGATCAGTGACACCAAAAGATTCGCATTGCAATGAATAAGCTCCACGGCAGCCTCTGGTATCATGTCCTCATAACACAAAAATGTACCAATCACAGCTCCACAGCGGCTGTCTAAAACCATGGGGCTTTCACCCGGTTCGATTTCATCTTGCATGTCAAACAATTGATTCAGCGGAGGAATCCACTTTCCGAGTGGCACATACTCTCCGAAAGGCATCAAGTGACGCTTATGGTACCGTCCCGTGATTTGCTCCGAATCGCTAATAAGCATGGCTGTGACATGCAGATACTCCCGATCCGAATCGCTTTTTTTGAAGTAGTTTTTCCCACCTACTAAAAGTTCACAATGCGGATTGGGCCACGGGCGAATGCCTTTCAGTGGATGCTTCGACTGTAAGTAGGTTGTTTCTTTATCTTCGAGGGTATTCAACGAGATATCAAGCGTTCCCCCAGAAGACTCGGGCCAGCAAACCAAATCAACTTCGTCTTTAAGCCCGTATGAGAAATCCTGCATATCGCCGAGGCTCTCTTGGAAACCCGGGTCAACTTGGACCATACCTATCTTCAAGTGCGGAGCTCTTACGATTACTTCACTCCAGTGATTCCATGTTAAGACGCCGTAGAGTGCATTGAACGCCAAAACAAGCAGCGGAAGTGTGAGAGTAGCAGTTAGGAATCGAGCGGGCAGCCACAAATTCGCTTTGTAACACGACACGATTGTGCAGCCTACAGATAGGATGCAACCAGCGACTAAATAGTCGATCACGGTTGTCCAACTGGAACCGAAAGCGTCGATCCCTTGGATCATCCACGGGGCATTTAGATAAGGTAGGCCAGCTTTCCAGGGAAATACGCAAGGTATCGTAGATTCCAGAAGTACGGTTATCGCAACCGATGGAAGCCAGATCCACCGCAAGTCGGTTGTGATTTTCGACGCGAGCCAAAACCCTAAAGCTAGTCGCATGCCATCCCATAGGATCAGCGGGATAGATACGAGCAGACCAAGCCAATAGCTTGACGATAACGAATACGCCATCGCTGCGGGAGACCAATGGAATGCGATCGCGATCGAACAGGAGCACCACAACCACGTTAACCAAAGAGTACTCAAGCGTCCGGTGCGTGTAACCAGATAAAACGCCAGGGATGTACCGGCAATCTTCAAGGGAAGAAGAAAATCCCAAAGCCATGGAACCCCAGTGCAGATTATTGCGGATAGAAGTAGTGCCGCACTGCTTAGCGCTGACGAATTCATCGAAAAACCTCTGTATCAAGTTCCTAGGGATCAATGACGTCACGTGTGTAACCCACAGGCGCTATGCTTCGATTGACGAATCAGATAGGATCAGCGCCCTGCATAGAAAATGATGTCCCCGAGAGCCTTTGCCATCGGAGACATCTTGATAAGCACTATCATCCGCAACTCATGCGGACGCCTCTTCGATTAGTAAGCAACGAAGACGTTGGCATTCGTGAGGGCATACTTTTTAGTTTGCCCCTTACCAATAGTGACATTCATACTTGCAGGTGCATCAATCCCATTTGCCGCAACAACGGGAATGGTACCAGCTACCACTTTGGTACTTGATTCTCTGCCTGGATTGACGATCACTCCACCCGCCGCCTCGATTTGAGCTTGGGACGGCAAAGGTGGAAGTGCAGCCGCCTTGGTGACAGCATCTTGACCAACGAAAACTGCAATCGGGACCGCTTGGTCATTGCGAATCTTAATGGTGGCATCTTTCTTCGCTCCGCCGCTTCCCGCAAAGGAAGGAGCTGCGAAAACCAATAAAGCCGCCAACGCCATGAACATTCTTCGAGTGAACATAATTGAAACCTTCTAGTGTGGAAAAACTCTAAACCGATACATCAAACCTTAGTGAATCGCAGAAGTAGCAATACAAGCTGCCACATCTGAATTTCGCAACCCGGAATCACCCCTCTCTGCGGGTCAATTAGAAGCCTGAATCCGTTCGGGAAAGGACTGCATCCCTCATCAGTCCTCGTTATTTGTGGTTGTCTCTCCGCCGCTTCTCGTGCACCAAGCACCTAGAATCTTTGTATCTATTGACTTCGAGACAACATGTAAGTGCCCGTCCATAAAGAGCACATGGACGCCGGAGTGATTTGAAATCATTCCATCTGACTGCTTGTCATCCAAACTTTGGTTCTGGGAAAAGCAATTTCGACCACAGGCCCAACGTCCGGAGCTTTCTGCATTTCGATCGATAGACTCAGCAATGCTGATCGTATTCGAAAGACCGTCGGTAATTGAGGCAGGCCGTAGCGGACCCGATTGCTCTCGCACACGAACGATCATACTCCCACAACCAAATGCATCATTTGCAGACATCCCGATCGAAAGTCCTGTGAGTCCAGTTCCCTGCACCCCTCCGAAATCAATTTTCCCGTCGAAATTCTTCAAAGCGCTCGGGCATCGATAAATAGCGACATTCGTAATAGCGACCGACTTATTAGAGGAAGGATCATTCCACGGCTTACTAAAATCGATCCGTGCGAAAAGGTTCGATTCATCGATGTAGGGAAGGATACTTGAGGCCCAGGAATGTTCTGTGGTAGCAAGCAGATCGTTCCCAAATGGGATTTTCCGTTCTGCAATCATGTAGTTCCCGAGCCCTAACCCCACATTGCGTAGATTGCTCGAACAAGAAGTACGACGTGCAGCCTCTCGTGCCATCTGAACGGCAGGTAGCAACATACCCGCAAACATCCCGATGATTGCTATCACTACGATTAGTTCAATCAGCGTAAAAGCATGCCGTTTCATTCTTAAGTTCTCCGTCCGAGGAAAGGTTTTTCCGAACATGACGAATTTCTATTCCTCGACCGATTGAATTCAATTGCCTCTACAGGAACGCAACAGGAACGATTCAGTCCGCTGGATTTTTTCCATCGATGAAGCATGAAAGATTTCTCGTGCTTCGTGCGTCCGATCTCGATGGTTATTCGCAAAACAACATCCACGATGAAGCGAACGCGTGATCCCAAACACCGTCAAAATCCCATCGATGGATTAACCAATGGGAAGCTCAACTTCGGACAATGCGGCTGAATTACTAAGTAGCCGCTAGATTGAGAATTCAGCTGAATACTTGATCACATCGCGCTGATCACTTGGTTGGTTTACCACCTGCGCATGGCAGATCTCACCATACTTTTTTCAGAATACACTCGATGACAACTGAGAGGACAATCCCATAGAAAATTGACATGCCCGTAAAAGAATTCAGTAGATGCGTTGATCGCCGGAAGCAAAACCTGCTACCGACGAACTGCGGATACCAACACGACGAGGGAAACATGAACAGATGCGTTGTTCGAACTGATGGACTAGCGATTCGGAACTTGAGGAACGCAAGAGGCTGGACGCAGAGAGACCTTGCTCGCAGAGCTGGATATACGGAGAGACTCATCAGGAAAGCAGAATCTGGTGGGGCGTTAAGTATCCAAACTGCGATGGATATCGCGGAAGCCTTTTCACAGGAACGGCATAAAGTCACTATCGACGAGTTTGTCTCCACGAAAGATCGCATGGGAACAGCACATCATTTCCTTCAATCGTTTTCACGCCATGGGCTGGAGATGGTGGAACATGTGGAGCAGGAATTGACACAAAATTTCTCAATGAGGATCGCCATGCTTCGTAGATCAAATTCCCTATTGCCTGGAGAATGGTTCGGCTTAAGCGAACTTCACATCCTTCTCGATGCGATCGTCCTAAATTTTTCTATGGACAAGGGAGTCATGAATACAGTGTATACCGAAGGCCCTGAATTCGTTTTGGCTCGGTATCACCAGAAACTTTGGTTTGCAGGTCAAGCGTTGGAACCATTCTGGGTTAACCTGCACTTTCATTTTAAATCCCACAAGATTGAGTCGATCGAGGTTGAATACGATACATTTGCGGTTTCGCGTATCTTCTCGAATATTCATCGTCTTGCCGAATCTACTTGTCGCCTCCGAAACACAGGCGACATCGGGATCACAGGCGACGTCGGGAACACAGGCGATCTTGGGAGTTCAAACCATACCGTGTGCGAGTCCCGAGAAATGTCTACTCGTGCGACGATTAAAGCTCGTTAGTTCATTTCCCAGCCACACCAGCGTTGATATGCTCAGCGATTAAATTCCTCGATACCATTTTGACCGTTCGCTTAGTTCGAGGAAATAATGCAATTGCTCCTGATCAAAGACGATTTATCTCTCAAAAAATCTGCACGAATTCATGGGCGATGCATCGAACATGTCGCCCGGGTAGTAGTTCTCGGTGTGGGTGCACTTACAGTCGGCCTCGGGTCGAAAATGGGGAATTGCGGCCGATAGGGAATGGGGGGTTAATCATTGTGGACCCAAAGCACAACTCACTATCCCGCGTTCGGTGCTTGTGTGGTTACCGACGCTGGCAATCGTGGTCTGAGATACTCAAGTCGGTC
>JBJONT010000213.1:0-5512 GCA_046051705.1 Planctomycetota bacterium | reverse complement strand
ACCCGAGCAGGAATTAGTTGTATCGATTTGATCTTGAGAAAAATTCGTAGTTAGAGCATCAATTCCTGGTGTGAAAAACTTATTGGTTTCTTCGGGAATTTTAGTGGCTGGTATTCATTTGTATCGGTTTTGCAGCGTCGTGCTCCTGCTCAGTGAAACGACGCTCGTGCTCGTAATCTAAAGCAGCCTGCAGTGGTGTTATATTCGGTAAACACACTTTGTTTTGGTGCTAATTCCATGAGACCGAAGGCTGAGGGGAACTTCCTCTTAGTACTCCCTAGTGGCAGATTGCTTTATTCATGTCCCGCAGAATTCCTTGCTTGCATTCGAATTAGAAGGGGGATGCTGTGTGTTGAGAAATCCTGTCCGAAAATATTCTTCAACCGACTTCTATTTGAGCTCTTGCGATTAGCTATCAGGGTGGCACAGCAAACGTTCGTATGAGGGAGCTTGACAAACGGTAGTCTCACAATCGTCTAGCCGCAAGGAGTTCGATGTATCTCAGTATTCGTCTCGGCGCAGATCCAGATTCTCAACCGCGTAGCTATAAGCGAACCAACGTCGCCAGTCTTCGACATTGAAACCGTAGTTCTCGCCGGTTAAGGCTTGCAAGGCCGAGAGTACATCTTTGTGTTGCACCAAGCGTTTCTGCGCTGCTGGTGCTCCTCCGGTGAAACCAACACCGCCACTTCCGGTTCCCGCGTTGAGTCCCCCTGGCGGGCCTGCCGGTTGCACAACTTGGGTCGATAGCAAGTGATTGATAAGCATGCTGATAAACCGCTTGTCATTGAACGGCATCATGCAATAAGCAGCACGATCTCGGGTCGCTGGGTTCGAAAGTTTCATAGCGAAACTCGTAACGGCTACCTCTCGCACCGTTTCATCACCACTTTGCAACACGTCGAGCACTTCTGAAACAACTTGGGTGTCTTGGTCTTCGAGCGCAATAGAAATCAAAGCTGGGGTGACCGATCGAATCGGCATCTGCTTGAGCAGTTGAAGATACAAACCTCGTTCGTTAGGTCGTCCTTCTCGGAACAGTTTCGCCAAACGCCCGATCAACAAGGGATTGTTCAAATTCTGCAAATAAGCTTCGGCCTCCGCTTTAACTCTGCCGTTACCCGAGAGATAACCTTTGAGCTTTCCGTCGAATTCACGCTCAGCATCTCGTTTTTGCAGTTTGACTTTTTCATCGAACTCGAGCAGTGCTTTTTCTTGCCAAGTAAACCAGCGTCCCTTATCCCCTTTGAGTTTACCTCGCTTGTACATCACCACTTCCCGTCGCATCCACTTCCCGGTGGCTTCGTCGGGATAATAGCGAAGGATCTCCCAGGTGGAGCGGTCGCTCGGGTCGAGTTCGACAATTCGTTCGCGGTGCGCATTGGCCAGTCCGATCATTTGCTGCGAAGAGCACTGATCGACGATTGCTCGATGGTCTTCGAGAGAATCGCCTCGCTTCGCGACGATGTCGAGATATTTCGAATCGCGTTCAAGCGACACGCGGATCTTGACTAACTTGCGGTCGAATTCCAGAAGCGAACCATCTTCGGTTTCAATTTGAACGGTTTGACCAGACTGCGGGTTAAGGACTTTACCGCAAACCACTCCACCATCTTTCAATTCGACGATGTCAGCTTGGAGCGAGCCGAAATTTGCGGCGACGAGAAAGCTCGCTGCGGCAAAACGAAAGGCGAGAGAGCATCTCTTCGCCGAAACACCGCGATGACTCATCGGCAAAGGTTGCTTGTGTTTCATCGCGATCTCCAAATGGGTCCTTCGATTCGTGCGGAGCAGGAGTTTCAAGGCTTAAGCCCACACCGCCCTTGGAATTCCAACTTCTTATTTAGTTTACGGAAAATCCTTTGTGAGGTACGCAGCAATTCGGCCAAAAAAAGACCAAAACGACTAGAGTTTTCCCCTCGGAATTTCTGTGCTCGCGTTTTCGCAACGGCGGATCGGTCGACTCTGAGGATCTCCCCCGAAAGTCGGTTGCTTCGGATATACTCAAAGGCCCTCTAGCGTCCGGATGTGCGAAGCGTCGAAGGCTGCCTAGAGTTCTGATCATTACCTCGAATACAAACAGGGTTGTCATCTATGCGTAAAGTACTGGTTCTTGCTGCTGCGTTGGCTGAAGCATTTTTGATGGTTCCGGTTGTAGCCGAAGATTGGCCGCAATGGATGGGTCCAAAGCGTAACAATCAGTGGGAGATCCAAGGTGCGCCGAAAGAGTTCCCGGCAGGGGGGCTCAAGCCGCTTTGGAGCACCAAGGTTTCCGGAGGATATTCAGGGCCTGCCGTAGTTGCCGACCGCGTCTACGTCACCGATCTTGTGACCTCAGGAGACACGAAGAACGACAACTTCGGAAGAAAGTCCTTTCAAGGGACCGAACGCGTGCTGTGCATCGACAACAAGAATGGGGAAGTACTCTGGAAGCACGAGTATCCGGTCGAGTATGCGATCTCTTATCCAGCCGGACCTCGCTGCACACCACTTGTCGAGGAAAACCGCCTGTACACACTCGGAGCCGAAGGTGACTTGTTTTGTTTTGCCGCCGATACAGGCAAGGTGATTTGGTCCAAGCAGCTTAAGCAAGTCTACAAGACGAATTCCGCGTTATGGGGTTATGCCGCACATCCGTTGATTGACGGAGAGAACTTGATCACCCTCGCGGGTGGAGAAGGCTCCCAGACCGTCGCTTTGAACAAGCGAACGGGAGAAGAGGTTTGGCGTTTTGGGACGTCCGCAGAAACCGGTTATTCCCCACCGACGATCATTCAAGCCAGCGGTGTACGTCAGTTGATTCTCGTCAATCCTGAAGCCGTTAACTCGGTCAACCCTGCGACCGGCAAAATGTATTGGAGCATTCCTTATGCTGCGGACAACGGGTCGATCATCATGAGCCCTGTGCACTCAGGCAAACACCTGTTTGTTGGGGGCTACTCAAACAAAAATCTTCTAATCGAATTGGATGCTTCGAAACCCGAAGCCAAAGAAGTTTGGCGGAATCAAGCCAAGAAGGGGATGTCCCCCGTGAATGTGCAACCGATGGTGATCGACGATGTGGTCTATGGTTGCGATCAAAGCGGTGAGCTGATGGCGTTTAACATCGCAACCGGAGAGAGACTCTGGGAGACAAGCAAACCGATCAGCCCTCGTCCATTGGGAAGCGGCACCGCGTTCATGGTTCGTCATCAAGATCGATTCTTCTTGTTCAACGAATCGGGTGAGTTGCTGATCGCCAAGCTTTCTCCAAAGGGATACGAGGAAATCAGTCGTACCAAGATCATCGACCCGACGAATGTCGCATTTGGTCGGGATGTTGTCTGGTGCGCACCGGCTTATGCGAACGGTTCGATCTACGTTCGAAATGACGAGCAGTTGATTCGAGTGCCCTTGGTAAGCCCTAAGTAACCTCACACTTCGATCTGCACAGTATCGATCTTCACACAAAGGAAATTTATCATGCAAGACTCGTTGAACGAACAACCGACCCCCAAGCTCTCGCGCCGGCGATTTGGCCATCAAGCGATTGCGTATGGCACAGCAGCCGCAACCGTGAGCCAAGCAGCAGCGGTAACAGCCGCAGCAGCAGTCTCACAGGAACCTACCGCGAAATCGGTCGGAAAACCGGTCGACGCAAAGACAGGACGATTGAACCAGTCCCTTTGCAAATGGTGCTACGACAAAAACCTTTCGCTCGAAGAGCTCTGCGGCCATGCGAAGCGAATGGGACTCGTCGGAATCGATTTGCTTGGCCCAAAAGACTTCGAGACCCTCAAGAAACACGGGTTGGTTTGCACGATGGTCACGTCGCACAAACTAACCGATGGGTTATGCGATCCGAAGTATTGGGACGAAGCCTTGGAGACGCTCAACGGGGCGATCGAAGCGACTTCGGCGGCTGGGTTTCGCAACGTAATTTGCTTTTCGGGCAATGCTCGCGGGATGGATCGAAAGACAGGCTTAAAGAACTGCGCAGAAGCTTTGAGAAAAATCGTCTCCGTGGCCGAGAAGAAAAAAGTCATCCTAAACATGGAGTTGCTCAATAGCCGAGTCGATCACCCGGACTACATGTGCGATTTATCAAGCTGGGGAATTGAGCTTTGCAAAGAAGTCGCAAGCGATCATTTCAAATTGCTTTACGACATCTATCACATGCAGATTATGGAAGGGGACATCATCCGCACGATTCAAGCCAACCATCAGTACTTTGGACATTACCACACGGGTGGCAATCCAGGGCGGCATGAGATCGACAAGACGCAGGAGTTGTACTATCCAGCCATTGCGGAAGCGATCGCACAAACCGGGTTTGATGGCTACGTCGCTCACGAATTCTTGCCAACACGCGATGCGATGAGCAGCTTGGAAGAAGCCGTCGCATTGTGCACCGTCTAGCCGAGGCCATAGGTAAGACACGGCTCAGCGGATCGGCGCAAGTCCATGAGCTCGGCGTAGCAATCCAATTTGTCCTGCATGAATCGATTCGTGCAGGGGGCAGAAAAGGAAAGCGCCGAGTTTGATTGGGAAAGCTGCGTAGGGCATTTCGGTCGGCTCGATGAGCAGTTCTGGCGGGGCGGTCCGCATGAACTCCATCGAGCTGCGGTGGATGTTTTCCAAGATTGCCAGCATTTCCGTTTTGCAAGGATGCTCGGTGGATTCCCCCATCGGGGTGCTTCCTCGCCCGTATCGTTTGCGGAACCAGCCGGGCATCAGGTCGAGATCACCTTCGGCGCGTCCGCGTTGGCGAAAGAGCATCAATCCGTACTGAGCGACGGCAATATGGCCGATTTGCCAAGCGAAATTGCTGGGGATTCCCGGCGTGGGTGCGACCCACAGGTCGTCCGAAACATCGTTGAGAAGTTGCAGTGTGTAGGCTCTAGCGAACTCCATTTGCCCCAACCCCGCGTCGCGCATGGCTGTAATCTCCGACAAGCCGGGGAGGGTGACTGGATTTTCCATAAAAAATTTTCCAAGATCTTGCGAAACGTCGAACGCAGGGGTGGGTTACAATGCTGAGCGATTTCTCGCGACATGTAGTTTGAAGGATTGTCGCTTCCATTTCAAGTCTTCTCAACTTAGGGCTCACGGTCATGCCAATCAAGAAGTTGTTTTCACGCGTAATGCTTACAGCAGGTCTTGTTGCCTCGCTGTCTTTTGGAGTTTCGGCACAAGGTCCTGGCGGACCTGGCGGCGGACGTGGCCAAGGTGGTCCTGGTGGCGGTCGCATGATGATGGGCATGGGTGGCGGCATGGGCGGCGGTGTTACCGGCTTGCTCATGATGAAAGAAGTCCGCGAAGAGCTCAAGTTGGACGAAGATCAAGTTGCTGAGCTTGAAGATATGGGCAAGGCGATGATGGAGTCGATGCGTAACATGCGTCCTCCTCAAGGCCAGCAGCCTGACATGAAGGCGATGCAAGAAAACATGGAGAAGATGCGAAAGGCAATGGCCGAATCGGAATCCAAAGTTGAAGAAATGCTCGATCCGAAGCAAGTCGACCGACTGATCGG
>JBJONT010000212.1:0-21717 GCA_046051705.1 Planctomycetota bacterium | reverse complement strand
GAAGTCCAAAGCGATTTGCAATCGTTTTACAAGGGTAAAGATGGATTGGCACCGATCATCAATTCGTTTGCCGATCCGCGAAGCAATGCGATTATCGTCAATGGTTCGCCTCGCGACATCGAAGAGATTCGCAAGCTTTTAGAAAAGCTTGATGTGCCACAGAGTGGACTGATGCAATCCGCGCGCGTGTTCCAGATTCGCCATAGCATCGCTTCGGATATTGCCGAGGCTTTGCAAGAGGCTTTAGCGACAACGACCAGCGATCGGAATCGAACGTTGCAAATTGTCGATGAGAATGGCAATCCGATAGTTTCGGGTGGCATATTGGGTGCCACAAAGATCACGGTCAATGATCGAAACAATACGTTGATCGTCTCTAGTTCGCCGGAAACACTCCCGTTGATCGAGCGATTCATCGAACAGTTAGATACCCCAGGGGCGACGGCCAAGATCAAGATTTTTCCAGTGAAGAATGGGGATGCCGCTTCGTTGGTGGAAACCTTGCGAGCATTGATTCCATCCTCGTCGGCGACGACAACAGGGAGCGGCACGGCAGCGGTGCAGCTTTCAAGCAATCCGTCTGAGATGTCGTTGTTGCCATTGCGGTTCACGGTTGATACTCGAGGGAACAACATTATCGCCATCGGTTCCGATGGGGATTTGAAGATTGTCGAAGCGTTGATTTTGCGACTTGATGAAGGTGATTTGTCGCAACGTAAAAGCATGGTTTATCAGTTGAAAAACTCGCCTGCGATCGACGTTGCAACTGCGATCAATCAATTCTTGCAGAACAAACGTGTGGTGGAGTTAGCTGCACCAGGTACGAACAATCCTTTCGATCAGCTTGATCGCGAAGTTGTGGTTGTACCTGAGCCGGTGCAAAACAAGTTGATTCTAAGTGCAACGCCGAGGTATTACGATGAGATTGCCAAGCTCATCGAGCGACTTGATGAGCAACCACCACAAGTGATGATTCAGGTGATGATCGCGGAGATTTCGTTGGGGAATACCGATGAGTTTGGGGTCGAGTGGGGGTTGCAGGACTCCGTGTTGTTCGACCGCAGTCTGCTCGGAGACTTAGCAACGCGTACGACGACGACAAACACGTCTACACCTGCGGGGGTTGTTACGCAGACGACGCAAGAAATCGTAGCTGCATCGAACGTTCCCGGATTTAACTTCAACAACATCGATCCGCTTGGAAACAGCGGTTCAGCGAAGGCCTTGAACTCGTCGAATTCGGTGGGAGGTCAGGGGATCTCGAATTTCGCAGTTGGTCGTGGTAACGACGAGCTAGGATTCGGTGGACTGGTATTATCAGCGAGCAGTGAGAATGTAAGCTTCCTATTGCGAGCTTTGCAGGATTCAAGGCGATTGGAGATTCTCTCGCGTCCACAAGTTTTAACTTTGGATAACCAGCAGGCGTTTATTCAGGTAGGTCAGCGGATTCCGCGAATCGTCAACTCGATCATCAACCAAAACGGGACACAAAACGTTGTAGCGTTGGAGAATGTCGGTTTGATCATCGGAGTTACCCCACGCATTAGTCCTGAGGGGAACGTGGTGATGGAGATCGACGCGGAGAAGTCGAAGTTGGGGCCTGAGGACGAAGGGATCCCGATCTCGATTGCCCAGAATGGGACCGTGATTCGCTCGCCACGAGTCGATACGATTACCGCACAAGCGACCGTCAGTGCTGCTGATGGAGAGACGATTATTCTTGGAGGGCTGATTTCGCGATCGACTCGAACGAACCATCGTCAAGTGCCATGGTTGGGCGATATTCCTGTGATCAAGTATCTCTTTAGTTATGACTACAGCGATACCGTTCGAACCGAACTGTTGATCATTATGACACCGCACATCGTTCGCAATCCAACAGATATGGAGCGATTGAAGCAAGCGGAGTTCGCCAGGATGAGCTGGTGCGAAGCGGATGTATTTGAGATTCATGGGGATGTATTTCCTCGGACAGGGATGCTGCAGGATTGGAACGAAGATCCGGCTGATTGTCCTGTCGTCTATCCCGATAGCGACCCGCGTGGTTCTTACGAATCGACGTTGGAAATACGAAATCCTTCGATGCCGCAAGAGTTAGGTACGCAATTGCCGAGCTCGATGCCCGACTCATTCGTTCCACCTGTTCAGGGTGTCAATGAGTTGCCGACTCCCACGTCGGTGAAACCTTCGGCGGGTTTACTTCGATTACCGCGAACACTTCCACCGAGTGTTCGTCCTGCCCCAACTCTCGAGCCTGTGGCGAGCACATCGTCAGCAATGGCTCCCGCCTCTGACTCGTCATCGAGGACCCGTAAATGATTTCCATTCGGATTCCTTCCCCTGTTTCGGTATTGATACTCTTACTCCTGTCGTGCTGTTGCATGGTGGGTTGCCAATTCGCGCCGAAGAAACTTCCTGATTCGTGGAAGTGGGGAGAGGACGACAAGCCGGCTTTGCCTGACCGGATACTTGCCGTTTGGACCGATACCGTTTTGCATCAACCCAATCAACCGGGAGTTCGTGGATTCGGTGGACGCGTTTTCTTTTATCTCAAAGATCAAACCGATCCGATTGAAGTTGACGGTAAGCTAGCTGTATACGTTTTTGATGCTGAGGATGCCGATCCGATGAACCAAAAACCGTTGCGCAAATATGTATTCACCGCCGATCAATTCGCAAGTCACATGAGCAAGACTTCCATTGGCCCGTCCTACAGCGTTTGGTTGCCTTGGGGGGAAGTTGGCGGTCCGCAGATGAAGCTCAGTATTATTGCGAGGTTTGAAGGGGTCGATGGAGGAACGACAATCTCGGATCCGACAATCAAACTTTTGCCGGGGATCGTCAGTCGAGAATCCACGCCCGATAAAGCAGGGAGCGGTAAGGTAGGGAGTGAGAAAGCGGGGAGCGAAAAGAGCTCATCGGGAGGTGGGGTTAAATTCCACATGTCGAGCCGAAACACGAAGAAAACAATCGAGGATTCGGACGGCAGCGTGAAGCTTGCAAGTGGCTCTGACGATGGGGGCGATCAAGGCGTACAGCGTGCGTCGTATTCGAAAACTGGCAGATCGTTGAGGAAGAGTGTTGCTGGGGGTAAAGAGGATTCTACGCGAGGATTAAAGAATCCGCGAGAAGCGAATGCGGAAGATTCTCGCAGTGTGCAAACCATCGACCTTCCTCCAGCTTTCGAACGACACTTCCAGAAATCTTCTTCCGTGAATACAGAAGTGATCGATATGCGAAGTGGCAACGTGAAAGCCTTTCAGAAGGCATACTCTCGTACTGAGTCCGAAGTCAGTCCGGAAGGCTCAGAGTCGGTAGTTAAGGATTCGGTATCCAAATCACCTGCGATGAAGAGTTCGGAGCCTCGCGTCTTGCGACGCAATCCGGCGAATCGACTTGAAGTGTTGCGTTCCGGCAAATGGATCGATTCGATACAGAGAGGTGATGGAAACAATGCGGATCCGGTCCTCAACGGAGTGGAGCTTCGATCGATGGATCGGACGCAAGGATCACTGAGCGATAACGAGTGAAAATCGTAAGCATGCCAGCAATTGCGATCGTTCTGGCCCCTGCCAGTTGCAATGCACTAAGACGGTGTTTTAACGCCTGAGCTCATGGAGTCGGCATTTGACTTTGAAGAAGTTCCAACGCTCGTGCTAAAGGTTTATCTAGCTCGAATTGAGCGTCGTTCGGATCTTCGACTTGAGCGAGTGGATGGTCGGTTATTAGTCCGTTTCGCAGAGGATCGCTTCGGGTTTGGAAGCGTTTCTGGGATGCGACTTCGTCTTCTTGGGACAAGCCAACCAAGCCTTGGGTGTCGGGAAGTACTCCCCATTCATCGTCGGGGGAATCGTTGGGTCGTTTGTGAATTCTTCGACCGCTGGGTGGGTAGTAGTAGGCGGTGGTAAGTCGAATCGCAGCGGAGCCACCAAGGACGGGGACGATGCTTTGAACGTTTCCTTTTCCGTAGGAACGTTCGCCAACGACGATTGCTCGTTTGCGATCTTTCAGGCAAGCAGCGACGACTTCACTCGCGCTAGCCGATTCTCTATTGATCAGAATGCAGATGGGGGTAGAGGTCGGAAGCAGGGAGCCTGATGATGCGTAAGCTATGTCGGTTTGGGCGTTGTTTTCACGCCCGTTCGTCGAGACAATCGGTCCGTCTTCGAGGAACATATCGCAGACTTCGACCGCCGCGTCGAGTAGTCCGCCACTGTTATCGCGCAGGTCGATGATGAGGCCTTTGCATGACGGGGCTTTTGAGAGGAGTTCGCGAAGCTCCGCAGCGGTTCGTTCTCCGAAGAGTTCGATATGTAGGTACAAGATATCGGGTGCGACTTGCAGTTGATGTTCCCATGTACCATCGGGTTTTCTGCGATCGCCGGTAATGCTTTCGACGGCAACAAATTCGCGAGGAACATTGAAGCTCATCGGTTCTCCTGCGCGATCGATCAGGATAGCCGCAGTCGACCCAACGGGGCCTTGCAACCAGCGCGAGAGGGTTTCCATATCGATGACCTCTTCCACCTTATTTCCATCGACTTCTTGGATTACATCCCCAGGACGCAATCCTGCACGGAAGGCAGGCGAGTGGAAAATGGTAGCCACGATGGTAGGTTTCGGGCGTTGCGGTGGGCCTTCGACCTGAATTCCCAGGCCGGCGAATTGTTGATCGAACAAGGCATTGAAGCCGGTCAGTGCGCTGCTTGGGATGTATGCAGAGTAAGGGTCTAGGGATTCGAGCAGCCCTTGCAGTGCGGCGTCTCGGAGATTAGCGGTTGATTTCGGCTCGACGTAGGAGTTTTCGATCCAGTGCATGCTGTATGCGATATCGCGAACGGGGCGGAGCCAAGCAGCGTTTGCGTAGCAGAGTAAGCAGAGGACAAGAAGAGCGGAGAGTTTCTTTAAGGTATTCCAACTCACGGGTTTTCGTCTCCTGCGAGCATACTGTTTTTGTTAGGATAGCGAAGTCAAAATACGAAATGATATTTGCCAGATCGGATTGGTAGAAACCGTGCTGAATCGCGATGACATTGTAGCCGAATATTTACAGCAGCTTCCTTATGCCCCTTATCCGGTCCAAGAAGATGCTTTATTTGCATGGTTTTCTTCGGATCATGGGGTTTTGGTTTGTGCACCGACAGGGACGGGCAAGACGCTTATCGCTGAAGGAGCGATCTTCGAAGCACTTCGAACGGGGCGGCGATGTTACTACACGACTCCGTTGATTGCCTTGACGGATCAAAAATTGTACGAGTTGCAAGCCGCTGCGCAGCGTTGGGGGTATCCTGCGAGTTCGATTGGGCTGGTCACGGGGAATCGAAAAGTCAATCCGGACGCTCCTGTGCTTGTCGTTGTCGCGGAGATCTTGCTCAATAAACTGCTTCAAGCAGGGCCGGATGGCTTCGAAGATGTGGATTCTGTAGTGATGGACGAGTTTCACTCTTTCAACGACCCAGAGCGTGGGATCGTGTGGGAACTGAGTATCGGGATGTTGCCCAAGCATGTGCGGTTGATGCTGCTTTCGGCGACCATCGGTAACAGCGTAGAGTTCTGTTCTTGGTTGATGCGAGCTCATGGTCGGAATCTCGAGTTGGTCCAAGGTACGGAGCGCAAAGTACCCCTGCAATTCGAGTGGGTAGAAGATGATTATCTTGACGAGCATCTCGAGCGGATTGCAGAAGGAGACGAGACGAAGCGGCGTACGCCTGGGTTGGTGTTTTGCTTCAATCGCGATCAGTGTTGGCAGGTGGCTGAGTTATTGAAGGGCAAGAAGCTGATTGACAAGCCACGTCAAGCGATCATTACCGAGCGATTGGAAGGGGTGAATTTATCGGAGGGAGCTGGGCCAAAGATCAAGCAAATATTGATACGAGGGATCGGTATTCACCACGCGGGGATCATGCCCAAATACCGGCGACTTGTCGAGCAACTGTTTCAAGAAAAGCTACTTACAGTTTGCGTTTGCACTGAGACTTTGTCGGCGGGGATCAATTTACCCGCGCGAAGCGTGATCCTGCCGAGCTTGGTCAAAGGGCCTTATGGCAAGAAGAAGTTGATCGAGTCGGCTTCGGCACAGCAAATTTTTGGTCGAGCGGGCCGCCCGCAGTTTGACCGCGAGGGGTTTGTGTATGCGATCGCGCATGAAGACGATGTGAAGCTTCATCGATGGCGACTTCAGTACGATCAGATCCCCGAGGATACCAAGGATCCGAATTTGATCAGAGCGAAGAAGCAGTTGAAAAAGAAGATGCCTACTCGGCGTCAGGGGGAGACCTATTGGACGAAGGATCAGTTTGAAAAACTAGCCCGTGCCCCCGCATCGCATCTTGCGAGCCGTGGCCCACTTCCCTGGCGACTCCTAGCGCACATGCTTCAACGCGACCCTTCGATCGATCCACTTCGCACTTTAGTGGGACGTCGTTTACTTGCTCCAAGCGACATGATTCGAGCGCAAAAAGAATTGAATCAAATGCTCGTAACTCTCTGGACGGGCGGATTTCTTGAGCTTGAGCCCAAGCCTTTACCGAAGCAAGGTGGAGTTGCTCAGCCGGGAGGTAAGGGAGGCGGGGCTGATGGTGGTACCGCAGGAAGTAGCGAAGGAGGAAGTGGGGGGCAAAAGGGAACGCAGGGGTGGCTCAAGAGTCAATTGCCATCTGCGGCGTTGGGAAATACAAAAGGTAGTGCTCCACCGAAAAGCGATGTTGTAAAACCTGGTGCCGACAATCTCGATGAAGTGGAGGATGATGATGATCTTGGTCAGGCCGAAGCCGGAGGCGATGATGGTCTGGTAGCGATCACCGATGAGACGGCTGGACGGGGTTATGATTTGGAGAACTATCGTCCTGAGCGAATTATTGCAAAGCCTCGGTTGGAGTTGATGCAAGAGTTTCGGAGCGTCAATCCGATTTATGGTTTGTATTTAATACAGCAATTGCATTTCGCGGATATGACCGAGCGGATTCAAGCTTTAGAGAGCATCTTGGAGTTGCCTCCGAATATCTGCAAGTTAGTTCCGGTACCAAGACCGGAAGAGTTGCCGTTTGGGCCCTTAGCACAAAATCATTTGCACCCACGGTTGCTCGAACTCGGTCTTGTAGGAGTTGCTGAGATTACCGGTCGTTGGGGAAATGATGACGACGATGATGAAGAGGAAGATGCTTGGAATGAAAACGGGCCCCCGCCGAGGCCTTTGGCCTTAGGTGAAAAACTACGTCGGATGTTCGATTACGATTTTCCAGGTGTACACGACGTGCACACACGCAGCGTATGGGTAGTCGGGGAATTGCTCGAATTCGAATGCGACTTCAATAAATTCATCGTTGCGAAAGGATTGCAAAAACAGGAGGGGATGCTATTTCGACATGTCTTGCGATTTGTACTGTTGCTTGCCGAAATCAGTGCTATCGCTCCTCAGGACAGTACGCCCGAGGAGTGGGAGTTGCCCTTTGATCGACTCGCTGAACAGTTGATGGCAGGCTGTCGCAAGGTTGATCCGGAGAGTACTGACGAGGTGTTGCAAGAAATATCGGATCGGGAAAGCCGCGTGGTGCTTGGAAGGAAGAAGCCTTCGACTCAAGCTCAAAGTGGTGATGAGGCGGTGAAGGGGTTTGGGGAGGGGATTGCCGACGGACTGACAAGTGATGGGATGCAATGAGTGAGTTTTACGAGCAACTATCTTTAATCAACTGGGCTTTGCTCGTCATCGCTGCCATCGGCATCGGTGTTACAAAGAGTGGATTCTCCGGTGTTAGTTTATTGCACGTGTTGGTCTTCGCACATGTTTTTGGCGCGAAAGCTTCTACGGGTGTCGTGTTGCCGATGCTGATCGTTGGGGATGTCCTTGCGATGCTGATGTTTGGCAAGCATGCGGATTGGGTGTACGTGCGACGCATGATGCCTCCGGCAATACTAGGGGTGTTGATCGGTTGGATGCTTATGCATCGTTTGAGTGAATCGTTATATAGACCGATCACCGGCGGCATCATATTGATGCTTGCAAGCATGCAACTCGCTAGACTTCGCAACGAAAACTGGCTTGCGTCGATCCCCCATTCAAACCTCTTTGCATGGGGAATGGGTATAGCTGTAGGAGTGACGACGATGCTGGCGAATGCTGCCGGCCCTGTCTTCGGTCTGTTCCTTATCTCGATCGGGCTTCCAAAGAAAGAGTTTGTCGGTACGGCAGCTTGGTTCTTCTTAATTCTCAACGTGCTGAAGATTCCGTTGAGTTGGAATCTAGGGTTGATCGGAGAGCAATCGTTGATGGTTAACGCGTTGTTGGCTCCGTTAATTCTGCTTGGACTGTTCGCGGGGCGTGCGATCGCCAAGCGGATTTCTCAGAAGAGTTTTGAGATGGTGATCCTGGTGCTTTCTATTCTCGCGGCGATGCAATTGTTGTTGGTTTGAGAATGGGGGTTTTTGAAACACAGAGGCACAGAGGCACAGAGAATACCGGAAGGGGAGAGAGAGGGAGGGAAGACGGAGAGAGGGAAGGCAGAGGGAGGGCAGACGGAGAGAGGGAAGGCAGAGAGAGGGATGGGGATGGGGATGGGGATGGGGATGGGGATAAAAAAAGCACCCTTCGGTGGGAAGGGTGCTTTTATAGTTTTTAAATGTTGGCCGAGCGATTGCTAGGTGGCTTCGGCAACGGACGAGACTTCGGCGGTGCCGTCTTTCTGGACCCCTTTGAAGTCCAATCGGGTCACCTTGCCAGTATCGTCTTTGAACGCATCGATCTGGATGGTGTTTTTCCCTTCGAAGCTTCCTCGGAGCAGTTCCTCGGAGAGTGGGTCTTCGATACGTTGCTCGATCGCTCGACGCAGTGGACGAGCTCCGTAGTCGAGATTCGAACCTTGCTTGATGATGAATTCTTTGGCTTCATCGGTCAATTCAATTTCGAATCCTCGTTCACGCAGACGCTCTCTGACCTTCGACAATTCGAAGTCGATGACCATCTTGAGGTCTTCGTTGTTCAAGTGTCGGAAGATGATTACGTCATCGAGTCGGTTTAGGAATTCAGGTCGGAAGACGCGTTCGATTTGGTCCATTACGCGAGCTTTCATGCTGTCGTAGGACGCATCATCGGACGGCTTCTGGAATCCGAAAGCTTGCTCATTCTTGATCGCTTCCGCACCGGCGTTGGTGGTCAAGATGAGGATGGTATTTCGGAAGTCGATATTTCGACCGAAGGAGTCGGTCAATCGGCCTTCTTCCATGACTTGCAACAACATATTGAAGACGTCTGGGTGTGCTTTTTCGATTTCATCGAGGAGCACGACGGAGTAAGGACGACGGCGGATTTTCTCGGTGAGTTGTCCACCTTCTTCGTAACCGACGTATCCCGGAGGGGCTCCGATGAGTCGGCTAACGTTGTGCTTCTCCATGTACTCGCTCATGTCGATATGAACCAGTGCATCGGCGTCACCGAAAAGGCTTTCAGCGAGGGCTTTTGCAAGGAGGGTTTTACCGACCCCGGTTGGACCTGCAAAGACGAAGCAACCGGTTGGGCGCTTCGGATCCTTCAGTCCACTTCGGCTTCGGCGAACAGCACGCGCGACGGCAGCGACAGCTTGTTCTTGGCTGACGACTCGCTTGTGCAGTTCGGCTTCCATGTTCATCAAGCGCAAGGAGTCTTCGGTTGATAGCCGGGTCAAAGGGATCCCGGTCATCTTGGAGACGACTTCTGCGATGACTTCTTCGTCGACAAGCCCATCCGCTTCGCGGCTTTTCTCACGCCATTCTCGGGTGATTTGGTCTTTCTTGCGGCGCAGTTTGTCTGCTTGGTCGCGAAGAGCGGCTGCTTTCTCAAAGTCTTGGTTTGCTACCGCTTCTTCTTTTTCCTTATTGAGGCGTTCGACATCTTCGTCGATATCCTTCAAATCGGGTGGCTTGGACATCGTTCGCAAACGAACCCGTGCGCCAGCTTCGTCGATGACGTCGATGGCTTTATCGGGCAAGCATCGTGCGGTGATATATCGTTCGCTCATTTCAACGGCAGCGACGATCGCATCATCGGTGATTTGTACGCGGTGATGTTCTTCGTAGCGTTCTTTGAGTCCCTTGAGGATTTCGATCGTCTCGCTCTTGGATGTAGGTTCGACGACGATTTCTTGGAATCGACGAGCCAGTGCATTGTCTTTCTCGATGTACTTGCGGTATTCATCGAGGGTTGTTGCACCGATGCATTGGATCTCACCGCGAGCCAAAGCTGGTTTCAGAACGTTAGCCGCATCGATTGCACCTTCGGCACCACCGGCACCGACGAGGGTGTGAAGTTCGTCGATGAAGAGGATGGTGTTTCGTGCTCGACGGACTTCGTTCATAACGGCTTTGATTCGCTCTTCGAACTGTCCACGGTATTTTGTACCGGCGACCATCATAGCCAAGTCGAGTACGACGATTCGTTTCTCGGCAAGGATCTCTGGGACTTCTCCGTTGACCACGCGTTGAGCGAAGCCTTCGATGATCGCGGTTTTTCCGACACCGGCTTCGCCGAGTAGTACAGGGTTGTTTTTGGTTCGTCGGCAGAGGATTTGCGTTGCGCGTTCGATTTCTCGTTCACGTCCGATCACAGGATCGAGTTTTCCTTGTCGAGCCAACTCGGT
The DNA here is from genome assembly GCA_046051705.1 of Planctomycetota bacterium. Taxonomy (GTDB): domain Bacteria; phylum Planctomycetota; class Planctomycetia; order Pirellulales; family Pirellulaceae; genus JBKCUI01. The sequence goes on along the minus strand of JBJONT010000212.1, from coordinate 11,110 downwards.
CAGATCGCGGCCGAAGCTATCGAGAGCAGGCGTTTTGCTTTTGCTCCCTTTCGCGCTCGATCCGGATTCGCCTGACGAGCCGCCGGAGCTACTGCTGCTGCCACCGGATTCGCGTCCTCCGCGATCTCCGTCGCTCGAGTCGATACCGTGCCCGAGCAAGTTCAACACTTCTTCGCGAACATCTTCTAGTTTCAGACCAAGGTTCATCAAGACTTGTGCTGCTACACCGTCTTGTTCGCGCAGCAAGCCAAGCAATATGTGTTCGGTACCTACGTAGTTATGGTTGAGGTTTCGAGCTTCCTCGACGGAATACTCGATAACTTTGCGGGCGCGCGGGGTTTGTGGAAGTTTCCCGATCGTCACCATCTCAGGACCACTTTGAACGAGCTTCTCCACTTCTAAACGGATCTTGCGCAAATCCACGTCGAGATTTCGTAGAACGTTAGAAGCCACTCCGCTCCCTTCTTTCACTAGCCCGAGCAAAATATGCTCTGTTCCCACGTATTCGTGGTTGAACCTCTGGGCCTCTTGGTTCGCTAACTGCATCACCTTGCGGGCTCGATCTGTAAATCTTTCGTACATGGCTTTCCTTCCTAAAAGGTATGGTGAACTAGTCAGCCAACCGCCCCGAGCGCAACGCTCGGGAACTGATTTCAATCTTCTCGGACGACTCTGCCTTGAAGGCTGAAATTCTCTACTGAAGCAAACAACCGTAGCAAACGCCGTTCCAATCGCAATTCGATCCATCGCGGACTGCAAACCAAAGACAGCTTGTCACGTGACGCCGAATTATAGGCCAATGGCCAATCTAGCAAACGGGAGGATAGGGTGAATCAGGAAGATTCCGAACGGTTGCGTACTTTTCGTTCGATGACCAAGTCTCTTTCTTGGTTCAATTCCGCTTCCCATTTCAAGGATCGCTCGAGCAGGAGCAAGCGATCGAGCAATTCGATAGCAAGTTCACAGCGATCCGTGCGGCGATAAATTGTTGCCAATAGCAGGGCCGCTTCGATGTCGATGTCTTCGTCGTTGAGAGTTTGGTGCTTTGCGAAAGGGGCGAGAATCTTTTCGGCTTCGAAGTAATTTTCTCTTAAATAGTGGATTTGTGCTTGAGAGAATTCGTTTGTGGGGCATCCTCGCGGTTTTGCGTTTCCTGCCATTACCGATCGAAGTGCGCGATAGGAAGCTGTTGCCAACGCGGAGCAGAGAATCGTGCCCCAGAGAAATCGCAATTCCCAGGTCCCAAGCAATGCGGGCCACCAAAACGTACCGATCCAAGCGGTGCATAGAACGCCGGAAAATATCCAAGCGAGCAGTACGCCGCGAAGCGAGCCGCGTTCCCAGCCGTCGATCCAGCCAGGCCAGCATCCGGCCGCAAATCGCAACCCCATGCTCATTGCACGGCTCATCGAAAATCTCTCAATCGTACGGATATTGAATTAGGAATTCTGTTCCCTTGGAGGCTATTGGCACTCGGGGATCTTGTAAGTAGCTTTATTTCTGCCAAAAAGGCAGGTTGAGTTTCAAGCAAACTACTCCTTGAATACCAAAATGAATCAGCTTGTTGCAAGTCCTAGACGTCGCGCAACTCGGTGATGTAAGTGGCTGGTTGGGTTACCAATGTTTTTTGAGAAAACTTTGGTGAGAAGGTGCACAGGATGAGATTGCCGTAGACATCGCAGAAAGAAACCTGGATTATCTCCGGCATCTAAGGAAAAGGATTTCATTATGCATCATGATCGACACCTGAGTTTACCGCGCGTTTCTGCGAGCCAACAACGGATCGCTAGGTGGTCTACACCACTTTGTTTGACTTCGCTTTTTACAATAGCAATCGCGATGGTATCGGGCATGACGGGATGTGCAGGCTCGGGATGCATGCAACCACAGTATCCCGCTGGATACCCACAGCAATATCCTGCCTACCCAGCGTATCCTCAGCCTTATCCGACCGCTGCCGGTGCACCGGCAGTAGGCGGCGTTCCAGCGACGGGGATGCCTCCTACATTACCGGCGGGCTATCCGCCAACGGGTATGGCACAGCCCCCGTTGTATGGTCAACCCCCTGCGGTAACTCAACCGCCCCTTTACGGACAACCACCGGTCTATGGGCAACCCATCCCAGGTTCGGTTCCGGGTACGACTTCTGCCGGTTACCCGCCTGGTTACGCTCAGCCGATGTTTGGGAAGTAATCGCAAGTTAGGCTGCTACTACGGCCCCTGCTGCGGCGGCTGCGACGGGCTAACCTGATTTGTTGCAGTTGCTGGTCTGATTTCCAAACAGTGGCGAGTTAAGGTTTTTTCTTGCCGAGAGCTTGTGCAAGGAACGGGTCGATCGGGCCGATCGACTTCTGGCAAGCTTGATCGAACGTGGAACCTGATTGGATGGCTCGCATCAACGCGTCATATTGCCTTCGCATGGAAGAGGCTTGCAGGTTGCGGACTAAGGCAAATCCGATGATCCCTTCTTCTTCTTCGTTCATTTTTCCTTCGGTCAGCGGTTTGATGTCCTTTAGATCACTTACGACTTTGGGTAGTTGGATCATCCAAGGTTTGACGCGTTGATCGTTTTGGCCAGCGGTTGTAGCTAATGCTGCTCGGCCGGTGCCTTCGGCAAACCAACGCGGTACACCTTCGTGGGACGCCATCCAGAGACTGGTGAGTTGTTGGACGAGTGCGGTCTCATCGAGCTTCGCATTCCCTGGATCGGGGACCATTGCTACATATAAATCGAGTACGTCTTTGCGCCAGTGAGAGGACCAAGATTGGGGCAAAGAGCGGTTTTCGATCATCTTTCCTAGTTCGCTGTAGTCGTATCTGGATTTGAGTACATAGATGGTCACGCCACCTTTGATGAACGGTTCTTTTGAGTTGATTTTTAGTTGTTTGCGAACTGTCTTGAGGGCTGACTCAGCGTTTTGAATGGTCTTTTCGATGGTTGATTTGCCGACGTTCCCCAGGACGTGGAATTCATCGTTGTTGGATTCTTCTGCTGGGGTGTTTGGTGCAAGGACTTTCCAGCGCTGACGGGCTCTTGCCATGCGTTGTTCCATCAGTTCCGTGTGAGAGGCTTTGTTGGCCCATGATTTCGCGATGACACTATCGAGTTGACCTTCGCGGTTATCACCATCGAAGGTTGCGCCTTCGTCGATCCATTTGGTGATACGTTCGATTTCCTCGGGTTTCAACGCAGGTCGACCGCCGGCGGGCATGCGTTGACCGGCTTCGCCGAGTAGTTTCTTAACTAGCAAGCTGTTTTTTCCGTTGCTCGGTTCAAGGGCAGGTCCGGAGGTCCCGCCGCGCAGAAGGCCGGCGAAGTTCGTGAAGTTCAAACCGCCTGAAGGTCGGTTGCCGGCGTAGTGGCAACCATTGCAATTGGCGACCAAGATTGGGGCGATGTCGTTGGCAAAGCTAACGGTCTCTTTGCCAGTGCGTTCCATGACTTCGACGGGCTTGGCGGGTTCTTGCGGTTTTGCTGCATCGCCAGCAGCAAAACTTTTTAGATTTGCTTTGGGGTCTTGACCGTCGAACTTAGCTCCTTGCTGAATCCATTTTTGGATGGTCGCGAGTTTTTCAGGTGAAACTTTGTTCCCATTCGGAGGCATAATCCCACCTTCGATCGAAGTGACCAGCGGGCTGCTTGCTGCATCTCCAGGGAAGAGAACCACTCCGCCCTTAGAGCCTTTGATCAGCTGTTCATAAGTGGGCATGGCAAATCCGCCACTTTCTTTATCGACATGGCATCTGCCGCAATGCTCAACCAAAATCGGTGCTACGTCTTTCGTGAAGCTGACATTTGTCTCAGTAGGGGTTGGGGTAGGTTTGGATTTGTCTTTTCCCATCTCCCTGATTTTCGATTGGATGGTGGACCATTCGGGAAGGGGGCTGAATTCTGCTCCTTCGAGCGAGAGGACTTCCATGGCCCTCGCCATTTTGCGGTGCAATCGTTCCCATTCAGGTAGATCTTTTTTGTCCGATTGAGTCACTAGGTCGACGAACACGCTGTTGCAGGCTTCGATCCATTGGGCGCTTTGACCAAACTTTTTATCTTTAAAAAAATCTTCGGCTTGTTTGATCGCCAAGCGGCTGCTTTCCAAGTCCGTCGGTTTCGTTACCGCGCCGTCTTGGCCAAAGATGATTTGTTGGTTCGAACCGATCGAGAGACTTAGTGTCAAGCAAAACAGAACGGCAAGGATTACCGGTCGCACGACAGCATAAGTTAATGGCTTGGCAGTTACCGGTGACTTCGATGAGGTCGTGTTTGAGAGAGAGTTGGTCGTATTCATGGGATAAGTGCGAGGAGCGAACGATAGCTGGGGGGGCGTTATGTTGGTAACGATTAGAGTTTTTGGCGACCGGACAAGGCGTCGGAGAGGATTTCTTTGTTGGTGAATTCCAGGACGCTGCCGCTGGTAACGCCGCGAGCAAGCCGGGTCAATTGTACAGGATAGGGAGCGAGCTGGTTGGAAATAAACAGAGCGGTACCATCTCCTTCCACGTTCGGGTTCGTGGCCATGATGACTTCTTTAAAGTTTCCGGTTCGGACACGGTCGACGAGTGCTTCGATGGTCAGTTGGTCTGGGCCGATTCCATCCAAGGGTGCGATTCGTCCTAGGAGAACGTGGTAGAGTCCGCGAAAGATTCCGGTTTGTTCGAGGGCGATAAGGTCGCGGGGTTGTTCGACGATGCAGAGCATCGAAGGGTCGCGTTGGGGGTTTTGGCAAACGCCGCAAAGTGATTCTTCTGCTAAATTGAAGCAGACGCTACAGTAGCGGACGTTTTCTCGGACTTTTCGGATCGCATCCGAAAGTGCGAAAGCTTCCGATTCGTGGACTCGCAGGAGGTGGTAAGCGAGTCGTTCGGCGGTTTTTTTTCCGACGCCTGGAAGTCTACCGAGCTGGGCGACTAGTTCGGTTACTGATTGGGAAATCTCTGCCACATCGAACCCTGAGTGCTAAAGTAGGACATTTCAGTTGAGCGAGTTTATCGTTTGACCTTGTTAACATAGCAAACTTCGTTGAAATGATCAGGGACTGGCCTGACGAACTTTCCGTTGCTTGGTGCGACGGGCCCTACGAAAAACCGACCAAAACGACGCGATAATCCATGACGGTCTTGCTACAAATTCGAAATGCCCATAAGCGATATGGGGATCAAATTCTTCTCGACGGGGCGGAGTGCACCCTTTCTGGGGACACGAAAGTCGGTTTTATCGGACGCAACGGTGCGGGCAAATCGACGTTGCTCAAGTGTATTCTCGGTGAGGATGAGCTGGATACAGGGGAGATTATCCGGCATCCGAAGTTGAAGATCGGCTATCTCAAGCAGCATGATCCTTTTCTGCCAGGGGAGACAGCTCTGGAGTTTCTGATGAGGGATTCCGAGCAGCCGGACTGGAAGTGTGGTGAGGTTGCCGGTGAGTTTGAGATCAAGGGCCCGATGCTTCAGGCACCCATGCAAAGTCTCTCGGGCGGTTGGCAGACGCGGGTAAAACTCTCTGCTCTGCTTTTGCACGAGCCGAATTTGTTGTTGCTCGACGAACCGACAAACTTTTTGGATCTTCGAACCCAGTTGTTGTTGGAGCAGTTTTTGAAGTCTTTCCAAGAAGCGTGTTTGATCGTCTCACACGATCGCGCGTTTCTGAACGCTACTTGCGACTCGACCTTGGATTTGTCCAACGGAGAGTTGACGTTGTTTCCTGGCAAGGCGGACGAATTCTTGGAGTATCAGCGAGAGCTTCAAGAACATGATCAGCGATCGAATGCGTCGATAGCCGCGAAGCGTAAGCAGTTGCAGGAATTCATCGATCGCAACAAAGCGCGTGCAAGTACCGCGACGCGAGCGAAGTCGAAAAGCAAAATGCTTGAACGACTCGAGCTCAAAGAGATCGCCGGTGAGCAGTCCAACGCGACGATTCGAGCTCCACAGGTCGAGCCCAGGCAAGGTCCTGCGGTTCGTTGCCGGGATTTGAGCATCGGCTATCCCGAACGTGGAATTGCAACCGGCATCGGGCTTGAGATCGATCACGGGACTCGGGCCGCAATCGTCGGGGATAACGGTCAAGGGAAGACGACGTTACTGCGTACACTCGTCGGGTCGCTTCCAGCTTTGGCGGGAGATGTCAGGTGGGGGCATGGTTGCGAGCTAGGGACGTACGCACAGCATGTTTACACGAGTCTTCCTGAGAACAAAACGGTATTGGAGTTTTTGGAGTACGAAGCGATTCCGGGTACGAAGAATCAAACGATCCTCGATACTGCCGGTGCAATGTTGTTTCGCGGCAACGCGGTCAACAAGAAAATAAAAGTCCTCTCTGGAGGGGAACGGGCTCGATTATGCATGGCGTCGCTCTTGCTCGGCAAAGCGAACATCTTGATCTTAGACGAACCGGGTAACCACTTGGATGTCGAGACGGTAGAAGCACTCGCCGACGCACTGATCGACTATCGCGGGACAGTGATTTTTACATCGCACGATCGACACTTTCTCAAGCGGGTTGCAACCTCCTACATCGAAGTTCGCGATGGCAAAGTGACTCAATATCGCGGGGACTACGACGCTTACATGTACATGGTCCAAAAGGAGCTTGATGATACTGAAGCGACTCGGCACCCGAACGCAGCTCCTAAGAAATCCGCCTCGAAGCCTGTTGCGGTGGCTTCAGGCAAACCTCCCGCGAACGATGAGCGGGCGTTGCGCAAGCAGATCAACAATTTAGAGAAGAGCATTGCCAAGCTTGATCAGCAGCGCAAAGAGACTCATGAACAGTTGATGAATGCGACCGATACCCAGTCGGCATTGAAGCTACATAATGAGCTTGAGAAGATCAGCGGCGAATTAGAAGCAGCCGAGATGCGTTGGGCGGAACTGCAAGAACAGCTTGAGTCGACCTAGGAGACTCGGTTTTCCTGGTGAGAGTAAGCGAGTTGGCCGGTTCAAGTGGAAGGGTGTGGCATGATTCGACTGATAGAAGATTCACTTGATGCAATAACCCTTGAGATTGACTCGCTCGAGGAGTGTCGGAATTTGGCAGTTCGGCTCGCCGATACGCTTCGGGGGCGGTTGCCTTGCGTAATCGCTTTGACGGGAACGCTTGGGGCGGGCAAAACGCAATGGACAAAGTTCTTCGCGGAGGAGCTTGGGGCAAATCCGCTCGACGTATCGAGTCCTACTTTTGTGTTGATCCATCCGTTGGCGACCGAGCCACCGATTTATCACATCGATGCGTATCGTATCACCGATAGCGATGAGTTTTTAGAGTTGGGGGTAGAGGAGCTATTTGAGTTGCCAGCGATAACCATCATTGAGTGGGCTGATAGATTTCCCGAGTGTATGCCTCGAGAATGCCTATGGATCGATTTATTTAGTCAGGACCCGACGGGGACAGGACGCAAGCTGCGACTGAGAAATCTGCGTCATTATCCGAGTATTGCGCAGTCGATTCGCGCGATGTAGAACGGTGGTCTTCAAGCTTCCCTGAGGCTGCTGCGGTGTTGGAAAACTCGCGCTGGATTGATTTTCCTACTGATAAACCCGTGTTGCTAGCCGTTAACTTGGTGCCCTTGGCAAAATCTCAAGTTCGCTAAGCCGGATCTACTGGCTGGGTCTTTGACGGGCCAGTTGGATCGCTGAACCCCGCTTTTCACATGTTTTCTTCATGTTTTGGGAACAAATAGATGCTTGTGCCACTAGATTCCAAGTGTTTAGCTACGGCTAGCGAATGTGCTAGCTTCGGCCGCAAGTGGCAAGTTGAAAGTTTCCATCGAGGGATGCTTTCGCGTTGTACTTCTTACGTTAGATTTCTAGCTATGTTTATGGGGCTGGTGATGGGGTTGGCAAATTCAGTTTATTTGCGATGCCCGCTGCGGTCCCGCCCGAAAACAGCATTCCAAAGGAACGCAAAGCCATGTGGAAAAACGTCGAGATTGCAATTCAGCAAGGGCAACCGCGAGTCGCAATTGCACAACTGAAGTTGATAGAGAAATCTTGCTTCGAGCAGAAGGCTTATCCGGAAGCCATTCGGGCGATGGTTCAAGGAATTGTGTTAGAGTTACAGTTCGAAGATGCAGCGTCTGAGAGGGCGATCCTTCTATTGCAAAAGAGGATGGAGGATACGCCTAAGTCGATCCGTCCGATTCTGCATACGATTTTGGCAAATTGGTATTGGGATTATTTTCAAGGAAATCGATGGCGTTTTCAGGATCGAACCCAAGGTGGAGCGGTTGACTCCGAAGGCATCGCGACTTGGGATCTGAAACGAATCTTTGACGAAATCGATCGGCAGCATAACTTGGCATTGCAGAACCGCAAGTTGTTGCAATCGACCCCAATCGCATCCTATGACGCGTTGTTGGAGATAGGGACTCATCCTGATAGTTGCCGCCCTACCCTGTTCGATTTCATTGCGTATCAAGCTATCGATTTTTATGCTTCGGGCGAGCAAGCCGCTGCGAAGCCGGTGGACAGTTTCGAGATCGATGCATCTTCTGCTGCTTTAGGAAGAACCGATGATTTTCTAGCTTGGAATCCTCAGACGACCGATGAGGATTCGACGAAGCTCAAAGCGATACGGTTGTTCCAGGAATTGATTCGATTTCATGATCAACCAAACGACCGCGATGCGAGGCTGCATGCAGAATTAGAACGTATTCGGTTTGTCGCAAGTCATGCTGTTGGTGAGGAAAAGGGCGCGAGGGTTGAAGCTCTACTCGACCGATTCGCTAAGGCGAATGAAAATCATCCCATGTCAGCGCTAGCTCTTGCACGTCTTGCAGAATCATTAATGGGTCGCAATGAGTTTGAAAGAGCTTTTGAAGTTGCCAAGCAAGGTGAGAATGCTTTTCCGAAGTCCATCGGAGGTGCTCACTGCCATAACATTTGCTCAACCATCACTTTTCCTTCCTTGGATGTGTTGGCGGAACGGGTTTGGAATGCGCCGGCATCAAGCATTCGCGTACGGTACAAGAATGTTTCCAAAGTGCATTTTCGGATTGTTCAGGCGGATTGGGAAAAGCGACTTGCTGGAAACGGTCGGCTGCCGAGTGAGATCAATGATTCAGATTCCCAGAGCTTGTTAAGCCAGAATCCAATCAAGGCTTGGACCGCCGACCTTGAGCCAACGGCGGACTTCCAAGAAGCGACCCATGAAGTAGTCGTTCCAGGTGATTTGCCAAGTGGCTATTACTACTTGCTTTACAGTATGGATGAGTCGTTCCGCGGAGAAGGCAATCAGGTTGGAGTTACAGATTTTTGGGTCAGTAAGTTGGCGATTGTTGTTCGTAAAAGCTGGGTAGGTTCGACTGGAGATTCTGATTTTCCAGTAATCGAAGGGATGGTGCTTGACAACCAGACGGGCGAACCGATCGGTGGAGCAACGGTGCAACGTTATGTCCGCGATATAAGAAGTGGCATTTGGATGGTCCCGAACGCCGTGACGACGCAACCGAATGGAATGTTTCAGATAGCGTCAAAGATGCGTACTACGCTGCTGTTGGTTAAGTACAACGGCGAATTATTAGCGACGACGGATTGGTTTAATCAATTTCGTGAGCCTCTGTCGTCTCAAAGCGAAGGGGTTGTGTTATTCACCGATCGATCGATTTATCGACCTGGACAGACAATTCATTTTAAGGGAGTAGCAACGAAGTTAGATCCTAGCCGCGACATCTATCTTCCGATTACGGGTCGCACGTACGAGATCGAGTTGAAGGATCCCCACGGCCAAGTGGTAGAGGTATTAGAACTTCGAACCAATGATTACGGTTCGATTAGCGGTTCGTTTACGATTCCTCGAGATCGAGGAACTGGACGTATGTTTTTGTCGGTGGGAGATGGGGGCCGTCTCAAAGAGTTTCGCGTTGAAGAGTATAAGCGGCCGAAGTTTCAAGTCACGATCGATCCGATTAAAGATGAGGTCAAGTTGCTCGATAGCGTGCAATTTAACGGGCATGCACTGGGCTACACGGGAGTTCCCGTTCAGGGGGCTGATGTTCGTTATAGGGTCGTGCGAAGGGTTCGTTGTCCGAGTTGGTTCGAGTCGATGTATGCTTGGAGAATTCAGCCGTTTTCTGGTCCCGAGCAAGAAATCGCTCAGGGGTGGACGAAGACCCGAGGAGATGGCAGTTTTCAGATTCAGTTCGTAGCGCGGCCTGATGCAGAGGTCCCTGAGGATCTCTCGCCGATTTTTCAATACGAAGTCATCGCCGATGTCACAGATGGAACCGGCGAGACACGCACGGGTAGTCGTGTAGCTTCGTTGGGATACGTTACGACCCAAGTCACATTGAGTGCGGAGTCGTGGCAAGTCGACCAGCAGAGCGTTGAGTTTAAAGTGCACACCACCAATCTCAACGACGAAGATGTGAAGGGGAAAGGGGTATTGAAGGTCTACCGTGTGATTGAACCGAACGAGGTTCCTCGATCAGACCTTTTAGGTGTGAGGATCCGACCTGTGTTGGCGAAGCCTCGCGGCAGAAGCAATTCAAAAGGCGAGTCAGAATTGCTCCCTGGAGTGTATCTGAGATTGCCCTTTCCCCAGAGTGAACCCGACCCAACCCTCGTTGAGCATTGGCCTTTGGGAGAACTGGTATCCGAGCAAGCCTTTGAGACGGATGAGTCAGGCAAGGCGTCTTTGGAAATAGTACTCAAGGGAGGGATTTATAGGGCTGTCGTTGAGACCCAAGATGCGGTTGGGAAACCGGTGCTTGCAGAGAAGAATGTGCGAGTGCTGAATCTTGCATCGGATCGCTTCGAGAGCAAGTTGCCGTTTGTATTTGCGAGTCCGAAGGAGCAGTGGCAACCCGGAGAGACTTGGACAGGCGTGTGGGGAACGGGGTATGAGACTGGGCGAGCTTACGTGGAAGTGATCCATCGTGACGCTATTCTGCAAGCATTTTGGACGGAGCTTGGCAAGACACAAGTGAAGATAACCCAGCCCATCACAGAGTCGATGCGAGGGGGTTTTTCGGTACGCGTAATGTTCGTCCGCAATAACCGCTTTTACAGCGAGATGCGAGTGGTGCAAGTTCCTTGGACGAACAAAGAGCTTACGGTTCGTTGGGAGCGATTTCGCAATAAGCTTGAGCCTGGAGCCAAGGAAAAGTGGATTGCC
>JBJONT010000211.1:0-38469 GCA_046051705.1 Planctomycetota bacterium | reverse complement strand
AGGGTGTGGTGAAGCGGTCGGCGGCACAATTTCCAAACCACTTTGATGGCTCAAAAGCCATCATTTATTTCGCCACGATGAATTCACTGACCGCGGAACCCACCGGACCGCGCATCGATCGGTTGCGATTGGAAGGTGATTTATTTGCGTGAGCCGTTGTCCTTGGACGCACGGGCAAGATATGCCCATGCTACAGATTTTGTTGTCGGTCGTAGGGTGTGGTGAAGCGGTCGGCGGCACAATTTCCAAACCACTGCGATGGCTTAAGAGCCATCATTCACTTCGCCACGATGAATACACTGACCGCGGAACCCACCGGACCGCGCATCGATCGGTTGCGATTGGAAGGTGTTTTCTTTGCGTAAACCGTTGTCCTTGGACGCACGGGCAAGATATGCCCATGCTACAGATTTTGTTGTCGTGCGTAGGGTGTGGTGAAGCGGTCGGCGGCACAATTTCTAAACCACTTCGATGGCTTAAGAGCCATTATTAATTTCGCCACGATGAATTCACTGACCGCGGAACCCACCGGACCGTGCTGAGCGAACCGCGCGTGGGAAGTTGCTTTATTTGTATGAGCCGTTGTCCTTGGACGCACGGGCAAGATATGCCCATGCTACAGACACGGGCAAGGTATGCTCATGCTACGGGAATTCTACGACTTGCGGTTTTAACGTCGTTTGCTGTTGATGATTCGACGCAGAAGAATCGTTTGATCGGTGTTCAAATCTTCTCCTGGGATGAACCCAACGGGAACGGTTCGGTCGATGACAAAGAACGCGCGTTCTCGTTCGGCATCGCCGGCGATGTTGACGTACTCGCGTCCAAATCCATTGACTGGATCATATTCGAACAACCCAACAGTGATCCAAACGGCGAATACGTTCGATTGATCGGTGACCAAATTCGACAACCGCATCGCTCGTTGATACCGCACAAACGCATTCTGTTTGGCTTCGACCAACTCCACGAGAGGTGTCGCTGGCATCGTTCCGACTTCGCGATTCGCAATCGAATAAGGTGAAAACAGAAGGTTGCCATTATCCAAGGAATTCGGTTGTTGCAACTCCTTTGGTTTTGGAACCAACGATCGCATCAACGTCGACTCATTAGGATAGCGTCCTCGCTGCACGACTTGTGGCAACACCGAGTTGTCCTTATGAGGAGCATAGGGATACAAGTTCGTTGACAAGCCCGAACGATAAGCACCTGCGAAGGTGGTGGGGTAGTTCGGATCGATGCCGGTAAAGCTACCGAGCCAACTGGAGTTGGTCCCCGAGTATCCTCTCCTCATGGTGAAGAATTGACTCGTCAGTGCATTGCTTAGCGATTGCCGATCTGCAGAACTTGAGAATAAGTACTCGAGTCCTTGGAATACACTGCTAGCACCGTTCGTTTGCATCGCAATGGTGTTGAGGTTGACCTTTCCGGGACTGACATACGAGGGGATCTGATGATTCGGTGCTAGCAACGAAGGCCCTTTATTCACCGCTGGTTCGTTGTTCCCTGTATAGTTCGGTGGGATGTAAGAATGCAAGAACCGGTTGGTCCAAGCATCCGTGTTTGCAGCCAGCTCGACTTGGGTTACATCCAATCGCTTGACTGTATCGACGTAGGGTGATGGTGTTTCCACCAATTCCAACAGCAACCCCCAGTCGGCTTGAACCGGCCCCCCTTTCACGTTGTTTGGCCAATCGCCACTGCGACGCAACCAATAACCTCCAAGCTTGATCCGTTGAAGCTCTTGTGCGGAGTTGTTTGTCGGAGCATAGTCGCTGAAATCCGACGAGCCTATTCCGGCGATATCGGTGACCAATCCATTGAACGCTTGGAAGCTCGGCAAATACTCGAACGGCGTTCGTGGCTTGGAAAACTCCGACGTGCTGAAGAAGGCTCCGAATTGACCTGCAGAAGTGATCGGCACAAGCATCAATTCATGCGCGTTTGCAAACGATCGATTGAACCAGACCGGAGAGGTCAAGTCGCGAGGAGAGCCGTTGTAATCGGGCTGATTCGGTATGATTTGAGGTGGGCCAAAGCCGTCGAAGTTATCTGCCGCCGTGCTAAATTTATCAAGTTCGTCGTAGCGGTATCCGACGTTGATGTATCCCAAGGTGGTAGCACTGTTGTGGGGTTTGATGCCAACGACCTTCTCTGAAGGAACTATTGTGGTATAGCCGAGTTGATGCATAAAGTACGATGGATACCTGTCGGCTTGAGGGCCGGTCGCAGGAGGATTAAGTTCCACTACCTCAGGCGGTTGGACAACAGTCTCTCGCATCTCTGCGGTCGAAACCGAATGGTACGAAATACCCCATTCCTTCGTGCCGTTAGTCAACGCCTTTTGGAGAGGCTGCCCTTTAGGTTTGAATTTGTTCGGTGCATTGGATTTGCCCGGTGCATCTTTACGCATCCCACCATCTTTGTACCTCGATTGGAAGGACACATCGCGTGGCGAATCATCTGGGTCTTTGTTGTTGTTGTCGTTTGGAGCTTCGCCATTGAACACCGTCAGATCCAACGAGATCCAGTCGACGGTAATGTATGGGTTGTTGATTGGATCGTAAGCCATCTCTGGATCTGCAAGCCGTTGCAAGTATGCCGTGCGGACGTTTTCATACGTGCCGGTATCCTTCATCCGAGGGAACAAAATAGGATTGGTCGACGCATCGTAATCGAAAGGTTTGTCGGGAAGCCGACCGGTTAGAGTATTGACGTCGAACCATGAATCGGGCGGCAGATCGTTGTATCCGAACCGTTCATCCGAACGATTATTGCGACGGTCGTCGGTGTTCAGACGAAATTCAGGAATGTTGTTCTGTTGCCAGTACCCCTGATTTTTGATCGGGTTTGGCATCGAGATGTTCAAACCAATACCGTTCGGGAAACAGGTTCTCCAAGAGACGTTATTCTGGCTGCTTGCAGGCATATCAGGAGGTTCCGCAGCGCAGACCAGCCCAACAGGAGCCTTCAAAGCCGTAGTCCAATCTTGGCGATAACGGAAAACGCTCTCACCGTTGAGCAAATTCGTTGTGATGTTGTTTACATCCAGCGAAATCATTTGGTGACTTGGAGAGTGAATCGGCTTGCCGTTCGGAAGCGAAAGGTCATTTCGGCGAAGTTTCGCCGACCAAGGAGCACCGTTGGTGGGGTTCGCTGTGAGCGAACCGACGTTGGTCTCGCGTCGAGGACCGACGACCAAGTAGTTGCCACCTTCGAGCAATACCGGTGCGTTGGTGATCGTGCGGTTGTAATAGACGAGGTTGTCGAGGTCAGGGTTTTGGTTTTGTGCGTTGTTGCCGCGCAAGTTCGGGACTCGCGGCAAATCGCTACCTTTGGAAGGAATGAACCATACCAAACGATCGAACTCTTGAGGGTTGGTGTTAAAATCCTGACCGTTGCGGAACAATCCCGAACCGAGGACTTCTTCGGCAACGGGTGTACCCCCAACAGACCCATTTAGATCTGCGGTGGTAGCGAACTGCGGGTCGAGTGCCGCGATACGCAAGGGACGTCCTGCTGCGTTGTTCGAGTCGGCTGTTTGATACGATACGTTTGGTTGCTCTTTGTACTGAGCGTTATTTGGATCCGGTGGGGTGCTTGCGGAAATCCCAATCCGCCAAACAGGTTGGCTTCCCCATGCCGCGCTACCTGGAGCTCGGCGAGACAAGTCAAGCTTTACCCTTCCACCCGCATTGCCATCTTGTTGATAGAGCGATGGTGGCGCGCCGGGTAGAACAGGGTCCGTCGCTACATACGTCGAACGCGGTGCATAGAGTTCCAAGAACGTAGAGCCTTGGGGGAACCGATACTGATCGTAGTTCTCGTCGGCATTCATCGCGTCGGTGGTAAGCTTGCCGGTGGAATCCAAGTCTGTATCGCGAGCGCGCTTGTCGTGGAAATTCAGCGACTCGGTGAGCAAAAGCTCCGGTTGCTCCATACCCCAGACTACGCCGATGTAAGGCTTGGCCGCGGCATTGAGTTGCCCATCGTTTGGGTTAATCAATCGATCAGGAGCCCAGTAGGCTCGGCGGTCAGCCACCCCAGCGACATTTCGAATCCCAAAGGGGTAGATGTCATATTCGAATCGGGTCATGGCCGCATCGGTGTCGCGGAAATCGACGACGTTGACCGCCCACTGTGCAATCGCCCTGGCTCGAATGCGATCCTTCGCCAGTTGGTTCGTAACTCCAGCCATCGCTGGGAACTCGTAGTCTCTAGGGATGATCAATTGCGCGACGCAATACAAATAACGTGCGAGCAATTGCCGCGAGCCAAGGTAAGTCCTCGACAGAGAGCTTCGTTCGTTGATCCCTCGGCGATAATAACCGGAGACATTCGAAGCTGGGAACGAATTGTTCGTCGGGTTATAGGTGTATTCCTTCTCATTGGAATAGAGCAATTCGACTGGTTCGTCGATCTGGCCGTCGCGACCTTTTAAAGGCATTGCCGAATCATCTACGCCGTTTCCAAAAGGACGATTGAGGTTCAACCGTAGATTCGAAGCCATCTCCGGTGGAAACAATTCGTACAAGTTGTCGATGTTGAGAGTGAATTCATCAGTGGGTGCAGGATTCGGGAAGGTGCGTTTGCGATAGCGTTGCTCGTGAAGCATACGGATAAGCCCGAGCAAGTTACCGGCGTCCTTACGAAGCGAGTATCCACCAGATTGGTCGGGGGCCGATACCGCAGCACTAAGTTTCGGATAACGCAATTCTGCGCTCAGCGTCGTCAAGAGGTTGTTAACCTCGGTGGAATTACTTACAAGCGCATTCCGCAATCGATCCCGTAGTGTGCTTGGGAGGGCTTCTACGTCTTCGTCGTAACGACGCAAAATCGGCTCAAGGTCACTGATCGTAAATGGCGTGTCGCCGTAATTGCGACGGCCCGATCCGGACTCATAAGCATCCCCGAGGACTTCGGATGGGAAACCCGATTGCATACCACTTTCCGGAAAAGCATCTTGAACCTCCGGATAAAGAAACGTCAGGTTGCCGTGTTGATCAAATGCAGGGGCAACTGCGCTTCGGCGACCCAGGGGAGCCCCTGGCATCGTCCCGTGATTGTAAACGCCATTCGCTGGAATCTCTCGCTCGCTCAGAGCACTCTGTGGATCGTTCCCGAACACTCCAGGCCAACGGTCTACACTGGTGTTCAAGCCTTGGTTCGCATAAGGCTTCGCTCCATAGCGAAGATCGAAAATTGAATATGACGAATTGCTCGAAAGGAGCAAGTAGTTAACATCAATTCCGGCCCCAAACAACGGGTTGAGCGAAATGTCCGCAGGACCATAACCAAACCCTTGAGGGATTGACAATCCGTTGCGATGCAAGGCTTTTGCTCGTGCGATCGCGTTGAAGCCGGCCCCGCCACCATTGAAATTGTTTAAAGCTGTTCCTTGAATGCGATCTCCATGCAGATTGATATTCAATCGTCCATCGAGATCTTGGATCATCATCGCAACCAACGGCTTGAGCAGCCGGCCGTCGGGTGCATGAATTGTCGGCAAGTTCGGATTGATCCAAACGCTGTCGGCGATTCCATCCCCGTCGTTATCAACGTCCCATCCTCCCGAGATCAAACTTTGCAAGTAGGGGCCTGGGTTCGTCCCATTTTGAAGGGAATCAAGGGAGTAGTTCGGAAAGGCTGGATGGGGTTTGAAATTTGGATTGACCGTTCCGTAACTCATGACCCGCGCAGTCGAAGCGTCAACGAGTCGAAGCAATTCAATGATCTCAACGGTGTTACCAGGAGTGCCGTAGAGGTGCGCTAAGTAGTTGATTAATTCTGGACGATGAAACGAAGGAGTGATCCGCCGCTCCGAGTTACTGACATACGTATCGTGCGAGAGCCAAAAATCTCGCCAGTCGGGAACATCCATCCCCTCATTGCTTTGACCCTTGAGAAGCCCTGCTTCACTGATCCCCGATACACCGACCGTCCCATCTGCTTGGGTCGCCATGTAGTAAGGGTCTTGTAAGTAGTCGTAGTGCGGCAGCAGTGCTGGAGATACTTTGGGTTTATTTCCTCGTGGAATCACCATCAAGTCACGACCGTCGATGTTGCCATATCCTGGCGAATCGGTGCGGGTCTCCATCCCGATGGCAACATTGTCGAATGCAGCGCCGTTGATCAAAAACTTATAGCCTTGATACGTTTGGGTCGCTGGATCGTAGAAGTAAAACAAGTTTCGAACACCTGCGTTGTTCGGCAAGCCAATCCAATCGCCAAGCTCACCGGAAAAGTTCTCGGTTAAACTGTTGTTGGGATTCTTCCATCGCCCATCGAGCTTCCCTTTCACCTTCGACAGATCGATGACCACCGAGTATTCATAGTCGATACTGTTCTGCCCATCATCGCGGCCTACATATTTGACAATATGAAACGACTGCCCCGAAAGTGGGCCCTCGGTTACCGTCAAGACTCGCCCGTTGTAGGTGTTTTCATTTTGAGCCAACAGCGTACCGCCGGTATTCTCCAACGATACCTTGATCAACTCCACGGGCGCAAGAATCGGACTTCCTCCCGACGGAGTTAGCTTTCGACACCAAGAGACTTGGAAGTTATTCACTCCACCGCGAAACACTCCTCGGACTCCTTCCGAGTCGTAGATGTCCTCCAAGAGCGCATGCTGATGGAAAGCACTCTTTTGATCGCGGGTCCCGCGCAGCGCCATCTTGAGGACTTCTTGGCTCATCCCGCGCACACTCGTTCCGGAGTGATTAGCCCGCACTCGCATGGCTTGCGCGCCGGTTCGCGACGAACTCGCCGAGACGACCCAAGTGACGGCCAGCAAGGAGAAGAGCGCGAGCATCCCCAAGGCCATGAGCAGCACCAGCCCCTTGCGGTTCCGCCCGGGTTGGCTTCGAGCCGATAAGCTTCGATCGTTGGCGACTTTGTTCATGATGTCGGTTCCCCTCACGCGTGGTGGATTCGAAGTGCGAGAGTTGAAAGTGAAGAGTTGATCGTTGAAAGTGGATGAGGTTCTATCGGAATCGTATACAAGCCCTAGCGCAATTCCATCTGCCGCTCGAAAACTTGGACAACATCCTTCAAAATTACAGCTTGCGTTTCGTAGGCATTCGGAAGTGGCGGAACAGTCGGTAGGGTCTGATTTTTCTCGATCAAGTCGTTGATCTCACCTTCGGTCCAGTCCCAAGGTTTGCCAGCTACACGCAGTCTGCGAGGAAAGGCATCGTTACCAGAAGCACCTACTACGCGATACCAACGGTGGACTTGTCGAGAAATCTTGGTGACGTTTCTCGCGTCGCTTGGGCGCGGTAACAAATCTCGCATGGCGAATCGAGACATCATCAACCAGTCACCTGGTTTAATCGACGCGTCCATTCCGGCATAACCTTCGACAGTGATGTTGAACGTGCCCGATCGAAGCGCTTCGTTGTCGATGTTCGTAACCTTCACTACCCGTTCGGAACTGGGCACGTTGAGGATCTCCGCAGGACGTCGCGATTGCAGATCTCCTGGGTTAACGATGACAGTGGAACCTACTTCGCGCACATCGCGTTTGGAATAGACCACTAATGCAACGTCATATAATCGCGCGATCGAGAGGGGTTGGTTGAAGGATATGTCTCGCTGGAACTGCGTGATGCGATCTTCCCCGATGATAGGGTTGTTTTCCGATGGGGTGATGGTCACCAACCAAGAGGACTGCTGGGCTGATGCAGGGCTTGCGACGATCGATCCATCACCGGCGACATAGACACTGCGGATCGGTCCTAAAGCTTTGTTCTTGGTGGTCGAAGGTTGAACGATATCACCACCGTACATGGTGGCTAACCTTACTGCAGCCGGTTGACGCAACCAAGACCCAGGCATTGTCGCATTCGGGTCTGTCAACGAACCGCGCAGAAGTCGCGCGGCGCGTGGCAAGTTCTGCTGATTGGCGATCATCAACACGGGGTCGGTATGATCGAAGTGAAATGGAAACCTTGTTCGAAAAAATGGCAACGGGACTTGGTTCGATGGTCGTGATTGATAGCCCCAGAAAAGGGGATCGATGCAGAATCCAAGTCCCGCGACTTCATTCTGCGCGATAGCGGCTTGAAGGCGATCTTGAGGAACCGGGAACGTACGCGCGGCCGCATCGTAAGCGGCTTGCATCGTCGAGACCGAATGCTCCGCCCCTCCAATGTCATCGACTAGGCACCAAGGTGATTCCAGGGAAGGTTGTGCGATGTTCGTCGTGTTGAACAGCGCCAACGCACTGTCGCCGGCCGCTAAGCCTTGGGTGATCTGATACGAATCTTCCGCTTCGCGGCCCGCAAGCGGGATCAGCAAGCCGATGGCGACCATACCAACGAGGATGACGACCATGGCGAAGATGACTTCGAGCATCGTTAGACCGCTGCGAGATTTCATCGAAGTGAGCTCCTGAAGGTCGGCTTGTTGGCCTGTACGGATATACGAAAAAGGATTGGACGAGTGAACGTTATTGAGCGGTTACGTTGGAGTTGTAAGTACCTCGTCGTGTCAGCTCGACCATGTCCCCGAAATTCAGGTTGTCGATGTTCAGTCCGAGGATCGCTGTTTGCGTTTCAATGTTGACGATAGGTGAAGCTGAGATTGCGCCTGAAGTTGGGCTCAATCGCACTACGTACGAATTCAAGTCGGTCAAGTTATTGAGGACTCCGTTGCGAGTCGCAGTCTTGAGGGCAAACGCATTCCTCGCAAAGGTGCTCGGGTCGATGGGCATCGTCACCCGGTCGATTTTGCCGATGTGAAAGAACAAGTCATTCGTCGCATCGATGCGTGCCAAGCTTCCTTGGTAGCTATTGTCGCCAGGGAAAGCTCGCACACGACGATCATTGGCCCACACGTGCGAAAGTTGTCCTTCGGGCGAAAAGACGACATACACCGGTCGAAGCTGCTCTGGGATCAACGGAGTCGGTTCATTGCTGACCCAGTCCGATGCAAATCGAACTCGGTAATCAAACTCCGCTGCCGCCGTTGAATTGTTATCAAAGATCGGTTGCTTCTCTGCCGTCAGCGTATCGCTTCCTGGGAGTCGTTTACCGAACCCGCTGATCGACAAGTCGACGCACATTCCTCGCGGTAATTGGATCGCTTGGGTGAAGATCGGTTTTGGGCGAGGGTAGATTTTGAAAGAATCAAATGTGGTCCCGGCTGGGATATCCACATAGGGTTCTTTTGCTCGTTCGGAGTGGCCGTCAAAGGCCAGTTCGTTCATCACAGAAAACCAGATGGATTTGTCGTTTCTTTGATTATTAACATAGTAATCATTGTGAACGCGATGAGACCGTGGTGTGACAATCGAAAACCGTCGAGATGAGTTTCCAAAACTGATCTGCGAGCCTGCAATTAGATACTCCCCAAGTAGTTGCTGCACATCTGAATTTGGAGGTCCAGATACTTGGAAAATTCGAACCTCATTAATCTGACCTTGATGCATATCAGCCAGAGAGTCATCACCTACGTAGCCTGGGCCGGTAGGGATAGAGGGATTGATGTTGTCGTTGGGCATCCGGGCTGTAAAGACAATTGGCACCGGCAGCATCGCCTGAGTAATCGGCAACGGCTCTTCGGCCATGCTCAAGCGAATACAGGTGTTGTAGGGAACGAAGTTCGAATCTGGTGTTAGAGTGGGAGGATTCGCTGGATCCCATGTAGTGGCTGTTTCAGAAACGTATTTCGTTCCGTCCCATGTTGCACGCGATGAGAGTCGCTCGAAGACAACCGCTACGGGGCGATTGCGCCCGATCGCTCTCGCGCGGGCTGCTTCAAGGTAGTTCTTGACCATGATCGCCGCTTGACTCGACTTGCGGTCGGTTAACACCGATTTAATACCTGGCAGCATAATGGCAGAAAGAACCGAGACGACTCCAACCACGACGAGCAACTCAACCAGTGTCAGCCCATGCGCTTTCCTTCTTCGTTGGATTGGAAGTGTCATTGCGTTACTCCATTGATCTCGTAATTCGTAATGTCATCTTCAGCAACCCGTTGAAATATCGTCTTACCAAAAGGGACATCCTTCATTAACGCACCAAGACGATAGGTGTCAGGGAAATCGTTTGTCAGATCGATATCATTGTTGTCGAACTCGGATAGGCGATTTTCGGGGATAACACCCATTCGCGGTCGTGGAAACCAAGGATCTGCAAACGGTTGGCCGCTTGCTAAAAGCACATCACCCGTCGATCTCGAAACTCTCGTGTCGTACACTGCTAGCTTATAGGTGTTGACGTACTGTCGTGGTGATGCAATTTCCGGTTTGGGAATAAAGTTGTCGTGAGGTGCGTTCGGAATCCGAGAAGGCAACGTCGGAGAAAGCTCGAAACGAATTCCAAAAAGTCCGTCCGCTCCTGCCGACGCAACAAGCGGCAACGGTTCGGTGTCTGGAAACATTTCGTTGGTACTAAAAAGTTTCGAGTACCCAGGATCGGATCTAATGTTGTCAAAAGAATCGCCAAATGCCCTGTATCGTCTACGATTGGGGTCGTTGTTAATTAGGTCATAAAGTGCTGGGTCCAAAAGGTCCGGGTGAAGCCGTTTCGACGACGCGTAACCCGATGGCCACCGAATCCATTTAACTGGTCGACGGAAGGCGTCCAAGAACTCTAACAGTCCGTCGTCGTCCGTATCCCCAATTTCACTTTTTCCAAACAATTCGATTGCAGAGGATCCGTTTATCGTTGAGTCTTCGATAATTAGATAAAGCATTTCCGCATTCGCATTTCGAAGTTCCCAACCCGCTCTAGGTTGCATTCCAACCTGCGTGGGGTCATCGAGCTTTTGTAGAATCCTCTTAGCTCGGCTCGGATATTTTATCTTTGTTGGAGGAACAACTCCTTGCCCAGGGATGTTGGATGTCTTGAGACCACTGGTTCGCAATTTCGGTGATGGAATAAATTCGTCCACGGTTGGGTCTGGGTTATCGTCAATCAATAGACCTAATCTACCGAGGATTGGCATCCATTCAGTAGTCCATTTGATGTCATCAGGATGGTCTGGCATTTCAAGCACCATCGTTTCCCGCAGAGCGAGAAGGCGCATACGATCCCTGAGAATCGTGGGCGTGTCTGGCAAATCAGTGAAATTTGCCGCCAATGGAATTGGTGTTTCAAAGTTGATCGGATAGTTCTCATACTCTTGCATACGAGCCATGAGGACTTCGCTGATCTTGCGGATGGTCCCTTGGGTTCGAATGTTCGAAGCTTCGGTAGCCGCTGCTCGGTAAGCGACCAAAAACATACTTGAGACAACAGTGATCAATCCGATGGTCACAAGCAACTCGACCAACGTCAATGCAGAGTGTCGCGAGCGAAGCCGCGCCGAAATGCGACGCGGTGTGCGAAGATCCGAAGCGATCTGCAAACCGTTCGTTCGGTCACCCGAATACGGTTGGCTCAGATGCCGCCGGCTCTGCTGCTTGCTATGCGCTTTGTTGCTCATGATGCGTTAACCCCTTGTCCCAATTCCCTCAATGGTGCGAATGCTCTTCAAGCGGTTACTGGGATTCACCGAAGGTTGGGCCATCGATGAAGTTCGAACTGTTATCGTCCACGGGTCGGAATCGTCCGAAGCTAGATAGGTAGTAAGGGATCGGTGAGACACTTGTAGGTGGATAAAACAGCCCATTGCTTGTGTTGACCGAAACCGCATTTCCTTTCGGAGTGGTGAAAAGAGTCAGCGGGCTGTTCGCTGAGATGTCTTTCGGTGCCATGCAACCATATAGGTTGTCATAGCCGGCGTTCATGATCTGAAAGGTCTTAGCGTTTGAGTAAAGCAACGGCGAAGGAGAAACCGAAGTGTTTACTTCGGTCGAGAGAAATGGACGAGCACAGTTTGGTGAACTAGCCACGGGACCTGGAACATAGAAGTTGTAGTAGCCCGAGAATTGGTATGTTTGGCTATCGAAGTAAACAACAGGAACACCACCTTGTTGAATCGATGGTCCACTGCCAATGTACACGGGCATGCAATCATTCGTTATGCCTTGTCCGTATAGCGTCTCGTCCGTGGAAGCAGTCCCGGTATCATTGAGAGTCAATCGCGAGTTCTTGAATTCAAAGAACGCATTCTCCCGTTGATTGTTGTACATGTATCCTCCACCGTTTGGATTCGCTTTTAGCGGACCGCCAGGACCGGTGATCGGGCGTTGCGAGTCGCTACTGAATCCACCGAGGAAGAACACCAACGCTTCGGCTGGATCGAATACTCGACCGACGAATGGATGCGGTCCTGGAGCATTATCATTGCGAATCCCGCCGTTGTTCGCTGCATTCGCAGGGTTTAGCAGGGCCAGTTCTGAAACAATGATGTTCGGAAAAGCCTTCCGCAAATGGGCTTCCATCCTCGGCCATGAGCTGCCATCGGGGGGATAGTCGCCGTACTTCGTGCGGTACGCTTCGACCGCCGTCGCAATGTTCGCGATCTCCGCCGCTTGCGCTCGCTTCAAAATCGCCACGCGAGCCGAGTTCACCCCCCAAGCGAGGAGACCAGCAAGCACACCGAGGATGGCCATGACCACGAGCAATTCAACGAGGGTGAAACCACTTCGTTGGTGGCCACGAAGTGTTCCTCGGATAGTTCGAGAAGGCCGAAGCGACGTGCAGGACATGGAAGGATCCTCGTGTGATAAGTTTCGTTCGCCCGAGCCGCCTGACCTAGCAGTACTGAATTCACATTACTGAATTCACATTACTGAATTCACAGCACTGCTTTCGCTGTGCGGCTTCGGAACGATCTGTAAACAGGTTCTGAACGGGTGTTTGAAAAGTGTTTTGAAAAGCTTGCGTAACGGATTACTCGGCCAAATTACTTGCTCAAGCTAGTGATCAAAGAGATCAGAGGCATGAACAACGAGATAACGATGAAGCCGACCGCCACCCCAAGGAACACGATCAACAAAGGCTCGATAAGCTTCGTCAAACCTTCGGTCATAACATGGACTTCTTCGTCGTAGTTATCAGCGATCTTGTAAAGCATCGTGTCGAGCTCACCGGTCTCTTCACCGACGTCGATCATGTTGACCACCAAGTCATCGATGACCCGCGAGCGCATCTTCAAAAGGTACATCCCGGCACAAGCCAATGCACCGATACCGATGGTACCCAAGCTCATTCCCAGAAGTTGTCCGGCTCCACCGGCGTTCTTCGTTGGGGCCCCGTCGGCGGTCTTACCCGCACCCCGGCCTGCTGTCAGTGCCACCGACAGCATCATGATCCCAGGAAACATCCCCATCCAAACCCAATAAAAGAGGGCCATGGGGTGAAACCCTAGGACCGAGTACTCTTTCATAGGTTTTGAAATGGTCTCCCCTTCGCGGATCGCTTCGGAAACCTTCGTGAAAATCTTCTCGAACATCGCGTTGCCGGAGGTCTCGCGGGTGATATTCAAGGCTTCGAGAATCGGAACACCGGAAGTGATCAATGTTCCCAACGTTCGTGTGGTTCGAGCCAAAATGTTCTTCTCAATGAGGCTCCCGAAAATGGGTACTTTGATGATGAACATGTCGAAGCCCATCCGACCATGCTTGAATTTACGGATCAGTTTCCCGACAAGCCAGATGACCACGGGAAGCAAGAACATCAGCCAGAAATAGCCCACAACGTAATCGCTCATCGCCATGAGCAAGACAGTCGGAGCGGGAAGTTTCAGTTCGAACTCATCGAACATTTTCTTAAACGTCGGAACGATGAAGAACATAATCCCGGCGAGAATACCGATGGCTACAAGAACCACCGCGACGGGGTAAATCATCGCCCCTTTGACTTTACGCTTGAGCGATTCAGCTCGCTCCAAGAACTCGGCAAGACGTTGCAGAATGGTTTCCAACGCACCACCCGCCTCACCAGCCTTGATCATGTTCACATACAACCGGCTGAACACCTTGGGGCACTTCGCCATCGATTCCGACAGCGTCGAGCCGGTTTCGATCTCGTCGCACACGTCCATCAAAGCATTCTTAAGCTTGCTGCCACCCTTGATGTTATTCTCAAGAATCCGCAAGGATCGCAAGATCGGCAGACCGGCGTCTTGAAGAATCGATAACTGACGGGTAAACGTACAGATGTGCTTGGTCTTCGCACCACCCATCGCAAACGGACGCTTCTTCTTCGCACCCGGGGCGTTGGTCTTCGCAGCCCCCTTCTTAAGCGAGAGCTTGGTAACAAAGTACCCCATCTGCCGAATAGTGTTCTGTGCATCTTCTTCGGTTGGAGCCTCGATCACGTCCTTGATCTCTTGGCCGGTCCGGTCCATGGCTTCGAATTGATACATTGGCATGGTGTTACCCTTTGCTACTTTTTATCTGCTGCTTTGATCTCTGGACGGATACGAAACAAATTCTGGCGGAGACGACTCGGTGCTCATGTCCATCATTCGCGAGGAATTTTACCAAGTCGAATAAATGGGTGAAAAAAACGTAGGGCGACCGAATTTCTAATTTTGAGTTTCTAAAGTGGCTGTTTTGCTACGGGGTGTGTTATCAGCCGTCATGGACGGTTTCTCGAACGACCTCTTCGGCCGTGGTCAAGCCTTGGAAGACGAACTGCTTGCCGTAGTCACGCAGGGTGATCATGCCGTAGTCGACCGCTTTGGCTCGAAGTTCGTCGGTGGTGACGTTGCTGAGGATCATGTCCCGAAGTTCATCGTTCATGACCATCAACTCAAACAGACCGATCCGACCTTTGTAGCCGGTGTTATTGCAGTTGTCGCAACCTTTACCCCGGTAGAACTTCTGCGTCTTGGCAAACTCAGTCTCGACCCCAAGTTCTTGCAAAAGCTCCAGCGGGGTCTCGACTTCTTCCCGACATTTCGCACAGATACGGCGGACAAGTCGTTGAGCCAAGATCGCTTCGACCGTCGCGGTGATCAAGAACGTGGGGATCCCCATGTCCTTCATCCGAGTAATGGTGCTCGGGGCGTCGTTGGTGTGCAACGTGCTGAATACCAAGTGCCCGGTAAGGGAGGCTTGGACGGCGATTTCAGCCGTCTCAATATCTCGGATCTCACCGACGAGAATCACGTCGGGATCCTGCCGCAAGATAGCTCGAAGGCACGAAGCGAACGTAACGCCGATGCCGTGATCGATTGGGATTTGCACAATGCCGTCGATGTCGTATTCAACCGGATCTTCCGTCGTGATCAGCTTGTCTTGAATGTCGTTCATCTCGGAGAGAGCCGAGTACAGCGTGGTGGTTTTGCCCGAGCCTGTTGGGCCCGTGACCAACACGATCCCATTAGGACGGTGCATGATTTTGCGGAAGTGATTCTTCGTGGTCTCGTCCATCCCCACTTTGTCGAGGGAAAGGTTCACCACCGTTCGGTCGAGAATCCGCATAACGACACTCTCGCCAAACATGGTTGGGAGCACCGAGACGCGCAAGTCCACCGGGTGACCACCGACCATCAATTCAATCCGACCGTCTTGCGGAAGCCGGCGTTCGGCGATGTCGAGGTTTGCCATAACCTTGATCCGCGTGGTGATCGCAAACGCGAGGTGGCGAGGCGGGGGGACCATTTCATAGAGAACCCCTTCGGACTTGATCCGAATTCTGAATTCGTCTTCGAATGGTTCGAAGTGGATATCGCTAGCGTGGTCTTTAATCGCAAGCAGTAGCACGAGGTTAAGAAGCTTTCGAACCGGGGCGCTATCGGCCAGAGCTTCGGCACCGTCGAGGTCGAACTTATCCCCCTGCAACTTGTTGGCAGCTTCGAATAGCTCTTCGTCTGCCGCAAGCTCGGCGACGATCTTCTCAACGCTCAATGATTCAGAAGAGTAGAACCGCTCGATAGAAGCTTTGATTTCGCGTTCGGTAGCGACGACCATCTCGATATCAAGACCGAGGAAGGTTCGCAGTTCGTCTGGGATCGTCAGGTTTTGCGGGTCGCAGGTCGCAACCGTCAATCGGTTTCCATCGAATCGAATCGGGATGACCCGATAAAGCTGAGCCATTGTCTCCGAGAGTTTTTCAAGCAGATCCTTGGGGATCGGGTTGTCTCCAATCGTGACAACCTTCATGTTCATCTGTTCGCCGAGAGCTTGGGCAAGCTGCTCATCGGTGATCAGCGCCATGTCTTCGGCGAGTTTACCGAGCAACGCACCGGGCTGCTGTTGCTGTTCTTCGAGGAGCAACTGCAGTTGGTCGTCGGTGATGAAACCCATGTCGACAAAGATCTGGCCGATTTTTCGCTGAGACATGAGGAAGCAATTAGGGGGTTAGATGTTTCGGAGTTTGTTGACTGAACGAGTTGGTTTGCGAACTAAATGTTGATGATTGCACTGGCTCTGGTATGGGCACTGGCTCTGGTATGGGGACTGGCGGGCAATCAGCTACCGTGATCGAACTCTTCTTCTGACTTCTCATCTTCGACGCCGCGCCGCGCGTTGACGATCCGTTTCGCAAGGTCGTCTGGGCGGTGGGCTTTCGCCAGAATGTCTTCGATCTCGACTTTGCCATCTCGCCAGAGATTGAACAAACAGTCGTCCATCAGTTGCATCCCGAACTTCGCACCGGTTTGGATCGCCGAACCGATACGGAAGGTTTTGTTTTCGCGGATAAGGTTAGCGATACCAGGAGTCACGACGAGGACTTCGTATGCCGCACAACGCCCACCACCGATCCTGGGGATCAGGGACTGAGCGACGACTCCCAGAAGACTCGTCGAAAGCTGTGTTCGGATCTGGTCTTGAAGGTTACCTGGAAAGGCATCGATCAGACGGTTAACGGTTCCTTGAGCACT
This sequence comes from Planctomycetota bacterium, assembly GCA_046051705.1. GTDB lineage: Bacteria > Planctomycetota > Planctomycetia > Pirellulales > Pirellulaceae > JBKCUI01. Next base: position 21,738 of record JBJONT010000211.1, on the reverse strand, counting down.
GTTCGTGTGCAAGGTACCGAAGACGATGTGACCGGTTTCGGCAGCACTGATCGCCGCCGAGATCGTTTCCAAGTCCCGCATTTCACCCACGAGGATACAGTCGGGGTCTTGACGCAGTGCGCGCCGAATAGCTTCCGAGAAACTCGGAACATCCACGCCGACTTCACGTTGGTTAATCGTCGACTTCTTGTGCTCGTGATAAAACTCGATCGGGTCTTCGATCGTGATAATGTGGTGGTCGTGATTGATGTTCAAGTAATCGATCAAGCTCGCGAGCGTTGTACTTTTTCCAGATCCCGTCGGACCGGTCACGAGCACTAGACCGCGGGGGCGAAGCACCATTTTGATGACGGACTCAGGGAGTCCCAACTGCTCAGGGGTGAGCTTGTCATTGGGGATCTGCCGCAGAACCATCGAGATGTTTCCGCGTTGCTTGAAGATCGACACGCGGAATCGAGCGAGGGTGCCGAAAGCGAACCCGAAGTCGGCTGAGCCTGCTTCTTGAAGCTCGCGTTGGCATCGCTCGGGGGCAATACTCTTCATCAACTGAACGGTGTCATCTGGCTCAAGGACTTTCGTCTCAAGCTTACGCATCCGGCCGTGGAGTCGGAATACTGGAGGTTGGCCGACGACAATGTGGATGTCGCTTGCCCCTTGCTTGACTGCCGCTTGAAGCAACTTATCGATGAGAACGGTGGCCATGGTTGCGCGTTGGGAAGGAGTAAAGAGAAGTCGGATGGGCGAAGCAACACCCGGTAATGGATGAGTTATAAGACGCAAGATCGGTTTTCCGGGACTTGCGTGCCCAATGTATTCTAATCAAGTTCCGTGGAGATAAAGGTTTACGGGTGGAAAGTAAGCGGGTACGGGCCGAAAAATTGCGTCACCGGGACCCGGCCCCCTCTTTTTTCTCCGTGCCTCCAATCCTTAGGTCCTTTTTGAAACACAGAGGCACAGAGACACAGAGAATCGCAGGCTTTTGGAATCAGACCAGAGGGTGTCAGTCCTGGGGATTTATCACTCGATCACTGGTCGCATAACTTAGCTCACCTATCCCCTACAAACCTTACTCTCTGTGTCTCTGTGCCTCTGTGTTTCAAAAAGGGTTTTAAATCCCCCGCTTACCCAGGCGTCGCGGCTCCGGCGAGGACCTCTTTAATCACCTGTTCGATAGCGATGTACTCTTGCTCGGTCTTCTTCGCTGACCGATAGACTTCGTCTAATGTTGTGATTCCGGTGATGACTTTTCTTAATCCGTCGCAATACAGCGTGGTCATCCCGGACTTGATCGATTCGGTCCGAAGTTCTGCGGAGGATTTCGATCCGAACATCATTTCCCGGATTCGTCCGTTGATGAGCATCAGTTCGTAGATCCCGATCCGGCCCCGGTAGCCTTTCTTTTGGCAATACGGGCAACCTTTCCCTTTGGAGAACTTCGCGTAGGGGAGCACCGAGTGGGGCAGTCCGGCTTCTTCAAGCACCGGATCGCTGAGTGTAACGTTGTATTTACACCGGGTGCAGATCTTGCGCACAAGCCGCTGTGCGAGGACCGCGATCACCGAACTGGCCACCATGTATGCCGGCACCCCCATATCCGTCATCCGTGTAACAGCACTGGGCGCATCGTTCGTATGTAGCGTACTGAAAACTAAGTGTCCAGTAAGACTAGCTTGGATACCCATCTGAGCGGTCTCGGTATCTCGCATTTCACCGACGAGGATGATGTTGGGAGCTTGGCGTAGCATCGCGCGGATGATGCGAGCGAAGTCGAGTCCGATGTTGTGCCGGACTTCGACCTGGTTGATACCGGGCAAGTAATATTCGACTGGATCCTCTGCCGTGATGATCTTGCGGTCGGGGCGATTCAACGCGTTCAGCGCGGCGTAGAGGGTGGTGGTTTTCCCCGATCCGGTCGGGCCTGTCACGAGGAAAATACCATTAGGACGCTTAATAAGACTGGTGAAGTTCTTGAAGTCGCGGTCGCCGAGGCCGAGCTGCTTGACCCCGACCTTGATGTTGTCTTTATCGAGCAGTCGCATAACGGAGGACTGGCCGTGGTTGGTCGGGATGACCGAGACGCGCAAGTCGAGTTCTTTTTCGCCGACCGTAATCTTGATCCGACCGTCTTGGGGACGTCGTCGTTCGGCGATGTCCATCTTGGCAAGGATCTTGATCCGCGAGAGGATCGCTCCGAGCAAACGTCGCGGTGGGCTGTCGCGTTCGACCAGCACGCCGTCGATTCGGTACCGGATTCGGACCCGGTCTTCAAACGGCTCGACGTGGATATCCGACGCCCGAAGCTGAACGGCTTCTTGAATCATCAGGTGTACTAATTTCACCACGGGGGCTGATTCGTCCCCTTCGCCGTCGCCGGCGGTCATCTTGTCTTCTTCGGTTTCGGTGAAGTCGATTTGGGTATCGGTGAATTCTTGAAGCATGGAGTCAGCGGATTCTTCGCCGGCTTGACCGTAGTATCGGTTGATTGCTTCTTGGATATGTTCTTTTGGAGCCAGAGCGGTTTCGACTTTGCGGTTGAGGATGAACCGCAGTTTTTCGATGGTCTCGATGTCGAATGGGTCGTAGACGAGGACTTTGATCGTATCGTCTTCGTCGGAGATCGGAATAATGGTGTTTTCGCGGGCGACCGATTCCGGGACGAGTTCGATGATTTGGTCGGGGATTCGAATCGAAGGGATATCGACGTATTCGAAGTGGTGGAATTCCGCGAGAGCTTGGGTGGTCTCTTCGCCGGTAGTGTAGCCGAGGGCGACGAGGACATCGCCGACGTTCTTGTCATCTTTTCGAGCGATCGATTTCGCTTCGTTAAGCTGATCGAGGGAGATCGTTCCGCGGGAGAGGAGCAGGTCGGTGAATTCCCGAGCAGGGCTAGCCATGGAGTGGACTCCGTGAGTCTGAATTGCGAGAGACTGGTTTGCGAGAGGAGTTCAGAAGCGAGTGGGACCGAACACATGGGTTTAAAGTGTAAGGTCATCACGGCTATCGCATAATGCTGACGTATTATATCGTGCGGTGGGACGGTGTCACAAACACGAATCGGCGGGGAACGCGACGAATTCCATGAAAAATAATGAGCCTAGTGCGTCTTGGACGTGGATTCTCCTTGCGCTGCTGACCCTATATATCGTCTGGGGGTCGACTTATTTGGCGATTCGTGTTGGGGTGGAGACATTCCCGCCGTTCTTGATGGGCTCGACGCGGTTTGTCGTTGCTGGCACGTTGCTTTTTGCTGCTGTTTACTGGTGGCGAGGGGTCAGTATGACCGGTCGCCAAGTGTTCGACAGCGCGGTCGGAGCGTTCTTTATGCTTCTGGGGGGCAACGGCTTGGTCGGTTGGGCGGAGCAAGCGATCCCGTCGGGAGTCACAACCTTGGTCATCTCCCTGAACCCAGTCTTTTTCGTGGTGGCCGAGTGGCTTGTCTCGCGTCGGGGTGGGACTTCAGGTGGGCCGAACCGATGGACTTGGGCTGGTCTAATCGTCGGTTTTCTCGGTCTTTTGATCTTGGTCGCCCCTTCGCTTGGGGAAGGGAGTGGAGAAGTCTTCGACTTGTGGAGGCTTGGCGGATTGATCTTCGCTTGTTTGAACTGGACGATTGGATCGATGTACATCCGGCATGTTCCCAAGCCGGCCGAACCGATGGCGGGCGCCGCGGTACAAATGCTCTGGGGTGGGCCTTTGATGTTAGCCGCGAGCTATTTGGCGGGTGAGTTGAACGGTTTCCGTTGGTCTGACGTTGCTCCGGAGGCCTGGTGGGCTTGGTGGTACTTGATCGTGGCTGGTTCGCTGTTGGGCTACACATCCTTTATATGGCTCATGAAGCACTCGTCTCCGACGTTGGCTAGCACGTACGGATACGTCAATCCGATTGTGGCGGTGTTTCTCGGTTGGTGGTTCTTGGGTGAACCGGTCGGGCCGAGGATCGCTTTGGCTAGCTGCACGATTATTGCCGGGGTGGCGATGGTTTCTTGGTCGAAGCGATCTTTGCCGCCTGCCGGCGATGGCACTGCCGAGAATGCCCCCGAGGTCGCCCCTGAGATCGCTGCCGAGAACGCTTCCGAGAACGCTTCCGAGAAAGCTTGAGTCTCTCGGAAATCGCCAATGGCCGTCAAAATCGCCTATGCCTAAAGCGAGAAGCTTTATGCCTCCACGAAAACAAACAACTCAAGACTGGCAGTTTTTCAGAATCGGGTTATGATTCGCGTTCAGGGCAATGGGGACCGAAGCGACGCGAACGCCTTGAGGAACATACTTTGAACGACCAGAGCAGACCGGGATTTTTGGCCTTAGAAGACGGCACCGTTTTTGAGGGCATATCAATTGGGGCTCAGGGAGAGCGAGACGGTGAGGTCGTTTTCAACACCTCGATCACTGGCTATCAAGAGATCCTGACCGATCCAAGCTATCGCGGTCAGATCGTTACGATGACTTACCCGATGATCGGTAACGTCGGGATCAACGTTCAAGATCTTGAATCGGCTCGTCCGCATGTCGCTGGTTTCATCGTCCGTGAGAGCAGTCGACTCTACAGTAACTATCGCTCTGAATCTTCGTTAGAGAAGTATCTTATCGAGCATTCGGTCGTAGCGATTGCGGGGATCGATACGCGGGCGCTGGTGCGCAAGATCCGCGATAAGGGTGCTCAGCGCGGTATTCTTTCCACAACCGATTCCGATCGCGATTCGTTGGTAGAGAAAGCTCGTCGCAGTCCAGGGTTAGTCGGCCGCGATTTAGTGCGTGAAGTGATCCCTGAGAAAGCCCGTTCATGGTCGGAGACCTTGCACACCCTTGCAAGTCAGTACTCTGCCGACAACGGCGAGTTCTCGGGTGGGTTGGGTACTGGTCCACACGTTGTGTGTTTGGACTTTGGTATGAAGTGGAACATACCTCGTCATTTAGCGGCACGAGGGAATCGCGTGACGATTCTTCCTGGAACCGCAACAGCAGCAGATGTCATGGCGTTGGAGCCAGACGGAGTCTTTTTAAGCAATGGGCCTGGGGATCCAGAACCTCTCGTCTACGCACAGCAAACCATCCGAGACTTGCTCGGCAAGCGGCCTATCTTCGGCATCTGCTTGGGCCATCAGCTTCTCTCGCTTGCTAGTGGAGCGAAGACGTTCAAAATGAAGTTCGGGCATCGCGGCGCGAATCAACCGGTCTTGCACTGCGACACCGGCCGCGTTGAGATCACTTCGCAAAACCATGGTTTTGCTGTCGAGGAAGCTTCCATGCCTGATTGTTTGCAAATCACCCATAGGAATTTGAACGACAACACGATCGCGGGGGTTCGGCACAAAGAGGCTCCTGCCTTTAGTGTGCAGTATCACCCCGAAGCATCGGCTGGTCCGCACGACAGCGGGTACTTGTTCGATACCTTCCAAGGAATGCTTGTGAAGCGTTAATCACTTACGCTTCGTCCTGAGTCGTTGATCCCCTTAGCAGATAGAGAATTGAGCATGCTCGCAAAGCGCGTCATACCATGTTTGGATGTGCATGCGGGTCGGGTGGTCAAAGGAACGAACTTCGTCCAGTTGCGCGATGCTGGGGATCCGGTTCAGATCGCCGCTAGGTACGAGCAAGAAGGGGCCGACGAGCTGGTGTTTCTCGACATCACCGCCAGTCATGAAGAGCGGTCGATCATGATCGACGTAGTCCGCCGTACCGCCGATCAGATCTTTATGCCGTTGACTGTCGGAGGTGGGATCCGAACTCTTGATGACATCCGCGATCTATTGCAAGCCGGATGCGATAAAGTCTCCCTCAATTCGATCGCTTGTAAGAACCCCGAATTTGTCCGACAAGCGGCCGAGCGATTCGGATCGCAGTGCATCGTGGTCAACATGGATCCACGAAGAGTCATGCGGGACGGTAAAGAGTTTTGGGAAGTGCACATTCACGGCGGTCGCACGCCGACGGGTATCGAAGTTGTCGAGTGGGCTCAGAGAGTCGAAGAGTTGGGGGCGGGTGAGATCGTCGTAACCAGCATGGACCGAGACGGGACGAAGGATGGTTATGATTTACCGATCACATCGGCTGTGAGTCGTGCAGTGAGAATTCCGGTGGTAGCAAGTGGAGGGGCGGGGAATCCGCAACACTTGGTCGATGCGATCAAAATAGCCGGTGCCGATGCTGTCTTAGCCGCAAGCATTTTCCATTTCGGACAGTATACGATTGCCGAAACCAAGGAATTGATGGCCCGCAACGGTATTTCCGTTCGTCCGTGTGCGTAGAATTGCTTGGCTTGAGCAGATTACAGCGTGACACAGTCGCTCCCGTAGAACAAAATAATGGTGCAGCGCGCCTACCTGTTCTTGTCCAACTTCTTTTCGTATCGTTCGTCGTCCAACCCGAATCTATCTGGAACATCCATGGCTATTTCCGAATCTCCGCGACCAGGAACTTCCGCACCGAACCCAACCGACGCACTCTCCGCCTCGCTTTTGCGAACCAAGCAGGAGTTGGAAGTGGACAAGTTGTTCAAGGCTTGTGTGAAGCTAGAAGGTTCCGACTTGCACTTGAAAGTTGGTACAGCCCCGATCGTTCGGGTCAAAGGGGACTTGAAGCCGCTTAATCGCCCACCGATCGAAGTCGAAGAGATGGTGCGGTTGTTGATTCCAATGCTCGATGACCGCAACCGACGAATCTTTGAAGAAGAAGGGGGCGCCGACTTTTCTTACACCGTGAATGTCGATGGTGAGAATTGGCGATTTCGGGTCAACATGCTCAAGCAGTTGGGCCGGCCTGGTCTGGTCGCGCGACGAATCAATAACTTCATTCCTAACTTCGAAGGCTTGTTCCTCCCACCGGTGCTTGAGGAACTCTGCAAGTACGATCAAGGGATGGTGTTGTTGGCCGGGGTTACCGGATCGGGCAAAAGTACGACCATCGCATCGATGCTCAACTGGATCAACCGAAACTATCGCAAACACATTCTGACCCTTGAGGATCCAATCGAGTTTGTTTACACCGAAGACAAATGCTTGATCAACCAGCGAGAAGTCGGAACCGACGTGAAGAACTTCGAAATCGCGATGAAGCATGCGGTGCGGGAAGATCCGGACATCATCCTGGTCGGTGAAATGCGGGACGAAGAGACGTTTATGACAGCCATCCACGCTGCCGAAACCGGTCACTTGGTGTTCGGAACGATCCACGCTTCGACAGCCCCTTCGACCATCGGCCGTATCTTGGACTTGTTCCCCGAAGAGTTGCACAAAGCGATCCGCAACGCGATCGCATTTAACATGAAGGGGATTGTTGCGCAGAAATTGTTGCGGTCGATCAAACAAGGTGTTTCTCGCGTTCCAACGTGCGAGATCATGACCTTCACCCCAATGATTCGCAAGCTGTTGCTTGAAGAGAAAGATCAGAAGCTAGGCGATGCGATTCGCATTGGAGCAGCCGAAGGAATGCAAGACTTCACCATGAGTCTCAAGCAATTGATCGACGATGGATTGATCGATCGTCCTACGGCGTTTGAAGTCGCACCGAACCCGGAAGCGTTGAAGATGTCGCTCAAGGGAATCAACGTCAGCCAGCCAGGTATTATTTAAGCTCGGTTGAAGTTTCGGCTGACGTTTCAGTCGTGTTGAGATTTCAGCTGTTGAGATTTCAGTTGTGTTGAGATTCAGATGTTGAGTGCTAGTCGCAGATACACCGCCCAACCCACTGTGTTGGGCTTTAATAAGCCAAGTCATTTTTGTGAGATAACAAGCAAGTAGGCCACCATGATATTCGGACGTAAGAAACCCAAGCCCGCCGCGAATGCTTCCAAGGGGGAGGAAGTAGAGATCCCCAATTTGGAAATCAAAGCGATGGGGGTCGCGAAGGAAGAAGCGGTTGGTTTGCTGATTGCTTGTAAGCAGCTTCCGGGCTACCCACTGGCACTTACTTTGGTAGCGAATGCGCTGAAGAGTCGCGCGGATCGAATTTTGATGGATTTCACAGCGCAAGGTGCGGTGGTTCGCTATCGCGTTGACGGCGTGTGGGAAACTTTGCCAGCGCTCGATCGCGCCAATGGCGATGCAGCTTTGTTGGTATGGAAGAAAGTCTTAGGGCTGAATCCTACGGAGCGCAAGGTGCGGCAGGATGGTAAATTCGCAACCAACTTCCGAGACGTCGACTGGATCATTTCGTTCATGAGCACGGGTGTTCCCAACGGGGAGCGAGTTCTCTTTACCATCGATCGCAAGAAGCCGGTTCTCAAGACGTTGGCTGACCTTGGGATGCGCGATGCGATCGAACAGTCGTTCAAAGGGATGATGAACGGGAACAAAGGGCTTGTTGTTGTCAGTGCACCAGCTACACAAGGTTTGCCGACAACTTGGCGACTCGCTTTAGAGAACGCCGACAAGTTCGTGCGAGACTGGGTTTTGATCGATAACATCAAGAATCAAGAAGCCGACATTATCAACGTCACCGAGTACTTCTACGAGGACGGAGTTGATACTATCGACGCGTTGTTCGAGAAGGTGCGACTCAAGCAACCCGATGTGTTCGTGTTGCCGATCTTGAACAATGCCGACGTTACCGAAGCTTTATTGAATCAGATCAACAAAGAAGACAAGCATGCCGTCACTCGCGTGGTGGCACCCGATGCGATTGAAGCGATTTTACAAGTCTTGCGAGCGAACCCCAAGCACATCAAGGGGTTGGTAGCGGTGATGCAAGGAGCATTGAATCAAAGGTTGATCCGTCGGTTGTGCGAGTCGTGCAAACAACCTTATCAGCCCACCCCTCAACTGTTGCAGAAGTTAAACATACCAGCGGGTCGGGTGACGAAGTTGTTCAAGCCGACGATTCCACCACCTCCAGATCAGCGTGTGGATGCCAAGGGGAATCCGATCGAGATCGAGATATGCAAGAAGTGCAATGGGCGCGGGTATTTCGGTCGAATGGCGTTGTTTGAACTTCTAACTATCGATGCAGAGATGCGTCAAGCGATCCTCAAGATGATGGATAAGCCCGATGAGTTGCGAGCGTATGCCAAGCAACGCGGTCACTTAGGATTCTTCGAAGAAGGTATCTTGGCTTGCGCGTTGGGACAGACGAGTTTGGAAGAAGTGCAACGAGCGTTACAAGCTAAAGCTTAAGTTGCATGCCGTTTAAGGGGCAATCGTAGAACGATTGCCCCGCTCGTTTACTCTATCCATCCGCAACCCACGGCTCGCGATCCGAGGAAGACGGCTGCAAGCTGTCCAGGTGAAACACCAAAGACATCCTCGGTAAAGGCGACATGAAAGCCCCCTTCTTCATTGCGTGTGACGAAGGCGTCTTGGGGTGATGAGTTGTATCGAATCTGCACGTGTGCAGCGGTAGGAGTCCCTACAGGAAAATCCATCAGCCAATTCGCTTCTTTGGCTGAAAGAGATCTGCGGGCAAGTTCCTCGTGGGGGCCGATCACGACGCGCCGCGACTCCCGATCGATAGATATCACAAAGTATGGGGACCCCATCGCGACTCCAATCCCCTTGCGCTGGCCGATCGTAAAGCCTTCGATACCTGGGTGATGGCCGACGACCTTGCCGTCGCTCGTCACGATTTCGCCCGAAGTGTCCACTGGACTCTTTTGCCGGACGAACTGCGCATGCAAACCGGATGTGACAAAGCAGATTTCTTGGCTATCGCGTTTGTCAGCTACCCGCATCCCCAACTCTCCAGCGAGCCTTCTGATTTCCGTTTTATGGTAACCACCTACCGGTAGCAACATGCGAGGCAAGAGACTTCGGTCGATCCCGGTAAGCACATACGCTTGGTCTTTATCATCGTCGAGTCCCCGATGCAGTTCCCATTCGCTACCGTCTTTTGCCGAGTGATCAGTAGCTTCATTTGAAGTTGATGAATCAGCAGGCAACATGCGAGCATAGTGCCCAGTCGCTACATATTTTGCATCTACGGCATCGGCATAGTCGAACAACCGCCCGAACTTGATCCAGTTATTGCACTGCACACATGGGTTTGGCGTTCGGCCTTGCTGGTACTCATCGACGAAGTAATCGACGATTCGTTTGAATTCGGATTCTAGGTCCAAGGCGTAGAAAGGGATTCCGAGTTTATCCGCGATCCGTCTCGCATCGGCCGCATCGCTTGCGCTGCAACAGCCTTGTTTGTGGTCGAGTCGACCTTGAAGGATTGGCAGCAGTGGATTCGGCTGCCCGTCCCCCAGTTCGCAAGCTTGGCTCGATTTCTCCCCGTGACGCATAAAAACACCGGTCACTTCGTACCCCTGCTCGAGAAGCAGATGCGCAGCGACACTCGAATCGACCCCACCACTCATTGCTAAAACGACGCGACGCTCCGACATGCGTATTGGTTTCCTTCAAAGCCCCTTTCAGGGAGAATCGAGCTATGTGCAACCCTGACTTGTGCAACCCTGACTTCCAAGCGGATCATTGTACCCAGATTGCCAAATTTGGCACTGCGAACCTATTCCCCGCCAATTAGTTCGGTGCACAAGTTGGACGCAACCACCGGCGGTTGTAGAATGACGGTTGTAGTAACGAGCCCCTCAGAAAGCACCCCCATATAAAGTAACCCGTAGAGAGTGCCCCGTAGAAGGTAACCCGTAGAAGGTAACCCGTAAAAACCGCTTGTCGTGGACTAACTGGGTTATTCTGCCTCCCTAAGCTTTCCGCTATGGATTTGCATTAATCATGTCGTTCAAAATCCAAAAAGGCAAAGCCCTCGACTCGTTGAACCTCACGCCCTTGATCGACGTGGTGTTCCTGCTGCTGATATTCTTCCTCGTCGCCACACAGTTCTCCCAAGACGATCAGCAGTTGCCGATTAAACTTCCTTCGGCTCAATCCGCCGTTCCGATGACCATCGAACCGGAGGAACTGGTTGTTCACATCGCCCAAGACAGCTCGATGATGGTTCGAGGCCAATACGTCGACCTTGTAACGCTCGAAGGAATTCTGCGGCAAGCGCTCGCGGACAACCCGATTCAGCAAACGGTTGTGTTGCGGGGGGATAAACGGGTTGAATTCCAAACGATCGTCTCGTTAGTGGACCTTTGCAATCGTTTGAAGATCCCGTCGTATCGCTTTACAACAGCCAGCGAAGCGTTAAGTGATCCTTCTAGTGATTCTTCAAGCGATGCTTCAACATCGAATTCGCAGCCCGCAGGCACGACTCCTCCGTTGGAGACTCCTCAATGAAGCGAGTCGAGCGGCTTGGCGTCACCAAGAACGCCTCCAACCCATCGAAACTCTACGGCCATGATGTCTGGTTGCTAGACCTCGCATTGGGCTTGCTCGGTGTCCTCGTTTTAGTTCTTGTCGCCAGAATTCTCCGGTTCGATGACCCTCGTTTTCTCCAAAATGCTTGGACCTATTTCTTAGCTGTTCCGACCGTGCTCATCGGGTCGGCAATGCTTGCGCGCGTCGCGATCAGCGAACAAACCGAGCGCTCTATTCAAGCTGGGTTCTTGATCAGCGTCTTGGTTCATCTGGGGCTTACCTACATCGCGCTCTCCACCGTACTGTTTACCGGTACTGGAAATTCGAACGACCCGAGACAAACCGCTGAAAATACTAAGAAGCAATTGCAGGAGGCTGCGAAAGCTTCATCGTTTTTCTCCACCAACCAAGACACATCGCTCGATGCGCGAAGCGACCCGAGTATTACGCAACCGACAAAACCGGATTTTCTCAGGCCGGTAGAAGTCAACCAGACTCCCGACCAAGAAGTCGATTTGAAAGCCCAGAGCGTAGCTCCCGCTGCGCTCGAGCGACTTGAGCGAGAACGCTTTGACCTGCCGCTCGATCCGACCCTCAAATCCGATCGCAATCTCAACGACGCCGAGCGTGCTAGTGCCCAGACCGACTTGCCTGAGATCGCGCCTCAAGCAGTTGAGACCGCTATGCGTCCCGATACGAATGTTCTCAACGAGCGAACTTCCGATCCAGCAAGCAAAGTGATCCCCTTCGAGGATGTTTCACAAACGGAACTTCCCACGGAATCCTTACCTGTCACCGAAGCGACTCCGTTGGAACGCAATCGTCAATCGATGCGAGAGGATTCGAGGATCGCTGAACCACCTTCGTCTGCTTTTTCGCAAATCCTCTCTAACATCAACCCGGTTAGCGCTGTGCCCGCGCCGCAGGCTCCGGTTAGCGAATCGATGAATCGTCAAGTGGATCGCGCTCTGGATCAAACCCTCTCCAGTTCCGCTTCGAGCATCCCCCCCGAAGATCCGGCAACGCGGGACGGATTGATGTTTCCCAAACGCAACGCGCAACTTTCTCAAAATCGAATCAATAATTCGCCTATCCCAATACCTAAAGAACCAAACGTAACGAGCGAGAGCAATCCGGTCGATTCAGATACTTCGCAACCGAATCCTGCGAACTCTTCTACCGAGCAGCCCATGAATCGCAACCTCAGAGCACCTGACGATCTTGCTGCGATGCTTGCCGACCCAACTTCCATCGACAAGCGGCGAGCGCCCAGATCGATCGACCAACAACCTTTGCGATCCCCTGCCCCGGTCGGTGCCCCAATTCTCACTCCAAAAGAACGGGGCGCTTCAGAACCGAATCTAGCAGAACCGAATCTAGCAGATCTGATCGCACCGAAACTTGGCAGGTCTGCTCCTCCAGCGATGCGCAATGGGTCATCGCGAGAGATGTCGGTTCCGCTGAGTGATGTCGGATCTGCAATCGGTACGATAACAGAGGATTTAAATCAATTCCGCCGATCGCCAAGCAGTACGGCTAGCGGTTTTACAGGCACCAAAGGTCTCGTACCGATCCCTGCCCCAGCGTTCGAACAACGGATGCGACGAACGGAAGATTTGCTGGCGGGTGAGTCGGCCGGCGAAGGCTCAAGCAGCGATCTTCAAGCCATGGGTCCATTGGGACGCAAGACAGAAACCGCCATCGAACGCGGATTGGAGTTCTTGGCCAAGTACCAGCGGGCAGACGGTTCGTGGCACTTAGAAGACTACGGTCGCGGCACACTCTTGCGAAGTGACACGGCCGCAACTGCCTTGGCTCTTCTTTCCTTTCAAGGTGCCGGATACTCGCATTTACAAGCGAAGCATCAGGAGAGTTGCCGCAAAGCATTGAACTTCTTGATCGATGGCCAGCGCCCAGATGGTGATTTGTACCGGCCTATGGATAACGCTTCCGACCGAAACGCTTGGCTTTATAGCCATGCGATCGGAGCTCTCGCCTTGTGTGAAGCTTACGGAATGACCCATGATGAGAACCTTCGACCAAGCGCACAGCGTGCAATCGATTTTTTGGTGGCGAGTCAAGATCCACGCGAGGGTGGATGGCGATATGCACCGAGGATAGGGAGCGATACGAGCGTCACCGGTTGGGCGATGATGGCTTTGAAAAGCGCGGAGCTTGCGGGGCTGACGGTTCCCCAACAAACCTACGATCGTATTCAAAGGTGGTTGGAGAATTCTCAAGCCAATGCGACCGATGGCTATCTGTACCGTTACAACTACTTAGCCGACACTCCAGAGACGAAACATGGGACAGTACCGACACCGGTGATGACCAGTGTTGGATTGCTCATGCGATTGTATTTAGGATGGAATCGCGAACATCCGATGATGGCACGTGGGTCTGATTGGTTGCTAGGTCGGCCGCCGAGCCTCGGTACTCAGCTTGTTCCTCAACGCGACACTTACTACTGGTACTACGCGACTCAAGTCTTGTATCATGCTGGAGGCGAGCGTTGGAAGTCTTGGTATGAATCTCTTTATCCGATCTTAGTTGATTCTCAAGTGACACAAGGTGCATACGCGGGATCATGGGACCCAGATGGGCCCATCCCCGATGCTTGGGGAGCTTACGCCGGACGATTGTATGTCACGACAATGAACTTGCTATCGTTGGAAGTAACCTACCGGCACTTGCCGATCTACGAAGCCGCAGCGCGTTAGATGTTCTGCCAGGAAATACTGTAATAAAAGGGGTTATGGTGCAGAACAACGAAGAACGGAATCAGCTTGCGCAAACTAAAGGATTGTCGGCTGTGAACCGCCGCTGGACGTGTGGCATGTTTTTCTGGTTTGCGTGCAACCTGCTCGTCAGTCTTCCGGGCTGGGCGGGAGGAATCGCTCACTTGCAATGGTCGGACAATTCGATTTTTGAGTTGATGAACCATACGTTATGGCATGTGACCATTGCGTTGTGGTTGTGGATCGCATTCTCGGCCTTTCTCGGATGGCTTCGCGGATCGCGATCGCCGAGTCACTGGAGAGTTCTCAACGCTCTAGCCATTTTTCCACCGGCTATCTATCTAGCTTGGGTCACGACTCCATGGACGGCGCTTCCGCTGCATCGATTGACTGCGCAAACTGATCTGGGGGTAGCTGATAAGAAGATAGCCAACCAAGAGAATAGTACCCGTCTGAAGATCTTTTCGTGGAATTTGCTTTTGGCAAATGAGAGATATCGCGAGATACTCGACACGATCGAGCAAGCCGACGCCGACATCGTTGTATTGCTTGAACTGACACCTGGCCATACTCAAGGATTGAAAGAACTGCGCGATCGGTACCCTTATTCGCAATGGTTACCGCGGACTAACACGCGAGGGTTGGCGATTTTAACTCGCATACCTAACACCACGTTCGAAGAACTCGATTTTGCAACCACTGGCTATCCGTCTCTTGCAGCTACACTTCCTGCCAAAGGTGAAAACAAACGGACCACAAAGCTGCTTGCAATGCATACTTCGTCTCCGAATCTCGACAATCGATTTTTGGTGCGAGACAAGCAGCTTGCGGCGGCAGGGAAGTGGGTTCAAGAGCAGGATAGCGATTTGATCCTTGTAGGGGATTTGAACATTACGCCCTGGAGCCATGCGTTCCGCTCGATGATCCGCGAGTCATCGCTGCGCGATAGTCGGGACTACCGTGGATTTTTTGCGACATGGCCCACCGGTTTAGGAATCGTTGGGATCCCGATAGATCACGCGCTGGTGTCCAGCAATTGGCGAGTGATTGACCGCGATGTAGGATTCCCGTCCCTCGGATCCGACCATCAATGGATATCGGTTACTGTTGAGAAGGCACCTTTCGATAAGGCACCTTTCGATAAGGCCCCTTTCGATAATGCCCCGTAGGTTAGGCACCTTTAAATAGGTCACCGTAGAGAAGGCGCACTGAAGATGGGCGCACCGTAGAGGGGCGAAGCCGAAGTCGCTCAGGGCGGGTCGAAGCCACCGGGGGTTCCCGGATGGCATCGCATGATTCTCCAGATACCTTTCGCTGCACCTTTGAGCGGCCCGTACTTCTCGATGGCTTCGATCATGTACTGCGAGCAACTGGGTGTGAAGCGGCAAGAACTCCAGAGGAGCGGGCTGATCGCTCGCTGGTAGAACTTGACCATCGAGATAAGGATCCAAGCGAGCGCGGTTTTCATCCTTAGGCGACGAGTCCTTTGGTGACCAGCATGAAGACGTCTTCGAGGGTCGGGTCTTTGTCGTTGAAGGAACGCATTTGGACACCGCCATCGACTAGGCGTTTCATCAGGGCTGCGAGTCCTTCGTCATCGGTCTCGAATTCTCCGGTGACTCGGTTTCCATCGATGCTCAGATCCCGCATGCTCGGATCGCTTCGCAGAATCGAAACGCCCGCATCTTGATTTGCGATGAAACGGATTTCGACGATACGGTTGCGACGGATTTGTCGATAGACAGAATCGATCGGCCCGTGCATGAGCAGTTGACCACGTTCGATGATACCGATGGATGTGCAGCAATCAGCAAGTTCCGAGAGGATGTGGCTACTGATGAGGATCGTTTTACCCATTTTGCGAAGCTCTTTGAGCAATGCTTTGACTTCGATTCTCGCTCGGGGGTCCAAGCCGCTGGTCGGTTCATCGAGAATAAGTACAGGAGGGTCGTGGACCAAGGTTTTTGCCAAGCAGAGGCGTTGTTTCATACCTCGGGAGAGTCCATTGACGAAGTCGTCGCGTTTGTGGGTCAGATCAAGCAGTTCGAGAACATCGCCGATCACCTTCTTGCGCTGTGTGCGCGAGATCTTGTAGGCTACGGCGAAGAAGTCCAGGAATTCCCAAACTTTCATTCCGTCGTAAACACCGAAATCATCCGGCATGTATCCGATGCTGCGCCGCACTTCCATCGGTTGTTTGTTGACGCTAAATCCATTGACGGTCCCATCACCGCGACTGCTCTTGAGCAACGTCGCCAAGAAGCGAATGGATGTGCTTTTACCGGCACCGTTGGGCCCGATGAAACCAAACAGCTCGCCGGCTGCAATCTTCATATCGATCGACCCGACGGCAGTGAATTCGCCGTAGTCTTTGCCGAAGTTCATTAGCTCGATCATCAAAGGGCTCTGCTGCAAAATTCAACTGCAAAAATTAACTCGAGACATAACTTAAGACGTAGTTCGATCGGGTGCTCTATAAGAACAGCGAGTTCTACAAGCACAGTGTACTCTAAGGGGGCAGTTCCCCGCTACAAGCGTATGAAAAGTGCTTTTCAGAGAATCCTGTAGCGATGAGTATTTGGGTTCGGATCGAGTGGATTACTCTTCAAATCGATGGGCTTCGAGATCTTCAAGGTCGACGAATTCGAGCGTCGAAATGTGGGTCGCCTCTAAAACCACTTGAGGGGCAACGCCTGCCTGGAAAGCTTCTTTCCATCGCAAGACGCACAGGCACCATTGATCCCCTGGTTTGAGCCCTGGGAAGTGATACTGCGGCATTGGGGTGCTTAAGTCATTTCCGCGTGACTTTGAGAAAATCAGGAATTCCTCTGTCATCCTGGCGCATACCAAGTGCAGCCCGATGTCCTCCGCCCCTGAGCGACAACAACCGTCTCGAAAAAACCCGGTCATCGGGTCGAACGAACAGGATTGAAGTTCCGTTCCTAAAACGTTGGTTGCTCGTGGCATAGTCCATACCTTTCGTGTGTCGATCGCAGATCGCGTTCTCGAGTACTTTCCTTAGGGTGATAACATACCATATTCGTGGATCGAATTACGCGCAGGTACCAGTTATATTGGAAGCCCGTCAAGCTTTCGCTGCTAAATTCATTTGTGCAGAGAGAACCCCAACGACTGGCGTTCCAATTCAAATCCCAAGGTATCCTGATGTACTTCGCAAAATCGATTCGCTTGGTTCTGATCGGCGTGATTCTCAACGCTACCGCGTTGGCCAACTTCGGGGACTTGAGAGAGACTCAAGGGGACAAACCGAACATCATTGTCATCCTCGCCGATGATTTGGGTTACGGCGATGTTGGCTGTTACGGAGCCAGTTCTATTCCAACGCCGAACATCGACCGCATCGCAGCCGAAGGGATTCGGTTCACTAGTGGATACTGCTCAGCCTCTACGTGCACTCCGACCCGCTACTCCCTTTTGACGGGCAAGTATGCTTTTCGTCAGAAGGGGACCGGTGTCGCACCCCCGAACTCACCTTCGATTATTCCTGCCGGCACCCCTACGATCGCGAGTGTTTTGCAGTCGGTCGGATACCAAACGAGCGTGATCGGCAAATGGCACTTGGGGTTGGGTGGGCCGAACGGTCCAGATTGGAACGGTACGCTTCGCCCCGGCCCGTTGGACTTCGGCTTCAATCACTGCCTGCTGCTACCTACGACCAACGATCGGGTTCCCCAAGTCTTCGTGGAGAACGATCGGGTGCGAGGACTCGACCCGAACGATCCACTGTGGGTCGGCGATAAGTCACCCAGCGAAGATCACCCCACCGGTATTACACATCGGCATGAGTTGAAGATGAATTGGTCGCATGGTCATAATGCGACGATTCATAATGGAGTAAGCCGCATCGGATTCTACACCGGAGGGCAGTCCGCCCGCTTTCGGGATGAAGACCTGTCGGACCGATGGGTTGAATCTGCGAACCAATGGATTTCCAACCATCGTCAAACCCCTTTCTTCTTGCTCTTTTGCTCGCATGCAATCCATGTCCCACGCGTAGTGCACGAACGCTTTGCTGGTGCAACGAAACATGGCCCTCGCGGTGATGCAATCGTTGAGCTTGACTGGTGTGTTGGCGAGATTCTACGTTCGCTGGAAGCGAACAAGCTTGACCGCAACACGTTGATCCTTTTTTGTAGCGATAACGGTCCGGTCCTCGACGATGGGTACGAAGATTCCGCGATCGAAGCGTTGGGTAATCATGATCCGAACGGTCCGCTTCGAGGTGGCAAATACAATGTTTATGAAGGTGGTACTCGCACACCGATGATCGCTTGGTGGCCCGCGAGAATTCAACCTCGTACCAGCGAGCAGGTTATCTGTACGATCGATTACGCTCGAACGGCAGCAGCTCTCGCCGGGGCTCAAGTCCCACCAGGGGCTTTCCAAGACTCGCAAGACTTAAGCCAAGTTCTACTCGATCCCGAAGCGGCGGGGCGATCCGCATTGGTTCAGCAAGACAACGGGCAAGCGGGGAATTTCGGGTACCGCGAAGGTCGCTGGAAACTACTTTTGTCGAACGCTCAGCGCGCAAGCAACGTCGAACTAAGACTCGTTCCCACGAAGATTCCTAAGCTACAGTTGTTTGACTTGCAGTCCGATTTAGGTGAAAGCCAAAACGTGATCGATGAGCATCGCGACGTGGCGGACGGGATGCTTGAGCGACTGCAGAAGATCATCGAATAAGCTCAATCAACGGGGAGCTTTGAGGTAGCGATTGAGGAACGAGATCGATGCTTTCATGCCACGCGGATCGACGAAAGCCATCAAGTGGGACTTGCCTGGCAAGACGATCAGCTCATGTTCTACTGAGTGTTCCGAAAGCTTCTTTTGCATTCGCTTTGCGTATTCGATCGGAACCAACTCGTCTGCATCTCCGTGAAACAACAACACCGGCGGATCGTCTTGGGTGACATGTTCGATCGGAGAAGCTTCCGCATAGAGATTTGCAAGCCGTTTGCGAGTTCCACCGAGGAACCCAGCGAGGACTCGGCTGTCTTCTGGGATCATCGATAGGTCGCAAGGTGCACCACCTGCAACGCAGACGCGGATCGGCGGATCAAGTTCCTTTCGATCGGTTGCTAAGAGGGCAGCTAAATGCCCGCCGGCGGAATAGCCCCATACTCCTAAAGCCGTCTCATCCATGTGGTACTCTTGGGCATGCTCATGGAGCCACCGCAGCGCTTGCCGACAGTCTTGAACCTGCGCGGGATGCTTGTGTTTGGGCGCAAGCCGATAGTTGATGGCCATGACCACATAGCCTTGTTGCGCGATCTTGCGCGCGTGGCCGGAATCGAATCGTTTATCGCCGGCGACCCAAGCTCCACCATGAATTACTAAAACGCCTGGTAGCTTGGGTGCGTGCTCGATGTCTTCGCGAAGGGGAATGTAAATATCGGCGACTTGCAACGGATCCGCATCGCCTTGATATGGGACGTCGAACTGAATGCGGACTTTGTAGAGATTTGAAGCCGCGTCGGCTGCGGCAGGTGCGGGGTTGTTGCCCGGTTTTTTCTCGGCTGATTGTTTATCGGCGGCCGTGTTTTTAGCAGCCAAGTTCGCAACAGCCGTGTTTTCAACAGGCGAGTTCGCAGCGGGCGAGTCGGCAGCTGGCGTGTTGTCAGGAGGAGGGGGTTGAGCTGAAGATTTCTCAGCAGTTAGGCCCAAGGTGAGCAGGCCCAAGGTGAGCAGGCCCCGCATAAGTAAGCCCTGCGTAGGTAGGCCCCGCGTAGGTAGGCCCCGCGTAGGTAGGCCCCGGGTAAGCAGGTTTAGGGAGAAGTCAAACCCGGAGAGCAGCGGCTTTCTTCGTCGGTTTGACAGCAGATCGACGGGTCGGCCTTGGGCGATATTATTTACCGGCATGATGCACCAGGTGGGGAAGTTCGGGGACGATAAGTTTCTCCATGGCCAATTGTACGCCGGCTGGCGAGCCCGGCATGGTCAGGATCACTTGTTTTCCCCGTCGTCCACCACTGGCACGACTAAGCATCGATGCTGGCCCGATTTCTTGATAGGAGAGCATCCGGAACAATTCACCGTACCCTGGGATTCTTGCATCGTAGAGGGCTTCGATCGCTTCGGTGGTCTGATCGCGAGCCGCTAAACCAGTCCCACCCGTGATTAGAATTGCATCGGGTGCTTCATCGAGAGAGTCCCCTTGGGTGCCGGCCTCTTGGATACTGGCCTCTTGGTTATCGCCTAAGAGTCGCAAGGTGCATTGCTGGATTGCTTCAAGCTCGTCTTTGACGATTTCTCGGCTGACCACCTTGTGGCCGGCTTGTTCGATCAAGCTCTGGATAAGGTTTCCGCCGAGGTCGTTCTCGAAGGTTCTGGTGTCGCTTACGGTCAGTACCGCGACTTTAAGACGAGATTCAGCCTTCTTGCGGTGTTCTTGTACACTCATGTTCTTAAAAACCTCAATTTCTTTTGAATACACTCTTAATCTCTGATTGGAACCCGAAAGCCATGTTGCGGCTAGAAGGGAAAAAGAGAATAGACAGTGGACAGTAGAGGGTAGTGCTCTGCACTACTGAGGCATCACATCGGGATATGGTCCGAGGAATCGTTCGCCGTTGAAGTGAATCATGTGGTCCGGGGCATCTGCGATCCAGACTTCTGATTCCCATGCGATTTGTGAAACAAAGGTCTGCATCGTACGGCGGCTTTCGAATGCAGTAACGAATACTAAGCCTGCTTTGCAGCCTGCAAAAAGTTCCTTTAGTTCTTTTCGACGCTTACCATCGACCGGACCAGCGCTAGTTACAGCTTCGATGAGCAGCAACCAGTTTCGGGAAGCGAAGTGGACGATCACGTCGGGTATTTTTGCAGCTGAATCCAAAGCGACACCGAGTGCTGCCAAGCTGTCTTTTTCAAGATGAACAAATTTGTTCTCCGTGTCGCCGATGTAGAGCACCGTTCCACCTGGTGCGAAGGTGGGGCAGAAGTGTTCGATTATCGCTTTGATGAGTGGATTTTGCCCACCAGGAGAGAGTGAGACCTGAGATCGATTAGGTAAGGTCACTGGTACGCGAGTTAAGTCGCGGTTTCTGTGGATTTCGTTCTTGAGGTGCGTTTTGCTCGCGAGGTACTCATGCAGTTGGATATCCCAATCATTGGTTTCAAATTTACGAAGTAAAGTGAGGGCATTTGGCTCAATTTGATAGACGGTGCTACCGCTATTGGTCGGGCGATTCGGATTGTCGGGATTGCGAACAATCAGCCCTTCCTCAACGAAAAATTTGACTGCGTCATCGCGGATGTTTTCGCGAGTATTCGGTGCGTAGCGAACCCCATACGAGTTGGCGATGAAATCGATGATCGGAGTGATACCACGAAGAGGTGCTTGAGCATCTTCCCATGGAGCATCAGGTGGTAGATCAAGGATCGCTAGAAGTGTGTAGGCCGCTGTATCGTTGCGTTGTTTTGGGCCGAACTGCATTGCGGTGAGTATTGCGATGGCTTCGGCAAGTCGCTTCCTTCGGCTGTTAGCATTGCGATTGGATTTAGCGGCTGCCATGGACATGCTCCTCAACGAGTTCGTCAATCGCGTCCTGCGAGAAGTCCAGGGCTGCCATATCGCGTCCCATGGCTTGTAAGGCGTCTCGATTGGGATACGGTAATGCTCGTAGATCAGTCGCATTTACCTGGGTGTGGCCACTGAAACGACGAAAATACTGATCGACTAATGTAGAGTTCAGGAATACATAGAGTCCTACAGCGAGTGAGCGTTCCAAACCGCAACCATTTGAATGAATATAGTTTAGATGGTTCTCAAAGCCGATCCGGTC